>NZ_JAHPTU010000008.1:0-182119 GCF_025514355.1 Acinetobacter sp. WU_MDCI_Abxe161
AACATTGTTGTGACCAAGAGCACGAATGCGGATGGTTCAGACAACTATGTTGTTGCAACAGCCAAAGACGTGAAGTTCGACAAGACCACGGTAGGGAATGTTGTTACAGATAGTAAGACGAACAAGATTACGGGAGTAGAAGCAGGTACGGTAGCGGCTGATTCTAAAGATGTAATTAATGGTGGTCAGCTATTTGCTCAAGGTGAAGGTGTAAGAAATATTATTGGTGGGACAACGGTTTATAATCCTGTCACAGGTACATATACCAATAGTAATATTGGTGGTACTGGTAAAAATAATATTAATGATGCTATTGGCGCTGTTAATACGGCTGCAACCCAAGCAAAATCTACAGTTACTCAAGGTAGTAATATTGTTGTAACGCAAACTAAGAATGCGGATGGCTCTAACAATTATCAAGTGGCTACAGCTAAAGATGTGAACTTTGATAAGGTGAGCGTAGGTAATGTGGTTATTGATAGCAAAACTAATAAAATTACAGGAGTAGAGGCAGGTAAAGTAGCTGCTAATTCTAAAGATGTAATAAATGGTGGGCAGTTATATGCTCAAGGTGTAGGTGTAAAAGATATTATTGGAGGTAATACCACTTATGATCCAGCTACGGGTAAATACATCAATAATGATATTGGAGGCACCGGAGAAAATAACATTAATGATGCTATCGGGTCAGTTCGCTCTGCCGCAACGCAAGCGAAAACGACAGTAACTCAAGGTAGTAACATTGTTGTATCTCAAACTAAAAATGCGGATGGTTCTAACAATTATCAAGTGGCTACAGCTAAAGATGTGAACTTCGACAAAGTGAGCGTAGGTAATGTAGTGGTTGATAGTAAGGCTAATAAAATTACAGGTTTAGAGGCAGGTAAAGTGACTGCTACTTCTAAAGATGCTGTTAATGGTAGCCAATTACATACGACCAATAAAAAATTCACCGATGCTTTGGGTGGTGGCAGCCGCGTTGATGATCTGGGCAATATAACTGGACCATCTTATGAAATTGGAGGTAATTCATATAATAACGTTGGAGATGCACTTGGAGCGCTTCAAGACGCTTCTACCAGTAATTATAATACTTTAAATAATAAGATGGATCAGGGCTTTTATGAAGCGAATAAACGTATTGACGATGTGCAAAAACGTGCCAATGCAGGTATTGCTTCAGTATTAGCTTTAGAAAATGCTCCATTTGTTGCTGGTAAATATACTTATGGTGTAGGTACAGGGTTCTACGGTGGAGAGCAAGCCATTGGTGCGACTCTTCGCAAGACTGCTGATAATGGCCGTTGGAGTTTATCAGGCGGCGTTGCTGGGGGTACAACAGGTGGCGCTAGCATCCGTGTTGGTTTAAGTGGTGTAATCGATTAAGTCTAAATAGGGAGGAGTAGCCCTATAAGGACTACTCTTTCTTTAATATTAAATTAGGAGTAAAGAGATTTGAAAGCCTCAAAAATTATTATTGGATGCATGTTAGCTGTTTCAACCTCTGTAATGGCTGATTCATTGGTAGCCAATGCGACAAATATTAGCGTAGCTACAGAAAGTGAAGCCTCGCAATTCCCTGAACCAACAGCAACATATGTTAAAGCTGTACAACGTTATGATCTTAATCAAATAAAGAAATTAGATATAGGGTTAAATAAAAACCAAGTACGTTTCTTAATGGGTAATCCACACTTTTCAGAAGGTTTATGGGGAGTGCGTACGTGGGATTATTTAGTTGGTTTACAGAAAAAAAATAGTAATGAATATCAATTATGTCAACTACGAGTTGGTTTTGATAAAAATTACTTTGTAGATAGTTTGAAGTGGCGTGATCAAAGTTGCCAAGATTTGATTACACAAGAAGATATGAAAGCTGTAGCAGAACCCGCAGCGATGCAGCGTACTTATGCAACTAATGCAATTTTATTTAATTTTGATAAATCTTCAATTCATGATGTAGTAGGAGGTAATGAAGCCCTTGATCAAGTTAAAAATGATATCAAGAGTAATATACATAATATAAATCGTATAACAGTAACGGGTTATGCTGATGAAATGGGGAAAAATGATTATAACCAAAGATTATCTTATGCAAGAGCAGTAACTATTGCCAATGATTTGGTACAAAGCGGCTTAGCTCAAAGAGAAAATATTAATATTGACTCTAGAGGGGAGACAAAAGATTTTAAAAGTTGCCTTGGGATAGGAAAAAGAAATCAAGTTATTCAATGTTTAGAGCCAAATCGTCGTGTAGTTATTACTGCAAATGGAAGTTAATTAAATATTAATTAACTTTTAATTTAAAGACAGTCCTTATTTATTAAGTAAGGGCTGTTTTTTTATTTGTTTTTCTTTATTTGTATTAGCGATTGTTTTCTTATTTTTTATAATATTTATTTTGAAAATATATTTTTTAATTGTTTGGTGTTGTTGTATAATTAAAGAGCAAGCTTAAAATAAGTTAAGTTTGTATTTCAGGATTAAAGCTATTTTTGGCTTAAGAGCTCTATTGTTATTCACTAGAGCTTTTTTATTATTTGTTGTTTTAAATTTAAAGTCGTCTTATTAATTTTTAAAATTTAATTTATTAATTTGGAGTGTTGGTTTATGAGTTATCATGAGTTTTTTAAAAAAAAAGTTGTTTTCAAATTTCCTTATCGGAATAAAAACTGTTTTACTTTTTTTAGAGCTTTTGAGCTAATAGATATGGTACGCTTAGCTACAGCAGAAGAAATAAAAAGAGGAGAACGAATTGATGAAAATATTTATAAGAATGGTGAGTTAGTTTTAGATAAAGAAACAAAAAAAATGATTGATAGTGATATAAATTTTAAAAAAGAAGTTGAAGATATTTTAGAGTTAATAAAAAAACAAGAAGACGATTTGAAAGTTGTTAAAGAAAATTTGACCTCTATGATTATTGATTTTTTTGAAACAAGAGGTTTTAAGTAAAAAACTTTATAAGCAATATTGAAGACTTGTTGAAATTTGACAAATCTTCATATTGTTATAATTAAGTTGGATTTATTATATAAAAATAAATTATTATTAATAGTAATGTAGAGGTTGAGATAAATAGGTAGGTATTTAGTGTGTTGAAGCTTTTAATGAATTTTAGAAGGTTCATAAACTTAAATTTAGTTGGTTAAGTTGCGCATATTGTAATTTATTTGGAAATGTTTTTTCTTCAAAAAATCTCATGTTTTTATTTTTTGAGTTAAATTTTGTTTAATTTTTTTTAGATGTTGAATTTTAATTAATAAACAAAAGAATATTTAACTTAAATTAGCTCTTGGAGGGATATATTGTAGGTAAACATAAATTATTGATTTTTCCTAATTATATCTTGGAGTGCCATATAGTAGATTAAAATTGAGCTAAATTAATTTTAATAATAGATTTTATGATTGCTTTAAAAAAGTAAGACCTAAAGTTATACCGCGGGAGATAGATAGAGGCAATGTCATTAAGTTATTAGCAACTACAAGATCAACTGAACATAATTGTCTACAGACTGCTATAATAATGATCACCACAAAATTTAAACTAAGCTTGCCCCAAAGGCAGGCTTTTTGTATGTGCAAACAGATCTGCTAGGAAATATGAAACGTTATCTTAAACAAGTCCCAACAACCACTTCTCATTGGACGACAGAGCAAGATTGCTTCTTGATAGAAAATAATTCTCTTTCAATTTACGAACTTACAGTGCATCTCCCTTTTTCCGAAGATGAAATAAGAGTACGTAGAGCTGTTCTTGGTTTAGTCCGACGTGATAAGCAGATGAAAACATATTAATTTTACCAAATGGTAAAAATCAATATGAAAGAAAATATTTCAAAGTATCTCTATTCAAGCGTTTATTTTGTGGAGGAGTTATCAAAACCATAATTTTTTTCGGTGTTTTTTTGGTGCACTTTACATAAAGCTCTAACTACTTACAAACCAAGCTAATAAGGTTACCTTTACTTACATATCTTTAAGCATAATCAAAGTCATAAAACATTCATAGATCAGCACTTTATAACAATAGTACGGAGAGAGGTTAATGCCAAAGTATCTAGCTGTAGCCGAAAAGGTTTATAAAAATATAAAAAAAGATAGCTTATTCACTGATGACATTACTCAGAACCTTAACTGTTTAATTAGTCAGATTCGAAAAGCTATTAAAGGAACAGAGTTTAAGCTCAAATTCAACTATATAGACTTTGAAGAAAACTTAACCAAGCCGTTAAGTGAGTGCAAGGTTCAAATTGATCTGAGTGTTATGCCAAAGTTCGCAAATGAAGGGGAATATCTTCTTTGGTTAGCTGGTTTTATTGAGCGAATCACAGAAGGTGGAAAACCTAAATTACCGCCAATTTCACACTTTTTACCACCAGGTTTTAAGATGTCGAAAGATGCGTTTCCTATGACTGTTACTCCTCCAAAAGAAGAGCATGCAGACATGATTATCAATTATTTTAAATCTGAGGATTTTATTAAAAACAATAAAACTCCTTCATAAAGAATATAGAAGTGAATGTCCACCTTACTTCTATATACTGCTGGTTTTAACTCAGCGACCGCCTTCTGGGGCGGTTTTTTTTGCTTGTAAATAGCTATAACACAATTTATTACTTTCCCTAAAGCTATCTTTAAGTAAATGTTAAATGTATACAAATGTGCACATACTGATTAATTGTTTTTAAATTTCAAAATCTTAGTTATATCTTTTGGTAAAGAAAAATATACATTTTTCACATAAGCTATGTGCCAAGTAACGCAATGAAACATTTAGCTGTTCATAATCTTTAAAAAAGAGAGCATGAACGATATGAATGAAAACGCAGAGCTTATAAAATATATAGACGTTGCTGAGAACGTCTATGAACGTGTTTATGAGAATAATCAAGTTTCAAATAATTTGATTGTTAATCTCAACCGTATTATGGCGGAAATCAAAAAACAGGCTGAAGAAAAAGATCTGAAGTTAAAATATAATTCTATCGACTTTGAATATTGTCTGAGTTTGCCTGTAGCCGATAGAGATATAAAAATTGACCTCAGTTTAATTCCTCATTTTGAATACCGTGACGAATGCATTTTATGGCTAACCAATTTTATTGGGAAAATTAGTGTGCCTAAAAAGATGACGAGGCAGAAATTAAGTTTTCACTAAAAAATTAGAGTTTATAGAGATATATGAGTCATCACTAAAAGACTAACAGCTTTTACGCTTAAACAGTTATGCTTTATTGCAGATCGACATTTCATAATTAGAAAATGATATAGAGCACTTTAAAATGAAAAAGTTTGCAATAACCTTTGCTGTTTTGGTTCAGTTATCAACCTATGGTTTAGCCAATGATTCTACGGGTTACGTAGGTACAGGTGGGATTCAATATCTCAAAAATTCGCAGATTGCCATGCACAGCGAAGATCTATTTATCAGTAAAAAACTGGTTAAGGTCGAATACGCCTATAAAAATTTAAGCAATAAGGACGTAACAGAAACGATCTTATTTCCGCTACCGCGTATTGATAATTTCTTTGAGTCTGATTTTGCCCATACAGAACATCTTTTGAAAAGTTTTAAGATTGTGGTGGATGGTAAAATATAAAACCAGAGATACATGTGCGAACGTTTATTCAAAAAGATGAAAAATCACCTCTGATTGATACCACAGAAGAGTTTAAGCAGTGTGGGTTTAGTGAAAAAGATATGTTAAACCCATGGCTACGTAATACCTATGATTATGAATATTATGTAGATAAGTTAAAACAATGTAATAAGCCACAGATACAGAAAGTTTTAGCCAATTTTAAAAAGGATGATGTAATTCCTTGGTCATCTCAAGTGGTCTATAGCTGGAAACAAACCTTTAAAGCCAATAGTTTGACTAAAATTCACCATGAATATAAACCTTTGGTGGGCGGTTCTGTTGCTCTCTATCCAGATGAATATAACCAGCAATTTTGTATGGATAAACAATTTAAGCAAGGCTTAAAAAAAGCCAGTGCAGAAAATTCGCCGTTTAGTGCTTTGGGCTATATTTTGACGACGGGTGCAAATTGGGCAAAGCCAATTGAGAACTTTAAGCTCACCATTGAGCGAGATAAAGATGAACTTGTGTCATTTTGTTGGGATGGACCAGTCAAAAAGATTAGCCCAACTCAATTTCAAATGATCAAAACCAAGTTTGTGCCTAAAAAAGATTTGGATATTATTTTTGTGAGAGTGAAATAGGCCAAACTCAAATAAAACTGCATAAATGGGTAGCCTAATCACGCTAACAACTCCCATACTATAAAAGTAGGGAAGTTTTTTAAGACAGGATGACACGTGAATTTAAAGAATCTGGAAGCATTTTATTGGGTTGTGACTTTAAATAGCTTCAATAAAGCGGCGACTAAATTGCAAACCACCCAGCCTGCGGTCTCTCAAAAAATCACAGCTCTTGAAAATGAATTAGGTTTTAAAGTTTTAGATCGAAACTATCGGCAGTTTAAGCCTACTCATAAAGGCTTAACTTTATTTAAGTACGCCGAAAAATTTATGCGCCTAGAAACAGATCTGGTCGCAGAACTGACCGAAAACCAGCACCTGACGGGCACCATTCGTTTGGGAGTTTCCGAAACTATAGTTTATACATGGTTGGTCGAATATATCGAAAAGGTTCAACAAGAGTTCCCAAAAATTTCAGTCGAGATTGTGGTGGACCTTACACCTAACTTACAAGAAGGCGTTCGGACAGGCGACTTAGACATGGCATTCTTGCTTGGGCCAACTTTAGCTTTTGAATGTATTGAACAGACTTTGTGTGACTTTGAACTAAGTTTCTTGGCTTCACCGTCATTTAAAGGCGGAGTTGCTCAAATGTCTTTTAAAACTCTTATGTCACATACCATTTTAACTTATCCAAAAATTACCTATCCCTATAAAGAATTAAAAGCCCGAATGAAAGAACAAGGAATTGATGAACCACTTTCGATTACCAGTTATTCATTGGCGACTCTATTGCGTTTAGCCGAGCAGGGCTTAGGTATTGCTGTGGTGCCGACCTTAACGGCGTTAAAAGAAATTACCGATGGGCGACTAGAAATATTAAATACGCCTATTCAATTAAAAACCTTCCATTTCACCTCGATCTACATTCAAGGAAATGATGTGGCTTTAAAAGAGAAACTGACCGAAGTTGCAGTTAAGGTATCTGAATGTGCTATGAAAAGACTCAATGAGCAAATAAAAAAATAAGCTGTTTTATATGTAAAACAATAAAGGCAGCTTATTAACTTCAATAAGTAGAGCTTATCTTGATTTTTTAATAAGGACTAAACTATTTAAAATCAATAATTTAAATTTTTAACTTAATGTAAAAAGCCTTATTGTCCGTAAGGATGAGCTATGTTTTTATTTTAGCTACAAGATTTGATCGCCGATTGTGTCGATTGGGGAACAGGGAATCTTTGTCATTTTAAAGGATTAAAGAATATCGTTTAGGACAAAAATGGTGTTCTTAATTCAACTTGAAAATAGCGTTGTTAAGCTCAAATGGATGAGGAACGCATTAATATGTCTTTACTGAAATCTTCTTTTTTATCAGATCGCCAATGGGCCATTGTAGCCTCTATCTTTATGATGGCGACCTCTGCAATGGGGCCCGGATTTTTAACCCAAACTGCTGTATTTACAGTCAAGTTAGGGGCGGCATTTGGCTTTGCCATTTTAGTTTCCATTCTGATTGATTATGTGGTTCAACAAAATATTTGGCGAGTGGTCACACTGACCCAAATGCGTGCATCAGATATTGCCAATAAAGCATTACCAGGTAGTGGATATTTACTGGCGTTTTTGGTGATTTTAGGTGGTTTTTTCTTTAGTGTCGGTAACATTGCAGGTGCAGCTTTAGGCTTAAATGCACTTTTTGGTCTAGACACAAAGTGGGGCGGTATTTTAAGTGGTGCATTAGCCATTTTGATTTTTGCATCAAGAAAAGCAACGCTTGCCATGGATAAAAGCATGATTGTGTTGGGATTACTTAAAATCCTACTAATTATTATTGTGGCCGTTATTGTAATGCCTCCTGTGGGGCAAGCTGTACATCAAACCTTCGCTCCAGATCAAATCGACTTTGCCATTATTACTACCATTGTCGGCGGTACAGTGGGTGGCTATATCTGCTACGCGGGTGCACACCGTTTACTCGATAAAGGCGCGGTTGGCCCTGAAAATATTGATGAAGTTGCTAGAGCTGCGACCAAGGGTATTGTTGTGGTCGGCATCATGCGCTATGTGTTGTTCTTGGCTTTTCTAGGTGTGGTGGTGAGCGGTGCAACGATTGACTTAGCCAGCCATGATGCCAATCCGGCAGCTCAAGCATTCCAATATGCAGCGGGTACATTTGGCTTTAAATTATTTGGTTTAATTTTCTGGGCAGCAGGGATTAGTAGCACCATTGGCGCAGCATATACTTCAGTGTCATTCTTTACCGCGTTTAAAAAGAACCTAACCCCAAAGCAAACCAACTATACGACCATTACCTTTATTGCATTGGCTTTATTGCTGTATGTGGTATTGGGCGCGACTCCAGCAGGTCTACTCATTTTTGTAGGTGGTTTTAACGGTTTGGTGTTGCCAATTGGCCTTACAATTTTTGTGTATGTTGCTGCATGCCGTAAAGATTTAATGGGTAATTATAACTATCCAAAATGGTTGCTTATTTTGGGTGGATTAACATGTCTGTTGACGTGGTGGATGGGCTATATGTCGTTTACGACAGTGTTTAACTATTTGACCAAGCTTTAAGCCAGACTGCGTGAAGTGATAAAGGAATAATGCCATGTTTGTAGATTTAAATAGTGATTTGGGTGAAAGCTTTGGCTCATGGAAAATGGGTAATGATGACCAGATCTTACCTGTCGTGACCAGTGCCAATATTGCTTGTGGCTTCCATGCTGGCGACCCGCTCGGCATTTTAAAAACGGTTCGTAAAGCTGTTGAGTTGGGTGTGACTATTGGCGCTCACGTGTCTTATCCAGACCTTGTTGGTTTTGGCCGCCGTAATATGGATTTGTCGCGTGATGAACTCATTGCCGATGTGCTTTATCAAATTTCTGCACTCGATGGCTTGGCTAAAGTAGCAGGCTCAAAAGTGCAATACGTTAAACCGCATGGCGCACTTTATAACACCATTGCTCATGATCAAGCTCAGGCGGCAGCAGTAATTGATGCCATTAAAATGTATAACCCTGAACTGGTTTTAGTGGCTTTAGCTGGGTCGAACTTAGTCGAACAGGCACGTGCAGCTGGTTTAAAAGTTGTGTCAGAAGCTTTTGCAGACCGTGCTTATAACAGTGATGGTTCACTGGTGTCTCGTCGTCTCGAAGGTGCGGTTTTACATGACTCGGCATTTGTTGCGAGCCGTGTGGTTTCAATGCTTAAAAATGGTGGGGTTGAGTCAATTGAAGGTGTCTTTACCCCAATTCAAGCCGACACGATTTGCTTACATGGCGACACCGACGGTGCGCTAGAGATGTCGGCAGCCATTAAAGCCGAGCTTGTAAAAAACAATATTGAAATCCGCCCGTTTGTAAACAAAGCATAAGGATAAGCACCATGTATAAGGATATTAAAGTCGACCCAGCTCAGCTTAAAGCCGCATTAGATGCGCGTTTAAAAATCCGTGCAGGTTTTGATAAACCGACAGCAGGCATGGCGGCGGGTATGACGCAGGTCAACATGATTTCGGTGCCAAAAGAGTGGGCATATGACTTTTTACTATACGCACACCGTAACCCGCAAAGCTGTCCAGTACTTGATGTGCTTGAAGAAGGCATCTACGCAACTAAGCTTGCGGCAGATTCAGACATCCGAACTGACTTCCCGCGCTATCGCATTTGGAAAGATGGCGAAATGGTCGATGAAGTGACCGATGCAAGCGAGATTTATAACGCTCATCCTGATTTGGTGACTTTCTTAATTGGTTGCAGTTTTTCATTTGAAACCGCTTTGCAAGAAGCGGGGATTGAAGTTCGCCATATTCATGACGATACCAATGTGCCGATGTATTTAAGTAATATCAAGTGCCAACCAGCAGGGCGTATTTCAGGAAACATGGTGGTTTCTATGAGACCAATTCCATCGCATCAAATTAGTGAAGCGGTAAAAATTACCTCACGTATGCCAAGTGTGCATGGTGCACCTGTACATATTGGGCACCCTGAAAGCTTAGGCATTAAGGATGTAAATAAGCCTGACTTTGGTGATGCTTCTCGCATTGAAGCAGATGAAATTCCGGTATTTTGGGCATGCGGAGTAACACCGCAAGCAGCCGTCATGAACTCGAAAATTCCTTTTGCGATTAGTCATGCACCGGGTCACATGTTTATTACCGACATTCCTGACCGTGCTTGGATTGGCTAACTGGACTAAAGAAGAATTAAAAAGGATAAGCAAATGCGTTTTTTATCGGTAAACGCCGACTGTTTTCTGATTGAGCTTGCGAGCTTAGAGGAAACTTTGGCGTTGTACAATAAATTGCAAAATACGCAATTGAATGGAATTAAAGACTTAGTCCCCGCTGCAAAAACAATTTTGGTTTTTTTTAACGAGATCGAAACTAACTTTAAAACGCTGGTTGCTTCAATTCAGAGCCTCAAAGTTGATTCTGGATTTGAGCGTAGCAGCCAAGAAGTGATTGTGCCGATTCGTTATGATGGCGAAGACCTTGCGCAAGTTGCCGAGTTACAAGGTTTGTCTGTGGCTGATGTGATTAGAAAGCATCACCAAAGCGTGTGGAATGTGGCTTTTATTGGTTTTGCGCCGGGCTTTGCTTATATGAGCAGTCCCGATAAGCCTTTTACCGATATTCCACGCTTAACGGTTCCGCGTAAAAAAATACCGTCAGGCTCTCTGGGTTTGGCTGGAAAATACTCTGGTATTTACCCAAAAGACAGTCCAGGTGGTTGGCAGCTGATTGGGACTACATCGGAAAAAATGTGGGATTTAGAGCGTAAAAATCCAGCACTACTTTTACCGGGCATGACTGTACATTTTGAAGATGTCACGCATCGTCCAACTACGGTGACTGTACCACAGCAAATCACGCGTACAGTTGAGCCGAAACAATCTGTGCCGTTATTTACGATCACTGCACCAAGTCTACAGATGCTTATTCAAGATGAAGGGCGCCTAAACCAGACCAATATTGGGGTTGGTGTGGCAGGTGCAATGGATTTATCCGCCATGCACAGTGCTAACCGTATTGTGGGTAATCCAAGCGATACACCAGTCATTGAAGTTTTAAATGGTGGCTTAAAAGCCAAAATGCAGCATGCGGGTGTTATTGCGGTGGCTGGGGCTATTTCAAACATTCGTGTGAAATTTGCCGACGGGCAAACCGCAGACTTTGCAAGTTATCAACCGATTGATTTGGATGAAGGCGATGAATTTCAAATTCAACCACCAACAGCAGGCTTAAGAAACTATTTGGCCGTTCGTGGTGGTATAGACGTTGAACCTGTACTCGATAGTGCTTCGTTTGACAGCTTGGCAGTGCTAGGCCCAGAGCCTTTAAAGCTTGGAGATACTATTTATCAAGGGCAGGTCAAAGCAGCCAACATTAGCGTAAATGAAGTGGGCAAATGCGACTTGCCAAAAGCTGGCGAAGTCGTTGAGCTAGATATTGTGATGGGGCCGCGTACAGACTGGTTTGAACAAGACAGTATTGAACTACTGTGTCAGCAAGAGTGGCTGGTAACAAATGAAAGCAATCGCGTCGGGCTAAGACTTTCAGGTGCACAGCCTTTGACTCGCAAAATAACCCATGAACTAGAAAGTGAAGGTACATGCATTGGTGCTTTACAGATTCCACCGAGCGGCCAACCCGTTTTGTTTATGAATGATCACCCTTTAACGGGCGGATATCCGGTCATTGCTTCTGTTGCTAAACACCATTGGGACTTGGTGGCACAGATTCCGGCAGGTTGCCGCATCAAATTTAAAAAAATTGCCGAATTTACAGATTTTGAGAATGAATGATGAATACAGAAAAATTATTGATTGCTAACCGTGGTGAAATTGCCGTCCGTATTATTCATGCTTGCCGTGATATGGGCATTTCATCAGTCGCGTTATATGCAGATGATGACATCGGCAGCATGCATGTCGAACTTGCAGATGAAGCATGGGGCTTAGCTGGTGCGACTGCCAGTGAAACCTACCTAAATATTCCTGCCATTATCGAAATTGCAAAAAAATCGAAAGCAACCATGGTTCATCCGGGTTATGGCTTTTTATCTGAACGGGCTGAGTTTGCTCAAGCTGTGATTGATGCGGGCTTAAAATGGGTCGGGCCATCACCAAGTGCGATTGAAAAGCTAGGTGATAAAATCGAAGCACGTAAAATTGCCGCTTCTGTGGGTGCGCCGTTAGTTCAAGGTACGCAAGACCCACTCAACAATGCAGATGAAGCTTTAGCGTTTGCCAAACAGTTTGGTTTACCAATTGCCATTAAAGCTGCATTTGGTGGTGGTGGGCGTGGTTTAAAAGTCGCGTGGAAACTCGAAGAAGTTCAAGAGCTTTATGAGTCGGCAGTACGAGAGGCAAAAGCTGCCTTTGGTCGAGGTGAATGTTTTGTCGAGCAATATCTCGATAAACCGCGCCATGTAGAAGCGCAAGTGATTGCCGATCAGCATGGAAACATTGTGGTACTGGGTACACGTGATTGCTCGTTGCAACGCCGTAACCAAAAATTAGTCGAAGAAGCACCAGCGCCATTTATTAGCGATGAGATTTACCAGCAAATTTTAACCTCGGCAAAAAACATTTGTCAGGCCGCAAACTATGTGGGAGCGGGTACAGTTGAATATTTACTGAGTCGTGATGGCAAGCTTTCATTCTTAGAAGTAAATACCCGTTTGCAAGTTGAACACCCAGTGACCGAAGAAACCTCAAAAGTCGATTTGGTGGTGGAGCAAATTCGTGTTGCACAAGGTGAAGTGCTTTCTATTAAAGAAACACCAAAAGCACAAGGTCATGCCATTGAGTTTCGTATTAATGCCGAAGACCCAGCACGTGGTTTTATTCCGGCCTTTGGTGTGTTGAGTTTATTTGAAGCGCCGTTTGGTCATGGTGTACGGGTTGATACAGGTGTTCGGACTGGCTCTTTAGTGTCTAGCCACTTTGACTCACTCATGGCAAAAATGATTGTGACTGGTCCAACCCGTGAAGTTGCAATTGCTCGCGCCAAACGTGCATTAAAGCAATTTAAAATTGAAGGTGTGGCATCTGTTCTAGATTTCCACCGTGCAGTACTTAATGAACCTGACTTTACCGATGAATTTAATGTCCATACACGCTGGATCGAAAACGACTTTAAACAAGAGTTAAAGCCAACTAAACGGGGCATTCCAAACCATCAACAACCAATGCTACTCAGTTATATTGAAATTGATGGCAAGTTACACCGTTTAGGTTTACCTGCGGGTATGTTTGCACAAGGCCCAGCAACCGCAGTTCAAGCCCAAACAGCCGAGCCAGAAGTCAGTGCCGAACATTTACTTGCCCCAATTAATGGTGTGATTAGCAGTTGGAAAGTTGAAAATGGTGAGCAAGTCACCGAAGGGCAAGTGGTTGCCATTATGGAAGCCATGAAAATGGAAGTGCAGGTACTGGCGCACCGTAGTGGCGTTATTCAGATTAGTGCAGAGAAGGGCGCGACTTGTCATGCAGAAACTGTGATTGCTAGCATTAATTGAGATTTAAATAAGAGATTTGGCCTAATTGAGCGCGACTTTAATGTGGTCAAATCCAATGCTTATTTATTCACTTAGTTAATTGTTTTTCACAGTACTCGTTAACTATTTTCAACTTGAAAAATAGCGCCAATTATGAGATATTTGTCACAGTTTAGTGATACCAAAAATTAATCACTGTATTGAAAGCTCGCATATGCGGGCTTTAATTTTTAGCCCAGTTTAAGCATTTCTCACTTAATGAACTGGCAGCATAAAAATAATTTGAGAATTTGGCATCCACTCAAAGGCGAATTGAAGAAAGCGAATGAAAATTCTACCTTCATCTGAATATGATCAAATTCTAAAATACAGTGTCTATTGGCTCGTCATTTCGATTGTGATTGGAGTCGTAGCAGGGCTAGCCTCGACCTTAATTTTTGTTGCCTTTGATATTTCAAACAAAGTCAGAAGCCTACATCACTGGCTTATCTACTTTTTGCCTTTTGTGGGTTTTGGTATTGGTTACCTCATTAAAAAATATGGATCGCCGATTGAACGGGGAACTCATTTACTGATTGATGAAATTCACCAGCCTAAGTCGTTTATTCCAAAACGAATGAGTCCTATCATTTTTATCACCTCAATTTTAACGCAGTTGTTTGGTGGCTCAGCAGGACGTGAGGCGCCAGCAGTTCAGCTTTCGGGTGCATTAATTGACCACCTTAGTCATATATTAAAAATCTCGGAAGATAACCGAAAAATCTGCTTAATCGCCAGTATTGGCGCTGGTTTTGCAGGGGTGTTTGGCTTGCCTTTGGCGGGTGCGATCTATGGTTTAGAAATTACAGCTTTAGGTAATTTAAGATATTCAGCTATTTTTCCATGTTTTGTGTCAGCGCTTATTGCTTCGACCATTCCTGAACTATTCGATATTGTTCATCCGCATATTTTTTATGTGATTAGTGAGTTTCCAGCCATTCATTTTGGCACGCTCACGAACTTAATTGTGGCAGGTCTGATCTTTGGTTTAGCTGCACGTTTCTTTATTGCCGCCATTCATTTTGCCAGTGACGTCTTTTATAAATATATTCGCTATTTGCCATTAAGAACCATGGTCGGCGGTATTGTCATTATGCTACTTACTTTGTTCACTGCGCATCAGCAATACAATGGTTTGGGTACAGATAAAATTATTTCATCTTTTTATGTACCAATTGAGTTTTACGACTTTTTTAACAAGACCGTTTTTACCGCCATCACTTTAGGTTCAGGCTTTAAAGGTGGTGAAATTACGCCGTTGTTTTATGTGGGTGCGACATTAGGGAATGCTTTAGGGGCAGTTTTAAACCTACCAATTTCATTGCTTGCAGGCTTAGGTTTGGTGAGTCTGTTTTCAGGGGCGAGTAAGGCACCGTTAACGTCTATTATTTTAGCGATTGAACTATTTGGAATGAATGTTGCCACTTATGCCATTATTACTTGTTTATTGGCAGCGCTATTTTCTGGAAATTGTGGGTTGTATCGCCGTAAAAAGTTGATGGATTAGAAAATTTTTTTTATAAAAATAGCTTAAAAAATTAATTTAGTATGTAATTAAAAACTAAAATTTTATATTCTTAATTTGTAATCAATAATTGAAAAATTAATAAGTTTAAATAAATAGTTGGGAGTTATTATGAATTTTGATTTAAATATAAAGGATACTTTTGGTAAAGAGCTTCAATTTAATAATAGACAAGAAATAAGAAGTTTTCTTAATTTAGAAAAAGAATATTGGTTAGCTAAACGGAAAGAAATCGGTAAAAGTTTATCAGGAAATTTTCCTGCATTTCCTGAGCAAGCTGAACAATTTCTTGCACATTTTGATTTGTATGAAAAAGCAGTTCTTCTAGAGCCTCAGCCGGACAATTTAGCTCAGTTAAAGCACAATTATGAAGGTGCTAAGACGCAATTTATTCAATGGTGCGTCCAATATTGGATATATCGTGGAAATGCTCATACAGAGGCTTTATTGGATGCCTATAAATATTCTAATGAGTCAGGGGTTGCTTTTTGGAATGCAATTAAAAATCATCGTGTTGAAAATAACAGTCAACGATTTGATTCTTTTGCTGGAATAATGATGGCCTATGAGTTTCTATTCCAAAATGAGAGTTTTTTAAATAAAAGAAGATATACTGAAAAGCGTACATTTATAACTTTAAGGAATGAACTGGAAGATGAAAGAAATAAACAAATCTCAAATTTTGCGGAGTTTAATGAAGAATATTCTAAATGGTATGAGAATCTACAGGGAAATATAAATGACTGGTTTAAAGATTGCCGAGAGCGCTCAGATAATACAATCAATAATCATTCAACTTTTTTTAATCAGATGACTGAACATGCAATTGGACGCCATGAAGAACTTGAAAACTTATATGCTGAGAAATTGAGGTTGGAAAAACCTGCGAAATACTGGGAGGTACGAGCAAAGCAGCTTAAGATTCAAGGAGTTATTTGGTCAGTTTTATTAGTAGTAGTTTTATTAATTGGAATTGGTTATTTCACTTTATTATTTAAATATTGGCTTACGGGACAGCAAATCAGTATTTCATTACATAGTTTACAGGGAGCCGTATTACTTACAGTAATAATTTCAACTTTTATTTTTTCAATACGCGTTCTTTCTAGATTAGTATTTAGTTCATTTCACTTACAACGAGATGCAGAAGAAAGACAGCAATTAGCTTATGTATATTTAGCATTAAGTAACGAAACAAAGGTTGATGAAGAATCTAGAAAAATTATTTTACAGTCTTTATTTAGTCGCGCTGAAACTGGATTACTTGCTTCTGAGTCAGGCCCTACAATGCCAGCGATTGATGGTATTACAGGATTAGTTTCAAAAATAAATAAATAATAATTTTCTATGGTTTATTAAGTTGTTGTATTTTAAATATTTTTAGAGTTTGGCTAATGTTATCAAATAGTTTTTTTTCTCCATTAATTTCTATTTTTAAGATTCTTGTAAAATTTTTTTTTGGCAAAGATAAATCTCTAAATAAGCAATTAGAAGCTCGTTTAATAATGAGAGGTATTGTTGCAGAAATACCATTAGATTTGCCGTTGCATATAACTTATAAGAATGACGAGGAGCTTAAAGGTGTATATGTTATAGGTCTTTTAATCTGGAATAAAGGTAAACAAGCAATTGTTACTAATGACTTTCTTACGCCCTTACAAATTAAAGTTGCATCTGATGCTGATATTATTGATGTTAAGATATTATCTATTGAAGATCAGATGAAATATTCAAGAAATATAACTGATAAAAATACTATAAATATACAATTTGATTGTATGAATCCAAAAGAATATCTCATAGTGCCAATATTTATAACAGGAAACCCTATGGCTGAAGTGGAAATTTCTGGAAGAATTATTGGGCAAGAGATACCAATTGATCATACTGCGGAAGAGGTTAAAGCCTCTATTGGTGAAAGAATTTCTGCCTTATTGTTACTATTATTTATTATAAATATAGTTCCTGGATTTTTCATAGGTGGATGGTTAATTTGGAGAGACTATGGACTAAAAACTTTATTAAATAGTTGTAATGATATACCACAATATTTAAGTACACCTTTTATACTTGGTTTATTTGGAATAGGACTTTTTATTGTTTCAAGAATTAAAAATTGGAATGAGCGTAAAAAATATCCAGAGGGATATCCTTTGGACGCTGATTTGGAGCCGCCTTTTTTAAAAAATATTATAGGAATATTCAATACTGTTTTTATGGGTAAAAAGCAAAGAATTTCGGTTTCTATATTTAACTGGGGGAAACCTATTTTACTTACCAATAAAAAAGTTAGAAAACGTACAATTGATGATTGGATTTACTAATAATTTTATTGTAAGACAGATAGAATAATACGTATTCTATTAATAGAAGTGAGAGATTACTTGAATATATTTATTAATTATTATGAGATTTTACATGTATCTCAAGATGCTCCTGTTGAAATTATTAGATTGGCTTATAAAGGTTTAGCACAAAAATATCATCCTGATCGTTACCAAGGGAATGATGCAAATGGAAAAATGCAATTAATTAATGAAGCACTTGAAGTGTTAACTAATGAAAATAAACGTAAAGAGTTTGATTTGAAATTAAATTCTTTTAATCAACGAAAACAAAAAGAGAGAGATTTTCAAGAATATCAAAAAAGAAAGAAGTATGAAGATTTTCAGCAGCAAGAGAAAAATACTAGAAATTTTTCAAAAAATGATGATAAAGATCAGAAAGAAGCTAAAGATTTTAATGTCAATATCAATATAAATATTTCAAAAGGGCTTCATATTTTTAAGCCATTTTTAAATCTTTATAATATGATAAAAAGAAATAGCAAAAAAATTATTATATCTTTATCCATCTTAGGCGTAGCCATAATTTTAATTAGTACTATTCTATCAATATATGAGAATACAAGATACTCAGAAAATATTGTTACTGAAGGCCCTTTACAAGCTGATGAGACTGTGAATACTTTATATGCATCTACTTCTGAATCTGTCAGTACACCAGAATTAGTTAATACTACTAATGAACAGCCTAAAGTAATTCCATATCGACCAGATCTAATGAATAAAGCTGTCCAAAGTATTATTAATATTCAAGAAGAGAGTGGCATCATAGGTGTGGTCAAAGAAATTCATGACTGCTATATAGATAAAAAAGAGGAGAGGCTTTATTGTCTATTCTTAGACTTGACAGCTAGGATGCTTGATTTAGGTGCTTCTCAGACAATGGGTATTATTCGTGATGATTACTTAATGGATGAACGAGTATTAACTAGAATAAATAATAATTACTATATACCAAATAGTATTGACTCAAATACAGCAACTGAACATGTGCAAAGAATGAATGCCGAACTAGCAGAAATATTTAAAGAAAAATATCAAGAAAAAATAAAAAATATGCACTCTTCTGATAATCTTAATAAATCTGTTGAAGAGGAATTGTCAGATGTAAATAATGATGAAATGAAAGCAGATCAACCATCTAGTAATTTAATCTAAATTTATTAAATCTTTTGAGATAATAGATAAAATTCGCTTTTATTACTTGGAGACTTTAAATCTGATTTGTATAAGTTATTTTATTATTAATGTAAAAATTCAATATTTAAAAAACAATTGTTCTAATTTGATACGAATAGAATTCTATATTCTTGACGACAAGAAAAGTGAATAATATCCTTTCTTTCTGGTAGAACGGAAAGAGGACATCTCAGGATGTGCTGGTCTCTTTGGCACCAGTCTGCTAACTCTTTTTCGTTCTACTACCATAATTATTCCGCAGAGATTGATAGAATTATATTCATTTCTGAGCTTGTATTTAATTGTTATAACTAAACAAACAGATCCTACATATCAATATTCAATTAGTTTTTAAAATCTTCAAAACTTGAAAATAATTTAGAACCCAACCGCTCTACTTTAATACGATTGTTATTTTCTACGCTTGACGACAACACAACCGAATACTATCCTTTGCGGGCTAGCCTACATTGCTAGCGGGTTTTAGCAGACCCTATTTAACAAAGACGATATTCGAAACCTAGTTTTGTGTATCGTGAACTCGTTCGCCCCCTTTTTCTCTACGGTAGGGCGGAAGGGGGACACCTTCGGGTGTGCTGGTTTCTTTGTTGCCAGTCTGCTAACCCTCTTTCGTCCTGCCACCATCATTTAGCAGTGATCGGTAGGATTTCTTTTGTTAACAAAGGAGTCCGCTATGCGTACTAATTCTTCTAAATTTTTGGCCTTTGCCAAACTCTCTCTGCCCATAACGTCAAACTGGTCTTTAAAACGGTTTAATCGACTCTAGGTTTTCTACGACCTTAAATCGTTACGACTAAAAAATCATAGCAACAATAAAACCGAGATAGGTAAGCACAACTTTATTGTGTCGTTTTTGCATGCCTGTTTTTAGCACTCATTTTAAGAGTGACGGCATTTCTATCTCTTTTAGATACAACAAAAAATTATTTTAAGCGGTATATATGAACAATTTAGAATCTTCATTTAGAGCACTACGAGTGCTGCACACGGCAAAAGATTTATTTACTCAAGATGGGTTTAACACGGTGGGGGTTGACCGAATTATTGCTGAGGCCAAAATTCCCAAAGCGACTTTCTATAACATCTTTCATTCAAAAGCACGACTCATCGAGATGTGTTTAACCTTTCAAACGGATGCGCTCAAAGTAAAAGTCCTTTCAATTATCAATTCATACAGCGAACTTATGGTGTTCGATAAACTCAAGCAAATTTACTTTTTACATGCCAATTTAGAAGGGTTTTACCGTTTGCCATTTAAAGCAATTTTTGAAATTGAAAAATGCTATGCAACGGCTTATCGGGTGGTTGTTGATTATAGAAACTGGTTTATCAATGAGATTTATAAGCTACTTCTTACTGTCAAAACTAGCGCTTCAATAAAAGACGCACACATGTTTCTATTTGCAATTGATGGAGCAATGGTTCAGCTGTTAAGTGCTAATAGCGTAGATGAACGCGATAAATTACTAGATTACTTTTTATTTATGCTATCTGAGCATTCAACTTAAATCTTAAAAAAAGCCCGTAACTGGGCTTTTTGTTTTAGATGCAGTGATTAAAACTTAAGTTTCTTAAGCCCACGGCTCACGCCATTTTCTAAAGCTTTTTTAATAATAAGACCAATGAAGGGTACGCGGCCTTTAAAGCTAATGGTGTAATCTAAACGACTTCGATTATTTCCCAAGTCAGTAAATTTCATGACACCACGGTGAGCTTTAATTGGGCTAATGCCGCTCGTAATTGCATATTCGATCAGTTCATTTTCTTTATAGACTAAATTTGTTTCTACAAACGAAGGGGTCAATGGAATAGACATTTTGCGCGCAGAGCCAACACCATTGCGCGCATCCTTTCCGTTGCTAATACGAGTCACTTTAGCCGGCGCAAAAAGTTTACTTAGGTTTTCATGCTCACTTAAGGTTGCAAAGACTTTGTCTACAGGTGCATCAAATTCTTGTACGATGTTGATTTTTTGAGTTTTTAACATCTTATTTCCTCTAGAAATTATTTTGACATTGGTAATTGTCAGAATTTGGATGTTAGCACGCTTTGGGTAAAGGGGGAATTCTAATTCGTCGGAGTTATCTTAAGTCCGAAAAAAGCATTGCGATAAATCTACAATGCTTTTTGGCCTTTTCTTAATTTTTTAAAGTAAGGTTGAATCACAGACCAGTTTGTTGAAACCCAGCAAATAAATGAACCAGCCGTAACCATTGCCGTTCCTTGCCAAAAGCTCATTGAAAGTTGAGTTTGTAAAACAAACATTGCCAAAATAGACGAAATAATCGGGGTGAAATAAGAAGCCACCACAAGTATGGTAATGTTTCCATGAATGATGCCAATGTTCCAAGCAGCATAACCAAAACCCATGGCAGCAGATGCCACTAAAAGGGTGAGGAGAGCTGCAATATCCATTGAAGGAATGGCAAATTGCCCAGAGACGAGCAGCTTGAGCCATAGGGTGAGTGCGACACCAACAAAGAAAATGGAAATGGGATTTTGCCCATTGCTCATTTTTTTGGTGATTACACAGTAAAAAGCCCAGATGATGGCACCTGTAAATGCCAAAATATAGCTCAGTGGGTTGCTATGAAAATTATCGACAAGACTATTTAGACTAAAATCGCCATTTCCGGTCTGAATAAAAATAATGCCTGAGATTGAGATGAGTAAGCCGAGAATAATAAGAAAATTAAACTTTAATTCCTTAAAAATAACAAAAGCTAAAACCGTTAAACTCGGCCACAGATAGTTAACAATACTAATTTCAATTGCTTGTCGCGCTGTCTGAGAATAAGCAATCGCGAATGAAAAGCACACCTCATAAGCCACGAACAGAATGGTGCCAAATATTAAGTATTTTTTTGAGATCTGCTTAAAATCTGGAACCTTAAAAATGGCAAGCAACAGTAGCGCACTTAAAGAATAAATAAGCGTAACACCTAGCTCAGGACCAATGGCGGCACTGACTTGCTTCATCAGACCGACCAGAGATGCCCACATGAGAATGGCGCTTAAACCAATCAATGTTGCTAGATTTTTTGACATAAAATTCAGTAAATAACGGTTAAAAAAAGGTAAAAGATTAAGTTGTACTAATGAAAGGAATCAATTTTCAAGCTAAGGAATATAGGACAAATTATATAAAATATAAACAATTAAATTTATTGATTGGTTGAATCTGCTATGTTTATTTAAGCATTCATTTGAGTAAAGAAATTTCTTAATAAAACAACATTTTTACGAGGAAAATATGGAAGTCATTAAAACGGTTGGTGTTGTTGGAGCTGGTGTAATAGGTGCGAGTTGGACGGCCTTATTTTTACATAAAGGATTTAAAGTTAAGGTTTATGACCCATATCCGATCGATGAAGCGGTCTTTAAAAAAAGAATATCTGCAAATTTAAACGATTTATTGGCTTTAGACCAAAACGCTGAACACAGTTATTCTCCGCAAGGTGTGCTGCTTCATCTGGAAATTTTTAATCACTTAAAAGATGCGGTTTCAGATGTAGATTTTATTCAAGAAAATGCCCCTGAACGTCTCGATGTAAAACAACAGTTATATCAAGAAATCACAGCATATTGCCCTGAACATACCATTATTGCCTCAAGTTCATCGGGCTTAAAAGTGTCTGATTTTCAAAAAGAGGCGCGGCATCCTGAACGTGTTTTATTAGGTCATCCTTTTAATCCGCCTCATCTCTTACCCTTGGTCGAGATCGTTGGTGGTAATTTGACAAATCCTCAAATTTTGAAACAGGCTTCTGAGTTCTATAAACAACTGGGCAAAAATCCAATTGTTTTAAATAAAGAAGTAAAAGGGCATGTCGCAAACCGTTTACAGGCTGCACTATGGCGAGAAGCTTTTTCATTGGTTGAACAAGGCGTGTGCTCTGCCGATGATGTTGATGTCGCGATTACCAGTGGGCCGGGTTTAAGATGGGCGCTCTTTGGACCCTATATTAATATGCAGCTTGCAAACCAAAAAGGGTTTAAAGAGGCAATTCATCATTTAGGCCCACCAATGACAGAATGGTGGAATGATATGCACGCATTTCAACATTCAGACGAGACAACAGAGTTATTGGAAGCTGAAACCAACCAGCTTTTAAACCAATATAAAGATGTCGATTTATACCAAACCAGAGACAAAGGTCTGGTTGATATTTTAAAGCTCAGACAGCAACTTAAAATTGATTAATTCAAATTTTTAAGACAAAGCCAATCATTTTAGTGCATAGATGATTGGCTTTTTGCTGGGTCAAATAACAAAACACGCCTAATTGAAACAATCCTACATTCATTAAATGTTACTGAAATCTCTGTCGCGTTGCATTTGCACTATATGCCTTACGTGAAAGGTAAGAAACGTTGCAAACCGTAAAGAAAGCCTCCTCATAATCAAATGACATGATAGAAAATAGAGGAATAACAATATGCGCGCTCTTACTTACCACGGTGCAGAAGATGTTCGAGTAGAAACTGTAGCAGACCCTATTATTCAAGAACCAGATGACATTATTTTGCGAGTGACCGCCACAGCCATTTGTGGTTCAGACTTACATTTATATCGAGGCAAAATCCCTAGAACCGAGCAGGGCGATATCTTTGGGCACGAGTTTATGGGCGTGGTTGAAGAGGTCGGTCCCGCCGTCACCGCAGTGAAAAAGGGTGATCGAGTCATTGTTCCTTTTGTGATTGCCTGTGGTGAATGTTTCTTTTGCCAACTTGACCTGACCGCTGCATGTGAAACCACTAATACAGGGCGCGGCGCAATTATTAATAAAAAACAAATTCCACCAGGTGCAGCTTTATTTGGCTATAGTCATCTTTACGGCGGTATACCAGGTGGGCAAGCGGAATATGTGCGTGTACCAAAAGCCAATAAAGGCCCTTTTAAAGTGCCAACTTCATTATCAGATGAAAAAGTACTTTTCTTGACTGATATTCTACCGACTGCTTGGCAAGCCGTGACTAATGCCCAAGTGAAACGTGGCTCAACTGTTGCAATTTATGGTGCTGGTCCAGTCGGACTATTAAGTGCTGCTTGTGCCAAGATGCTTGGTGCAGAAAAAATATTTATGGTCGATCACAATGACTATCGATTGAACTATGCAGCGGCAACATACGGTGCTATTCCTGTTAATTTTGATGAAGTCGATGCGGCCGAATTTATTATTCAACATACCGATAATTACCGCGGTGTCGATGCTGTGATTGATGCGATTGGCTTCGAGGCAAAAGGCAGTGTGATTGAGACAGTACTCACCAATTTAAAACTAGAAGGTTCAAGTGGTGCAGCACTGCGTCAATGCATTGCTGCGGTTCGTCGTGGTGGAGTGGTGAGTGTACCGGGTGTATATGCAGGCCCGATTCATGGTTTCTTGTTTGGCGATGCTTTTGATAAAGGCTTAACTTTTAAAATGGGACAAACCCATGTGCATCAATATTTACCACAACTTTTAGAACTGATTGAGCGTGGTGATTTATCACCTGAAACCATCATTACCCACCGAATGAAATTAGAAGATGCCGCAGAGGGATATCGTATTTTTAATGAAAGAGAAGAGGACTGCCGTAAGGTGATTCTGCTTCCTTAAAATTCTTAGTCTTATCATTCCATTTCTAATCATCCAAAAGCCTCTTACTGTGAAGAGGCTTTTGAAAATTTGGTATCGATTTTTAATTGCCGAGTGGAACTAAAGTTTCATGTAAATAAACCCAATAACATTTTCCGCCTTCTACTTTAATGCAGGCTGTCGAGGTGCGTAATGTTTCAGTTTCACTCGTTTGCTGATGTTCTTGATATTGCACCCAACAATAATTTTCAAATTCGTATAAAGCTGCACTTTTAAGAATGCTAATTTTTAAAGAAGGTTTCTTGCCCATATTTTGGTTGAATAAACTCTTCACTTCAGTTAAACCAATGCTCTGACCTTGAACCGTTACCATCTTAAAATTTTGATCAAAGCTATCTAAAAGCGGGCTCAGATTTTGTTCTGCATTTTGGCCTGTAAATACATTTTCGATCAACACATGCAAGTCAATTACACTTTGAATGGCTTGATCCATTGGGTTAGACATGATTTTTCTCCTTTAAAATGGGAATTAATGAAATGATGCAGAGTAGAGCTGCAATTAAAAATGTATGTTGATAACCGATTATGCCGTTTGAAGAAGACATCAAGTTATATATTGAAATAAGAACAACCGTGCCGACACTAAATGAAACTTGCCGATTAATATTCCAGAGCACACTTCCTTGTAATAAATCTTTTCCAGTGAAATCAATCAATGAACTAATTTGGGCAATGTTGGCACTTAGTCCGCCTCCCATTCCCATCAATAAATAAGCGAAAATTAAGAGGCTGAATTGATTGCTATTGGAAATATAAACTAAAAAGAAAATACCAAGACTATGCAATATAATTCCAATGATAAGTAAATATTTTTTACCCAGTTTTTGGTAGAGCAGTCCGCCGTTGACCATCGCCGCCAATGCACCGGCTGCATAGAGCAACATAAATAAGCCGGTTTGTTTTGCATTAAAGCCAAAGTTGATCTGTAAATTAAAAATATTGAGTAAATTAACGCCTGTAAAAACACCGGGAACAGCGTAATAAATAATAAATGCATTGCGTAAATTTTTATTTTTTAATAATTGTAGGTTGAGAACTGGATGATCGGTTTTCTTTGCATGATGAAGATAAAAAGTAAGCATTCCGACCGAAATTAGAAAACTGCCTATAGCCAACGTGGCATTATGATAATCCCCATAAAACGAAAAGGAGAGTAATAAACATAAAAGGCTTATATTAAAAATAAGTAAGCCCCGAATATCAGTTTTTACGCTAGGTACATTCTCTGTTTTTTTAATCCATAACCATGCTAAAGCCGCAGCAATTAAAGAAAAGGGAAGATTTGAAAAAAATACCCATCGCCAGTTTAATGAATCAATAATCGCTCCACCAATCGCTGGTGAAAATGCAGGGGCAATAAGCGCAATTGCCATAATCATTGTAGAAATGCGTTGGCGTTCTTGGTTTGGGAATAAGGCATATACCAGTGCTTGACCGACTGGAATTAATAAACCACCTGCTATGCCTTGAATAAATCGCCAAAAAATTAAGCTATAAATCGATTCACTTGAGCCAATAAGCCAGATGCTTAAAGAAAATAGAAGCATTGAATAAGACAATAACTTTTGATTTCCTAACTTGCTGGCTAACCATAAGCTCATTGGCATGATTAGTATCAGACCTAGAATATAGGCATTTGTTACCCAAGCGACCATACTCTGGCTGATTGAAAATGACGCTGAAATATTGGGTAATGCGATTGCTGACATAAAAATATTAATGCAATCAATAAAGAACCCAAGTAAAAACACCGTTGCTATTTTATATCGATAAGACATACCTACCTCCGAGCAGGCAGGGTAAGATCCAGCACTTTTATTGTCGATGCAGGCGAAGTAAAATCATTGTTTAATAATTTCAAACAATCGGCTAAATTGTGCAAAAAAATCTTAAGCAAATTACCAGTTTTTTACAGGTCGTTGATTCTGGATCATTTACTAAGGCTGCTAAAATTTTAGGCTTAAGCCGATCAATGGTAAGTATTGATATAAAACAATTAGAAAAGCAGTTAAATACAAGCCTTTTAATTCGTAACACCCGCAACATTGCCTTGACAGAAATAGGTCAACAGTTTTATGAAGATTTTAAGCAAATTCAACTTCATATTGCTGAGGCTTTGGAACGTAGTCAGCATTTAGGAACAAGTATTACAGGCACTTTACGGTTTTCGTCAACTAATGAGTTTGGACAGCGTTTTATTCTCCCATTGCTTCCTGAGTTTTGTCGGCTTTATCCACATTTACGTTTACAGTACTCGTTTAATTCATCTCTCGATGATTTAGTGACTGAAAAATTAGACCTGGTTATTCGGCTAGGGAATTTAAAAAACTCCTCTCTAAAAACTCGAAAAATCGGAGAATATCCAATTTATCTTGTGGCTACTCCGCAGTTTATAAAAGACCATCCTATAGAAAATATATCCGATTTAGCGGCTGTTCCTTGGATTGGTCATACATTATTAAATTGGCAAGATTCACAATATATTTTGCAAAACAGTTTAGGGGAGCAATATTCATTACCATTTATTCGAAGTCAGTATGAATCAAACTCGGTTACTGCAATTCACCAAATGGTTCTATCTTCTTTAGGAGTTGCTATTTGTCCAGCATGGTTAGTTGATGAAGATATTCAACAAAATCGCTTAATTCGATTATTACCAGATTTTTCTTTACCATTACAAAATATTCAATTGCTTTACCCGAATACTTCTAACTTATCAGCCAAAACTCGTGCTTTTATAGATTTTTTAGTAAGCCATCTTTCTTTTTAGATAAACTAAAAAATATGTAAGTTATGGAAGCTAAACTATTTTATATAAATAGACAATTCTGTCTGTTTTTTATAAAATAACGGCGATTATGACTCAGTTTTTATAATAATGATGTCCCATAAAATATTTCAAATTTTAGATAGTTTAGGTTTAGTTGCACAGAACCGCGCTCTTCATGTGCAATTCTCCAACGCATCATTAAATAACCAAGTTTTCTTACAGCGCATTGAGGGCGAACATACGCTCAACCAAGGTAGCGTTGCTGAGTTACTGTGTCTGTCGACGAACGCACATATTGCATTAAAACAATTTATTGGCTGTCAGGTTGCTGTTGATCAGGTCACAGACACAGGCCAGTTTTTTAGAACCACGGGCATTATTACCGAAGCGAGCCAAGGCCAAAGTGACGGCTCACTCACTATTTATAATTTAAGCTTAAAAGACCCAACTGCACTTTGGCATAAACGTCGTAATAGCCGCGTGTTTATGAACAAAAGCGTGCGCGATATTAGCGAAATTCTGTTTAAAGAATGGCAGGGTAAAAGCCCGTTATTTGCCTCAAGTTTAACGCTCGACACGGCAGGGTTAAGCAAAGACTACGATGTGCGTCCATTTGTGATGCAATCAAACGAAAGCGATTATGACTTTTTAACCCGTTTATGGCGTAGCGAAGGCATTAACTGGTTGGTCGATGAATCACAACTTTTTGTCGCTGACCCAAATGCGTCTATTCAGCCACAAGTCTTGCGCTTAATTGACGATAACCAGCACTATCAAGCCCTTGACCGTCGTAGCCTACGCTACCAACGCAGCAGTGCCACAGAACAGTTCGATACCATTACTCAAGTTAAAGCTGAGCGCCGCTTACAGCCGACGTCTGTACATGTGCAACGCTGGCAAGCCGATGCCCTACAACAAGAAGAGGGTAGTGGCAGCGTACAAGGCACGCAGAAACACAGCGAACACTATGACAATGCTAGTCTAAACCTTGAAGATGCATGGCATGTTAGCCCAGCGTGGATGCAGGACTTAAATGGTGAAGATCAAGCTACAGCTTCAGGCAATAGCCAGATTGAACAGCTTAACCAGCATATTAATGCTTATCATCACTTGAGTTCGAAACAGTTTACGGTTTCAGGTAACGTCCGTGATGCACAGGTGGGTTACTGGTTTGAACTCAATGACCATCCAGAACTTGACCAACACGACAGTGCTGATAAAGAGTTCTTAATCTTAAGCAAGCATTACTATAACCAGAATAATTTACCAAAAGAATTACAACAGCAACTTGAGCGCCTATTACCCAAAGACAAGCTTAAGGCTGCCCAACTCGACACGCAAAATCCTGAGCAGCGCCACTTTGCTGAGCTCAATGTCGTTCGACGCAACATTAAAACTGTCCCTGAATATAACCCACTAGAGCACCGTCCAGCGGCTTACCCGCAGCGCGCTAGAGTGGTGGGGCTGGAAGGTGAAAGTATTCATGTCGACCAGTGGGGGCGCATTAAAGTCCGTTTCCTGTTTACCCGAGCTGACGACCATAGCCATGACGGTGGCGCAGGTAGTAACGACAATGACACTGACTCGGCTTGGGTTGATGTACTCACCCCGTGGGCAGGTGCAGGTTATGGCGCACGCTTCTTACCACGTGTTGGTGAGATCGTGGTGATCGACTTTTTTGACGGCAATATTGACCGCCCATTTGTGGTGGGACGTATTCACGAAGCTGAACGCCACCCAACCCAGTTTGACCAGAAAGGCCAATTACCTGACACTAAAAAACTCAGTGGCATCCGCTCCGAAGAAGTCGATGGTAAAGGCTTTAACCAGCTCCGTTTTGACGACACCACAGGCCAAATCAGTGCCCAGCTACAAAGTAGTCATGCGGCAAGTCAGCTCAACTTGGGTAACTTAAGCCATCCAAAAGATAAGGCGGAAAGTGACGGTCGAGGTGAAGGTTTCGAACTCAGAACAGACCAGTGGGGTGCAGTAAGAGCTGGCAGTGGCTTACTCCTTAGTACTCATAAACAAGACCAAGCCCAAGGTGTACACCTAGAGGCAGCTGAGGCCAAACAACAAATTGAAGGAGGCCTTAGCAATGCCAAGGCACTCAGTGAAGTTGCTAAAAATCAGCAAACTGATCCATTGGAAGTGCTTGAGAACTTAAAAACCTTCATAGAGCAAATTGAAGAAAAAGATCAAGACAAAGCTGCTGCTTTTAAGCAAGCCTTGATGATATTGACCGCACCTAACAGTATTGCTCTAGCCAGTAATGAAGACATTCACCTCAGCGCAGATGCTGAGTTAAGTCAAACTGCTGGTGATAGCATTAACCTGACCACTCAAAAGAACCTGATTGCGCATGCCCAAAATAAAATCAGCCTTTTTGCAGCTCAAGAAGGGGCAAGACTCTATGCAGGCAAAGGCAAAGTCGAGATACAAGCGCAAGGAGATGGAGCAGACTTAATTGCCCGTAAAGCTGTTCAAATTATTTCAACAGAAGACAAAATTGAAATTAGTGCTTCTAAAGAAATCGTTATCACGGCAGGTGGGTCTCAAATCAAGATTAATGGCTCGGGAATTTTCCCTGTCACTGGCGGTAAGTTTGAGGTGAAAGCTGGGCAGCATGTGTTTATGGGAGGAGGTAGTGCGTCTGCTACCTTGCCTGCTTTACCTAATTTGAATATGCCAGCTAAGGAGCTTGAACTGAAATATGTGTATGGCGATTTAAAGCCAGTCGCTCAAGCACCCTATAAGCTGATATTTCAGGATGGCACAACACAAGAAGGTATTCTGGATGGCAATGGTTTTGCTAAAGTTCAGATTCCTGCTGATAAAATCCAGCCAAAGGTCTATTACGGTTTTAGCAATATGGAGGCTAAACCTGATCAGTCCAAACAGCAGAATAGCTTTAAAGATAAAAAAGTAATAAGCGTCATGGCAGCAGAACAATTGATCGAGCAATATAACAAGCAAGAGCTAGATCACTTATTAGATGAATATTTCCCTGATGAAATACAAGCCATGATCGATGGGCAGGGTGTTGAGTACGATGACCATATCAATGATTACGTGGAAAAAGATTTAGAGCAACAAAATAATCCAGATGATGCTATTGCTGACCATGCAGAGGAAATTCCATTGAATGAACAATCAACTCCACATTTTGATCTTGGGGAGGGTTTATGAGTACAGCCGTTGCAAAATCATCTGCTAAAACCATTCGAGTCACCAAAAAAGGGGAGCAATCGGCAGCCGACTGGATAAAAGGTGTATTAGACGGGAGTGGATCAAGCCCGGCACAAATTATCGTAGCGGTTGTGATTGGCTGTATTCCTTTCGTGGGGCAAGGGGTTGATGTCGGAAATGTTATTGTTTCAATTGTCAAAATTGCAGAAAACCCAAATAACAAAGATAACTGGTTTGATCTAGTCTTTAATTTAATTGCATTTGTTCCTGTTGCTGGAGATGGTCTTAAAATTGTATTTAAGCAATTGCGCTCGGGCAAAGCGATGGGAGCAATATTAGATGCAATTCCCAGTAAAACCATGCGTGGCAACGTTGAAAAATGGTTTCGTAACTTAAACTGGAATGCTTATACCAAAGAGTTGCAAACAACCAGTAATAAAATAATTGATAGTCTAATTGATGTTTTTGATAGCTGGATGACACGAGCTGTCTTGGGACAAGCCCGGTTAAAAACTCTTGTGGTACAACTCAGACAAATGAAAAAAGTTGCGAACAAGCAAATTGAAATGGTGATGAAAGACCTGCAACTAGTTCATAAAAAAGCTTTGGCAACACCTTATCCAAATACCACAGCGAAAGCCCCAATCCATACGTCAGGTTCAAAGAAACCTAATTCTACGTCTGCCCCTCGTACACAGCAAAATGGTCAGGTTCTTAAAAATACCAGTGGTAATTCAGCGACGACAGGAAGCAAGAATACATCGACTAAAAGAGAAGCAAAAAAGCGTAGTAATCAGGAACTAGGTTCGGGTGGTGAACACATCACGGATTATTATTTTGTGAAACGGAAAAAGAACCGCAGCAAAATCAATAATAATGGTGTGCTATATGAGTATCATGATACTGGGCACAATGGTATTGACCATGTCTGGCATAGCAATAGTATTGGACATGGATACCGAATTACAGACAGTAAATCGACGAATTTAGCCAGCCATAAAAAACTGATGACCCCTAAAGCTGCAATGGCTGCTTTAAGAATGGGTTTAGATGTTTACATGAAATCTGATCAGGAAAGTAAAGCAAAACGGTCAGTAGGTACAACGGTGGCTGATGGTGTGCAAATGTCACATCTTTGGATTGCGAATAAAATTGATGAGGCAAAGCTTACTCTTGAACATAGACGAAATTTAATTACGCAGATAGAGGCTTGGCGTAGGGTTAAGTTTAAAGCAAGCGCTGAAAAAAGAATGGGTAAAACAGTAGCGGTGCGTTGTCCTTATGATCGGAGCTTAGTTACGATTACGGGAAATCTATTTGATCATCATAGTCAATGTAAAGGACTGGATAAACCGAAATGTACCCGTACAGTAACTGCACATGCGATTACTTTAGAATTTGTAATGCCAAATGAAATGCTGGAGCGTTAAGAATGTCGATAACAGTCAATGATCAAGAAATAGATTGGCAAAGATGGCAAGAATTGGAGATACAGGATACGCATTTATATCGAGATACTTTGCTGCCTGAAGATATATATCATGAAAGGTTTGACATATTTCTTAATGGATTGTATTCGGTTACAGATGGTTTTAGTAATTATAAAAAAGAAAAGAAGTTTGGTGGATATATTGCCGCAGGTCATCAGCGTTTAAAAGATGCACTGAATTTAATGTCTTTGCAGTATTCTGCTGGTGGGGATATTAGCTTTATTAAAGAGCTTTATCCTTACTTACTGCACTGGACTGAAGAATATGCTGAAACCAGTCATTTATATAATTTAAGCCCTGATGCTGATGGGCGTTATGTTTGGCATATCAGTTTAGGTACAGAGGACTACTGGTATGTTGCTTTACGTTTGATCTGTTTTGGTTTGTTAACGGGCTATGCAGACCAAATGTACCGGATTATGCCGATTATTGACTATGTTGAAGCTACACCAGAAGGGCAAGAGAAAGATGGCTTAATCGAACGTCTGGTTGCTCCCTTTGTATCAGGCCGTGGAACTCCACCAGATGAAGCCAGAAGACATTTACCTTATCGAAAGTTAATCAAGGTGTTTAATGCTGCACCTGAGCAACGCCCAGCGTTAATGCTGCAATATTTAGAAAGCTGGTATGAAGCAAGCCGTAGAGAACCTTATTATGATCAACATCCACAAACGGATATAAATGACGGTTTCACATATTACGGATATTGGTCATGGGAAGCCGCAGCAGTAACATGGCTGTTAGAAATAGATGATGCTTTATACCGTGATCATGAGTTCTATCCAAAAGAATTAGTGGATTTTGCACGTTCACAATCAAATGTGGCTCCAAATGAGGAACAGTCGGAGCGTATAAAAGTAAAAGGTGGCGAAGCTTGTATTAAAACAGGTCATTGGATTACTCCAGCTAAACCTGATACGCGACTTTATTTTACGCAAGGTGCCATATTACCGATCCTTTCAGAAACGGACTGGGGTGAAGTGTATTGGTACTGGGATGGTGAGAGTTAATTGAATGCTCGAAAGGGCATTTTTATAAAGCGCAATGGAAATGTTCAGTTTTGAACTAGCTTTTTAGAATTTTTAGCTTGTCGTGATACTCTACGAATAATACTTGATATCAGGGAAATTTGTGGATGAGCAATGCCGAGGTTGGGATGCTTAAAGCCCGTTAGGGCCTTCCATTATTCTATTTTGTATTTTCTAAAGATATACATGCAAAATTGGAAAGGTGTAAAAAAAGAGTGAATTGTTAATAGATGAAGATTTTGATTATTTTTATTATGGAAAATCAATAATATTTTAATCCGTTATGTATGAGGCCTATCCAATTGATAGGCTTTTTTATGTGAGGGAATTTCTAAGGTGAATTAAATAATCGAACTACGATCAGACGGACAGAAAATAGATTGGCTCACTTATTAAAAGGTCAAGATCCTTATCTAGAATATTATTTTGATAAGGAAAATTTTTGAAGTAAAAGGTTGCTTAATGAAGCTTAGATTGTTTGTCATTACCTTAATATTAGTCACATCTGCATGCAGTCAACAGAAAGAAGAATACACTCACGGAGGTTTGACTAAAGATTATAAAGATGTGTCTGAATATAAGTCTAAACATGAACTAGAAAAGGCTGCAAAAGCAAATGATGCTGAGGCTATTTTTGTATTGGCATCTATGTATGCCACAGGCGAAGGTGAAAAATTTGATCCAAAAAAAGTATTAGAACTATTTGAGAAATCTGCACAACTAGACTCCTCAAATGCCATGCTTCAATTAGGACTGATTTATCGAAATGGCAATCAAGTTGTAAAAAAGGATGATCAAAAAGCTTTAATGTGGTTTGAAGAAGGAGCTAAAAAGGGAAACCCTTCCGCAATTCACAATGTTGGGCTGGCATATTACAAAGGTTTAAATGTAAAACAGGATAGAGCAAAAGCGTTTACATATTTTATTCGATCTGCTGAGTTAGGACTCATACAGTCCCAGACAGTAGTTGCTGCTCAATTATATGGTGGAGATGGCGTTAAAAAGGATATCAAAGCATCTTTTAAATGGTTATTAAAAGCTGCTGAACAGGGAGATCTTAGTCACAAAACAATGTAGGTTTGGCTTATGAGCGAGGTGAGGGGGGTAGAGCAAGATCTACTTAAAGCACTTGTTTGGTTTAAGCGTGCGGCTGATCATGCACATGCGTTAGCGCAATATAATACTGCTCTTAAATATTATAATGGTGCAGGTATGAAACAAAATTTAGATGAGTCAATACGATATGCAGAAATAGCTGTACGCAATGGAAATAAGGCTAGAATAGAGTTGTTATTTAATATTTATTCGGATGATAGTAGTTCAAAATATAATCCCGAAAAAGCTAATTATTGGAAGTCTAAAATATAAATTTATACTTAAATAAAAGACTCTTTTGAATAGACGAGCTTTTCTAAACTTAAAAAATCGTAATATTCTTTAAAAATATAAAACCAAATAGTTTAATTTTCTTGATGTCAAATATGATTTTGAGTTGTGCAAGAGCTTGGCTCTAAAGGAAAGATGGTTATTTGCAAATCTACGGGCTTTATTAGTTCTACTTTCTCTCACAAACTGAAATAAAAAATATACCAAATAGACAGATTAGTCTTGACAAGTCGATTTTTATTTATACCGAGTTTCTAGTTTCATAAATTTGAAATGTATCTTTTACAATCATTTAATCTATTTATCTTTTTTATTAGATAAAATCTTTTTAAGAAAATGTTTCGTAAATCTTAACTAAGTGATATTTATGATAATTTTAAGTTTAGTTTTAATTTTTATTTAATCTATAAAAAACAGCAACTTATTTTTAATTACAAAAAATAACAATATTATATTTTTATAAGAATAACTTTATTAAGCTATATTTTATAAGCATCTTAACTATTTACTTTTAGTTTAAGTTGATATGATTTTTATATAAAATATGTTTGTTTATATGATAAACTGCGTCTAAATTTTTTGAATATAAGGTTTTTAGACTGATTTTTTAATGTTTTAAGAATATTAACTTTTCGGTAAAGCCTTGAATAAATAAGAAAACAGAGGAATGAAAGTTGTGTTGAAACGAAGTATTTTGATACTTTTTTTGACTGGAAACATTATCGGTCTATCATATGCTCAAGCAGCAGAACTAGAGCCTGTAAAACTTAAAAAAAGTTGTATTAAGAAGAACCCTTTAGCTGAAGGTCAAAATGATCCTGAGTTATTGAATATTTTTAAACAAGTTTGTGATAGCGATAATACAACTCAAAAAAATGATTTATTAGCTAAAGCTGCTATGCGGTTTTATCAGACCAATCAACCAGTTAAAGCATTGAATTTAGCAAGTCAATTGCAAAGTCAAAATATACGCGGTTCATTAATAACAGATGTCTTGTTTTTATCTGGTGTGAGCATTGCAAATAATTCTTTGCAGCAAATGCGTACTCAGGAATTGAGATATTTAAGCAATGATGTGACTTATCCTCCTGCAAAGCAGTTAATTGAGAATATTCACACTGCGATGCCTGCTCCTGATCCATCGAGCTTTAAAGCGAGTTCTGATAGTAGCTCAGATGATAATGAAAAGAGAAGTTATAAAAAACAGTATGTAACGCGTAATAAAGCGAGTACTTCTAGAACTTCAAATAAACGAGTATCAAGCCCAGCAAAGACGACTACAGTAAAACCTAAAACTGCACCTGCAGCCACTGTGAATAAATCAAAAAGTTCGCCTTTTGACCCTTTAATTAAATAATCCGGAATAGAATCTTATGGCTAAGAGAGAGAGCGTACAAAAGAAGCTTCAGCGAATTCGACCTCCACGTGTTCAGCTTACATATGATGTCGAAATTGGTGATGCAAAAGAAGCGAAAGAACTACCATTTGTTGTAGGTGTGATGGGTGATTTTTCGGCTGCATCTGAGCTTGAGCGTACAAAATTAAAAGATAAAAAATTTATTAATGTTGATTTAGATAACATTGATGAAGTTATGGAGTCTTTGTCTCCAAGAGCTGCTTTCCAAGTAGATAATACGTTGACAGAAGAGGGTGGTAAAATCGCTGTTGATTTAACATTTAAGTCAATGGAAGATTTTCGTCCTGAAAATGTGGTTCAACAGGTTGATCCATTAAAAAAACTTGTTGAAGCACGTGAGCGTTTAACTGATTTAAGAAACAAAATTTCTAACAGTGAACGTTTGGAAGATTTACTTGATGAAGTTCTTAAAAATACAGATCAGATTCGTAAATTGAGTGCGGAGGCTGATCATGAATAATACCCAATCTGCAGCAATGCCACTTGTTGAAAATGAACAAGCTACGCTTTTAGACTCGATTGTTGAAGAAAGCCGTATTGCCCGAAATGAAGAAGAACATTCGCGTGCAAAAAGCTTAATTGGTGAACTTGCTAAAGAAGTAATGGCAGGGACAATTACAGTTTCTGAAAATATGACTTTATCAATTGATAAGCGTATTGCGGAAATTGATGCTCTGATTTCAAATCAATTAAGTCAGATCATGCACAATGAGCAATTCCAAAAGATTGAATCAACTTGGCGTGGTCTCTATTACTTCTGTCAAGAGACTCCATCTAACCCTCTTATTAAAATTCGTATGTTGAATACGACTAAGAAAGAGTTAGTAAAAGATTTCCAAGGTGCTACAGACTTCGATCAAAGCACTTTGTTTAAGAAAATCTATGAAGAAGAATATGGTTCTTTTGGTGGTGCGCCATACTCAGCATTAATCGGCGATTTTGAATTTGACCGTACGCCTTCTGATATGTATTTGCTTGAGCAAATCTCTCATGTTGCTGCAGCAGCCCATGCGCCATTTATTTCGGCCGCTAGCCCAAGCATTCTTGGCCTTGAGTCATTTACAGATATTGACCGTCCTCGAGATGTGTCAAAAATCTTTGAAACAGCTGAATACGTTCAATGGCGTTCATTCCGAGATAGTGAGGATGCTCGTTATGTTGCTTTAACCTTGCCACATGTACTAGGTCGTCTTCCTTATCATCCAAAGGAAGGAACAGCTACAGAAGGGTTTAACTTTGCTGAAGATGTTTCGGGCGCAAACCACAATGAATATTTGTGGATGAATGCTGCCTACGCTTTCGGTACTCGTTTAACTAATGCATTTGATATGCATGGTTGGTGTGCTGCAATTCGTGGTGTTGAAGGTGGTGGTTTAGTTGAAGGCTTGCCAGTACATACATTTAAAACACAAGATGGTGAAGTGGTATTTAAGTGCCCAACAGAGATTGCGATCACTGATCGCCGTGAAAAAGAATTAAGCGATTTAGGCTTTATTCCTTTGGTTCATTGTAAAAACACTGATTACGCTGCTTTCTTTGGTGCGCAGTCAACTCAAAAACCTAAAAAATATGACAATGATACAGCAAATGCTAACTCTGCTTTATCAAGTCAAATTCAGTACATCATGGCCGTTTCACGTATTGCTCATTATTTAAAAGCAATGATGAGAGACAAAGTAGGTAGTTTTGCTTCTGCTGGAAATGTTGAAGCATTTTTAAATGAGTGGTTGTCACAGTATGTATTACTTGACGATGGTGCTTCTCAAGAAGCAAAAGCTCAATACCCTTTGCGTGAAGCGTCTGTAAAAGTTGTAGAAGACCCTGCTCAACCAGGTCACTACAAATCTGTGGTTTTCTTGCGACCACACTTCCAGCTGGATGAGTTGTCAGTTTCTTTACGACTTGTCACTGAGTTACCTCAGTCCTCAAATTAATAAAGGTCAGCGAAAGAATAACTTTAAATTAAAAATAGGAAAGTTCTAAATGAAAGATATATACGTTGAGTTTCGTGGTAAGTATAAAGTTGACGGAGAGTCTCGTGACGCTGAGCACAAAGGCTGGTTAGAAGTTAACTCTTGGTCTCACAACATTCGTCAACCTAAATCTGCTACTTCAAGTAGTGTTGGTGGTCATACTGCTGAACGTGTTGAACATTCAGATATGGTTTTTGTTAAAGACCTAGATGCAACTAGCCCGAAATTATGGGAAGCATGTTCAGCAGGTTATACATTTGATGAAGTACAAATCGACTTCTACCGTGCAAATGGTGATAAGCGCATCAAGTACTTACAAATTAAATTGAAACATGTTCTAGTTTCTAGTGTAACTCCAACAGTTAATGAAGAAGGTGTTCCAACAGAAGCGTTTGGCTTGAAATACGCAGCTGTTGAGTGGACTTACAATCAACAAGATATTAACGGTACTGCTAAAGGTGCTGTTACTAAGAAATGGTCACTTTCTAACAATACTGCTTCTTACGCGGCGTAATAGTTTAAGTGAATATTTGGTGGAGGCTGACATAAAGTTAGCCTCTGCTGTCTTTAAGCATGCTTGTTGTGAACTCGAATGAATTTAGATCGGCTTTATCCCTATGGATTTCGTTCAACTTTGTTTGACCGCTTAATTCCTGAAAGTGAAGATTATGCAAAAGGTCTTTCTATTCAGCAATTAAGAGAATCGGTAGCAAAAGATTTAGAAGACTTGCTTAACAGTCGAGTCGCTAAGTTGGATCATGTAGTCGATGATTATCCACTAGTTAAAAAATCTATACTTCAGTTCGGTATTATTGATTTTGTGGGGCTTTCTACAGCTAATCCGCTAGATCGAGACAAGATTTGCCAATCAATTGAACAATCAATTGCAGCTCATGAACCCAGATTAAGACAAATACGGGTAGAGATGTTGTTGGATGGGCACAATATGGGGGCATTGTGTTTAAGCATTCAAGCATATCTAAATATTCATCCACTGTATGAACCTGTCGTTTTTGATGCATTGTTAAAACCAACAACGCAGCAATATGTAATTTCAGCGAGAACCTAAGCATAGTGGGTGTGTTGTGATAGAAGAGCTTTTACCTTTTTACGAAAAACAACTACAGGAATTTGGTCAGCAATCTCGTGAATTTGCCCAAAAATATCCGAAAATTGCTCAGCGTCTATCTTTAAATCAAGAGCAGATCGATGATCCGCATATTGAACGTCTTATACAGGCTTTTTCATTAATTTCGGCTCGTATTGATAAAAAGCTTGCTGATAGTTATGACGTATTTACACGTTCCTTATTTGAGGTGATGTTCCCTCAATACTTACGTCATTTTCCGGCTTGTTCTGTAATAAGTTTTGAAGATATAAATAAAATAAAGCAGCTCACAGAAGCACATATTGTTCCTGCACACACAGTTTTGAAGTCTCGCAGTTTTAAAGGCGTTCAGTGTGAGTTTAATACCACGCAAGAAGTCAAATTACTCCCGATAAGCTTGCAAGCGCTAGAGTTCAAAAGTACACCTAGTGCCCATATGTATTTAAGTCAAAATGCGACTTTAACTTTTAAATTTGAAATTTTTAATCGTGCTCATGCGTGTTTAATAAACGAAAAATTACCTATTTATTTAGATGCAATTTCTAATTTTCCACTTCAAGTACTAGATAGTATTTTTAAAAAGAGCACAACTTTTGCTGTTAAAATAGGACAGAAAATTGTTGAATTGGACAAAAATCCATTTGAGTTAACAGGTTTTTCAGAGCAAGAAAGTCTATTGCCACTCGATCAACATACTCATCATGCTTATCGTTTACTGATGGAATATTTTTGTTTTCCTGAAAAATTTAATTATCTGAAACTCGATTTAGGTTTTTTAAAGCGCTTATCTTTAGAAGAAAGTAATTTTGAACTGTTGATACATTTTAAATTAAATTTAAATGATCAAGCCGTAGTTCGAAATTATTCTGAATTAAATGTCGCTAATTTTAAGTTGTTCACTACACCAGTCATTAATTTATTTGAAAAATATGCTGAACCGCAAAAAATTGTACATAAACAATTAGAATACCCACTGATTACAGATGCTCATCATCCTGAGTTTTATCAGGTGTATTCAATTACTGAAATGAATATGGTTCGCGAAAAAACGAGTCAAGAAGAAAGTTATGTTCCAGTACTGCCTTTTTTTGCGATGAGCCACTATCATTCTGACACGGCACGTTTTTTCTATTCGGTGAATTATCAAAAACTACAACCCAATTTCGTCGAAATGGGTTATTCAATTATTTCAAAAAACTTAAATCCTTCTTCAACACGTTCAGATTTTATTAGTACTAAACTATTATGCTCAAATCGTGACTTACCACATGAAGCATTAGGACAGTCCAATAATATATTAAATCTAAATGATAGTAGTTTGGCTCGCCGTGCCATTGTTTTAAAAAGACCTACAAAACCTTATCAATTTGGTCAAAGCCAGAGTGAGCAGTGGCGTGTTATTTCGCATCTTTCATTAAATAGTTTAGCTTTAATGAAAGGTGATGCGGTATCTCATATTAAAGAGTTACTTGCGTTGTACAACTTACCTTTATCAAAAGAAAATTATCTAATTATTGAGTCAATCAAACATCTCGAATTTTCACTCACTCACAAGCTTGTAGATGGAAAACCATTCCCAATGTTTGTAAGAGGGGTAAAAGCAGAATTACAGATTGATTCATCGGTATTTAGAGGACATAGCCTATACATTTTTAGTCAATTGCTAAGTCGTGTTTTTAATTTAAAGGTTCAAATTAATAGTTTTGTTGATTTGGTTGTTAAGGATTATTCATCTCAGCAGGAGTTATACCAATGCAGTCAGAACGTTGGTGGCAAGACTCTTCTGTAACAGCTGAGCTCTTTACTAAGCCCAAGTCTTTTGAATTTATTCAAGCCACACGACTATTAAGACACGATTCAAGTCGTGCAATGTGTTCATCTTGGAGTGATTATTTTAAGTTTGAGACATCCTTTAATTTAAATTTTCCTGCTACAGAGATTGAAAATTTAGAATTAACGGACGAGCGAATTTATATTACGAATTTAATCGTTGGTCTTACGGGCATACAAGGTGCTTTGCCTTATACATATACGAATAAAATTAAACAGGCTCCACGTCAGCAACGAGCTGAAACTAAAGAGTTTTTAAGCTTATTTAATCATAAGCTTACTGCTCAATATGTAGAGTCTAGTATTACCTATAATCTGCCGATTAGATATGAGATAGAACATAAAAACGATTATTTAGATATTCTGCATGCTTTGAATGGCTATGTGCGATCACAGCATCAACAAGCTGATTTGGATGAATATTTTGCAGAATTTTCAGGATTAATGCAGGGACAAAATAATACAGTCCATGCATTAAAAACGATGCTGTCATGTATTTTTAAACATGACATTACGATTAAAGAATTCGTACAAGAATCTTTTAAGTTGGTAAGTGATCAATTAACAACATTGGGTGGAAATCAGCCGAGTTTACTTGGTGTTAATACCTTTTGTGGGGAAACCATTCAGCAGATTGATGGAAAAATTGAAATTCAAATTGGGCCATTAAAACGTCAGCAATATCTAAATTTCTTACCAAATCAAGAGTTAAGTTTAAAGCTTAAAAAGCTCGTGGAAACTTGGTGTAGCCCAACTTTATCGATAGATCTGCGGCTTATCTTGGATGAGTCAGAAATACAACCCATTTGCTTAACTCACAATAACGAGAGTGGTTTAGGGCAGGGTTCTTTTCTCATATCACGACAACCAAAAGTACATAACCATGAAACGTGCTATAGCCTTATTGGAGAGAAAATATGATTAAAAAAATATTACTCTCATTCATTGCTATTTTTTCATTGGTTAGTGGAATTATTATTTTCTACTGGCGTGATGTTCAATATAATCCAGATAAAGGAGATTTTTTCCTTTATTTCTTGATGCTACCCGCAGTTATTACCTTGGTGATCTTATCGCCATGGTTAGTTTATAGCGCTTATAAGACTTATAAAGACAAGAAAGAACAAGCTATAAATCAAGATAAAGATGATGATGCTAGTCAAAAACAAAACGCAGTAGTTGATCAACCATTAGAACAGCTAGATTTTAATATTTACTCTGCTTTTGCTTTACATGCGTTAGGTGAGAATGAAAGTATTATTGAGCAGCTACAAAACTTTAAAAGTCCAGAGTTGGATGATCAACTGTTAAATTCTTACGGATTGCCTCTTTTATCTTACAGAATTAAAGATTTGGATGAAGAGGAACGTGAGGAGAGCGAATATGCGTCTCCACGACAAGTTCGTATGATGTCATTGATAAGACAGCAACTAGAACAAAATATAGAAAATTTATATCTTCTAGCCGAACATTTAAAACGTTCAACTTTATTTTATGAGTCGCAACAGGCCCGTGAATATCAGATGCATCCGGCATGGGTGGATCCTGAGTCTGAATATGATGATGTTCAAATGCCGATTGTAGAAGTTTATCGTTTAAATCGCTTAAATCTACACATCCTTCTTTCGGAGGATTTATTACATATCTGGAATGATGACCAAAGTAATGAATTAATTTTAGAATTCTTTGCTGAGATTGGTATTCCTGCTCAAAAGCTCCATATTGAATATCATTTTTTTGGAGAGCAACTCGCTTACCAAGAGTTGATACACCTATTAAAAGGTATTCATAAAAGAGAACATGAGATTTTCTTGTTGGTCGTAACTGATTCTGAAATTGATCAGGATCTGGTCGATGAAAAATCTTGGATGATTAAAGATTATATTCCTGCTGAATTTGCGGCAAGCTGTTTACTGGCCGATCCTCTAGTAAAAATTCAGGAATTAGAACCTTCTAAGGCACTGAAAGTTGTTGTGGGCCAACAAGATACAGCAAAGCTTTTTAATAATTTTAAATTTAATGATTTGCCTCAGCATGAAGGTGAGGAGCCTTATGTACTGATATTGTCAGATCAGACCGATATAAAAGTTTCGAAAAAATTGCAGCAGCACTTTCTTCAAACGCCTGTAGAACCGCATCACTATATTTATGTGAAATCTTCATTAGGGCATACCCAGCATTTAGCTGATATTTATGGCTTTATGCTGAGTATGCATTTTCCTGAACATATCATTCCTTTTGTCTTTGGAGAAAATACAGTGTCAGCACACACATTTGTGCAATCTGTCACTGAAAATTCAGAAGATGATGCGATGGTGTTGAATAACTAATTTAAACTTTGGACTTAGAACGAGAATAGAATGCATACAATTTTAGGCTACTTGTGGCAGTACATCACGAATCCTAAAGCAATTATCGCCGTGTCATTGTTCGTGGCATTGATGTCTTCATATACTTCAATTCCTCGTCATATATTCTGGGCTTTAGCAACTGCCTATGCTTTAGGTCTTATTGTTTATGGTATCTATTGGCTTATTCAAAGAAGAAAGCATGCTGCTCAAGGTGAAGAGCTAGCTGAAGCAATTGAAAAAGATAACCAAGCTGAATATGGCAAAAATAAAGATAAAGAAGAACTTCAGCTTATTAATCAACAAATGAAAGAATCAATTCAATTGATTCGTAAATCTAAGTTGGGTGATAAAAAAGGTAATGCTGCACTATATGAGCTTCCTTGGTACATGGTTATTGGTAACCCGGCAGCAGGTAAAAGTTCGGCTATTTATAACTCTGGTTTAAAGTTTCCATTTGAAGAAACGCATCAGAAAATGGTATCTGCTGGCTTAAGTGGTACTCGAAATTGTGACTGGTTCTTCTCTACAGAAGGTATTTTGCTCGATACAGCAGGTCGTTATTCTGTTTATAGTGAAGATCATTCTGAGTGGTTAGGTTTCTTAAATATTTTGAAGAAGAACCGTTCCAAAGCGCCAGTCAATGGTTTGATTTTAATTGTTAGTATTGCTGAGCTCATTAGTCAAAGTCCTGAAAACTCATTAAAGCTTGCTAAAAACTTACGTGCACGTATTCAAGATCTCACTGAACGTTTAGAAGTTGTTGTGCCTGTTTATTTAGTCTTTTCAAAGATGGACTTAATTGCAGGTTTTACTGAATTCTTTGAGTTTTACGAAGCTCAAGAATACAACCAAGCTTGGGGAGCAACGCTTCCATATGAACAGAGTTCATCACATAATGCTGTAGAATTATTCGAAAAACATTACAACATTCTTTACGATGGTCTAAAAGGAGTAAGTTCGACTCATTTAAGCCGCCGTCATTCGCAAAATATTTCACCAAGTGTAATGACTTTCCCATTAGAGTTTAAAACACTAAAACCAGCTTTAAAAAGCTTTATTGGTACACTTTTTGAAGATAATCCATATCAATTTCAACCTGTTTTCCGTGGGTTTTACTTCACCAGTGCTTTGCAGGAAGGTGTAATTGAAAGTCCAATGACTGAACAAATTGCCCAAGAATTTCAGCTGACTCAAATTGCTCAAAGTGATTTAAAAGATTATTCAAAAAATACACCTAATCATGGCTATTTCTTAAATGGTCTATTTTCAGATGTTATTTTAAAAGATAAAGATTTAGTTAAGCAGCATGTAAATACGGGCAGAAAACGTCAGCGCTATATTGCATTTATTGGTGCTTTAGCGGGTGTTTCAATTATTTTAGGTGTATGGGTTTGGTCTTATCGTAACAACCAACAATTAATTGGTGAAGTGCAAGCTGACTTAAATAAGGTAGTTCAATTAGAAAGAGCTTCTGGTCAGCAACTATCTACTCAATTAGAAGCTTTGCTAATTCTTCAAAGACGTCTACAGCAGTTAGACGAGTTTGATGAAAATAGACCACTTAAATTTAGTTTTGGTTTATATCAGGGCAATGAGCTTCGTGAAAAGCTAAAAGCCGAATATTTAAAAGGTGTTAAGCAAATTGTATTAACGCCGACACAGCAAAACATTGCTCAATATTTGCAACGTGTAAAAAATAATGAAGCAACATTAAAAGCGAATCATACGAATGTTGAGATTAAGCAGACTGCGCAGTCTCAACAATATTTGGAGCCTTCGGATACCAATCCTCAAGATGCTTATAACGCATTAAAAGCTTATTTAATGATGAGTAATCCACAATATATGGATGCAAGTCATCTCAGCGATCAGGTTACGCGTTTCTGGCGCTCTTGGTTAGATGCAAATAAAGGCCAAATGCCACGTGCAGACATGATTCAAGAAGCTGAACAGATCTTGTCTTACGCAATGACTTTAGCAAATGATAAGCAATTCCCAGTTTTAGAAGCTGACTCTCAAATTGTAGATCAAACACGTCAAGTATTGCTTTCGGTTGTTCGAGGAATGCCTGCACGTGATCGTGTTTATAATGAAATAAAAATGCGTGCAGCCGTACGTTTCCCTGCGTTGACTGTAAGTCAGATTGTAGGTGAAGCCAATAAAAATGTTGTATTAGGAAGTTATGCATTGCCTGGTGTATTTACTCAAAAGGCATGGAATGACTATGTAGAAAAAGCAATTGAAGAGGCTGCGGATAAGCCAACAGATAGTAAAGATTGGGTGCTAAATAGTCGTCAATCGGATGATCTAACTTTCTCAGGTAGCCCAGAGCAAATTAGAAAGCAGCTGACAGCTCTCTATAAGCAAGAATATATTGCGGAATGGAGAAAATTCTTAAGTGGTATTCACTATGCTAAAGCTGGTCAATTTGCTCAGCAAGTTAAAAATATTGATGTCTTAGGTGAACCGCAAAATTCTCCAATTAGAACATTAATTGAGAGAGTAGCAGTCGAAACAAACTGGGATAATCCGGTTGTTCAAGCTGAGCTCGCAGCTCCACAAAAAGGATTTATTGCATGGTTTAAGCGTAAAGTTTTAAATCATGATGATAAGCAAGTTGCTAATCAAGTGGCAAATAATGCTCAAGGCGCTATTTCTCAAGAATACCAAATGTTCTATCAGTTGGTTCGCAAACGTGATGACCAACAAGGTAAGTCATTGCTTGATGAATATATGATAAATTTAGCTCTAGTTCGTAGTAAGTTTAACGAGCTTAAGAATGCGGGTGAAATTGGACCTAATGCGATGACATTAGTCAAGCAAACCCTTAATGAGCAAACGTCTGTATTTAACCAAACTCAAAAAATTGTCGATGAAAAAATGGCGGTTGGTTTCAATGAAATTGATCAGCGATTACTACAAAAATTGGTAGTTAGTCCACTTACGCAAGCTTTTGAAAGTTTAATTACACCGACCCAAGACGAAATTAACAAATTATGGGTAATGCAAGCTTATCAGCCATTTACAGCAAATCTTGCTAAGAAATATCCATTTAACTCATCAGCTTCTTTGCAGGCGACAAGTAGTGAAATTGGTCAAATCTTGGGTGAGAACGGTAGTATTTCTCGCTTTGTCAAAGAAAGCCTAGATCCATTTGTGATTCGTCGTGGTTATACATTAACGTCTAAAACTTGGAAAGATTTAGGAATTAGTTTAAACCCTCAATTCGTCATGAATTTCCAAAGATATGTTTCACCAGCCAATGGTATGGCAACAGGTGAGTTGAATGCTCAAGCTCCTGCGGCACCAGCAACCAACCAATCGAACTTCCAGTTCTACCCAATTCCAAACCCACAGTTACTTTCATATACCGTTGATATCGATGGTCAGCGTATGACTTATGAAAATGGTGTTCAGCAGTGGGTTAACTTCATTTGGCCAAACCAAGGAAGTATTCCGGGCGCTCGTATTACTGCAGTAGATTTACAAGGCCAAACGCATACGATTTTTGATGAGCCGGGTGAGTATGGTATTAACCGTTTAATTGATAGTGCTCAGCGTAAAGAACAAAATGGCGGATTTGAAATGCTTTGGCGTAGTAAAACTGATCCATCTTTATTTGTAAAAATGAATTTCCGTCTCATTAGCAGCAATTCAGGCAGTATCGGTTCAAGCCGTGGTTATGCAGGTATGCAACTGGTTGACAAAGTCACTGCTGATAAAGCAGCTCGTGTGGTATCTGCTCAGCAAGCACCAGCTCAAGCTGCTCCAGCAAGAACTGAAAATCCTGTTTCAGCACTCGCTCAGCCTTCTGCGGGAGTTAAACCATGACTTGGAAAATAACCTCACTGCGAAAGGAGGAGCAATAATGCAAACATTAAAGACCACTCCTTTGTATTACGGCAAAAGTCCTGCACGAGGTGACTTTTTAAAAACAAAAGGTCAGAATGCGCTAATACAATTACTTGATCAGTGGATTACTGAAGCATTGGAATATGCAATGCAATCGGGTAGCTTTAAAGAAGCTTATAACACATTGCCTTCACTGGATTTCTTTATTGCAAATCCAAAAGAAAATATGTTTTTAGCGGCGAACCTACTGGCAAGTGAAGATAGTTCAGGTCGATCTTTTCCAATGGTACTGAGCCATTTATTAGAAATTGATTTGCCATATGATAATTTGTTATATGCGCCATATAGCTATAAACATGTACTCGTTGATTTATTCCAAAACAATCGGGCTTTAAAAGGAATCAAAGATTCGGATCTATTACTTGGGAAATTAGGTCACTTACAAAATCAGATTCAGGTTTTAACTGAACGCGAGTGTGTAGGTTTCTATGAAAATCATACGATGCATTCATTTGCTCAACTCATGAAGTTAAGTATTTATGAATTGGCGCAAAGTATGATTGGGCTGGGATTATTACTACAACCAATTTTACAAAATGGAACGAGTCGCTTAAATAAAGTTTTAATTTTGCCTATTAATAATCCTGCTTACAGTTATGAAATAGCAGCATTTTGGGTCAGCATTATTTGTCGCTTTTTAAAAGAACATAATACTGAGGTATTGATAGGTTTATTACATCGAGATCAACCCGTATTATTCTTCGGTTTTCAAGGGGCTGATATTTTAGCCCTTAGCGATATTTTTACTCAGAATATGGATAGTAAGCATTGGGTTTCTCTAATTGAAGCTCAGTGGATTGATACTTACTTGGAGCAGAATGCTGGTTTAGCTACGCTGGAACAATCATTATGCCAACGCCAATTAAGTTTAAACCAAGGCTTAAAACTATTTAGACAGACTTTTTTGGGTGAATAATAATGAATCAACGATATCAAACTAAACTTTTACAGCTCGTAAAAGGCTGTTTTATCTATGCTATTGCTAATTATGCTTTGGCTCAGCCGATTGTTGTAGAAGGTGTAGTTCCTAACGAAGCCAGTAAACAGGCCATCTTATTAAAAATGCAGTCTGTTTATGGTGCCGATCAGGTTGTAGATAAAATACAAGTAAGACCTGTAGCCGCTCCAAATGGGTGGAGTGACTCGGTGACGCGAGTGATTACCCCTGATCTTAAAAAGGTTTCGCAAGGGAAATTAAGCGTAAATGGTACTCGATTTGAGCTAAGTGGAAAAATGCTGAATCCAGCAGATATCCAGCCTACAATTCAATCTTTTCAAGGGTTAGTGCAGCCACCATATCAACTGTATTCACAGTTATCAGTCAATCAGGCTGAGCAAAAAATCATTGATGACGCACTTAAAAATCGAATTATTGAGTTTGAGTCTGGTAGTGCAGTTTTAACTGATGCAGGTCAAAAAATTCTCGACGAGATGGCTGTTGCTTTAAATAAAGTAGGCGGTAAAAAAGTCAAAATTATTGGTCATACTGATAGTTCCGGTGATGCGACTAAAAACTTAAAACTTAGCCAAGATCGAGCATTAGCAGTGAAAAACTATTTGATTAGTAAAAGTATTCCTGCCGATCATTTATCTACAGAAGGTTTAGGTTCATCTAAGCCAGTTGCAGATAACACTTCTCCAGAAGGCAGAAAGAAAAACCGTCGAATTGAGTTTACTGTTCTATAAATAGAAGGAGAAGAACATGGCTAGCCCTTACATTACGATTGGATGCCCAACCACTGGTGGAGGGCAAGTCATTTCAGGGAACAGTACATTTTTAATTGATGGAATTGCAATTGCCTGTGTAGGAGATAAGGCAACTTGTCCGTTACACAAAACGGTTTCTACGATTGTATCGGGAGATCCAAATATGCTTGTTATGGGAAAATCCGCAGCACGTGTAAATGATTCCTTATCATGTGGCTGTAAATTATTGCCAAAACAGAGTTTAGTTAATCAAGGATAAGGGTAGAGATATTTTTATATAGATATAAATATCTACTAAAACATATTAACGCTTGAAATGATGAGTAGTTTGTCTGATAAAGCTGAATTTTGTTAATATACAGGCATTATGATTTTAAGCATTAAATTATTTAAAAATATTGAGAGTAATGATGAGTAATTTAAAAATTTTAATTACAAAACTTTCTACAGTTGCACGAACTGCTTTAGAAAAATCGGCTAATGCTTGTGTTATTCAACAAAATTACGAAATTGAAATTGAGCATTTATTTTTAGAATTACTTAATCAATCTTTAGAGAATGATTTAAAAATTTTATTAAAGAAGTATAAAATTTCATCTGAAGCTTTAGCTGATGATTTAAAAGAAACAATTTCTCAATTACCAAAAGGTAATACTCGAACTCCTATTTTTGCTAAATCTATTGTTCGTTTGTTTGAGCAAGCTTGGTTATTGGCCTCGGCTGAACAAAATCCAGTTATTCGTAGCGGTCATTTATTAGTTGCACTGTTAACTGCGCCTGATTTATATCAAATTGCAACGAGAGCTTCGAGTTTATTTGATCTTTTACCAATTGATTCAATGAAACATAAGTTTCTTGAAATTTGTGAGAAGAGTGTTGAACAACAAGATGAGACAAAAACGCTTTCGGATGAAGCGGAACCAACAGACGCAACTGTAACAAATACCAAAACAGCTAAAACACCTGCGCTTGATCAATATACGATTAATCTCACTGAAAAAGCGAAAAAAGGCGGTATAGATCCAGTTATTGGGCGTGAATATGAAATTCGCTTAATGCTCGATATTTTAATGCGTCGACGCCAAAACAATCCGATCTTAACTGGTGAGCCAGGCGTTGGTAAAACTGCCGTGGTTGAAGGTCTAGCTTTAAAAATTGCTCAAGGTTTAGTACCAAATGCCCTTAAAAATGTTCATTTGCATGTGCTGGATATGGGACTATTACAGGCAGGTGCAAGCGTTAAAGGCGAATTTGAAAATCGTCTAAAGCAAGTGATTCAAGAAGTTCAAGCTTCTACTCATCCTATTATCTTATTTATTGATGAAGCGCATACTTTAATTGGTGCTGGTGGACAAGCAGGGCAAAATGATGCTGCAAATCTTTTAAAGCCAGCGCTTGCACGTGGTGAATTACGCACGATTGCTGCGACTACTTGGGCAGAATATAAACAGTATTTTGAAAAAGATGCGGCACTGAGCCGACGTTTTCAGGTGGTGAAAGTAGAAGAGCCAACCGAAGAAGTTGCGGTAGATATGTTGCGTGCGATGATTCCAGTCATGCAGCAGCATTTTAAATTACAAATTGATGATGAGGCGATCGTTACAGCGGTTCACTCTTCACATCGATATATTAGTGGCCGTCAACTTCCGGATAAAGCAGTTAGTGTTCTTGATACGGCAGCAGCACGTGTTGCGTTGACCCAAAATGCTCAACCAGTAAAGCTTGACCAGTTAAAGGCCCAAGAACATAACTTAAAACTTGAACAGCAAATTTTAGAAAATGAGCATCGTCAGATTCCAATTCATCATGAACGATTGGAAGCTTTAAAAGCTAATTTAGAATCTTTGCAAAAAGAAATTCAGGAAACCGAAGAGCAGTGGCAAAAGGAATTAGAACTTGTTCATAAAATTCAGGTTTTAGAAGCACAAAATCATGCTAATGAGTCTGAAGCTTATGATCAGATCAATCTACTGCGTAAGGAACTTGCTGAAATTCAAGGCCAGCAACCATTAGTATTTGAAAGAGTAAACTCTCAAATTATTAATGAAATTATTTCTGATTGGACTGGTATTCCTGTTGGAAAAATGGTCAATGATGAAATTAAACAGATATTAACGCTTGAAGATAAATTGGGCGAGCGTGTAATGGGGCAAGATTATGCACTCACACAATTAGTTCAAGGTATTAAAACTTCAAAAGCAAAGCTTGAAGATCCTAATAAGCCACAAGGGGTATTCCTTTTGGTTGGCCCAAGTGGTGTGGGTAAAACTGAAACTGCATTAACTTTGGCAAATGAATTATATGGTGGTGAGCAGCATTTAATCACTATTAATATGTCTGAATATCAAGAAGCGCATACGGTATCTTCATTAAAAGGTGCGCCTCCAGGGTATGTCGGATATGGTCAAGGGGGTGTTTTAACAGAAGCTGTTCGCCGTAATCCTTACAGTGTTGTGTTGCTTGATGAGATTGAAAAAGCTCATAGTGATGTTCAGGAACTGTTCTATCAAGTATTTGACAAAGGTACTTTAGAAGATGGTGAAGGACGAGTAATTGACTTTAAGAACACCACTATCTTGCTGACTTCAAATGTTGGTTCAAGTGCCATTATGCAAGCTTGTTTAAATAGACCTGTAGAAGAATGGCCTACAGCTGAAGAGTTGATTGAGCACCTAAAACCAAGTTTATATAAACAATTTAAGCCCGCATTTTTAGGCCGAATGAGAGTGGTGCCATATTTCCCATTGCATGATGATCTCCTTGTACGAATCATTAAGCATAAGTTAGGCAAGATCACCGCAAGAATTGAGAAACAATATGGAACACAAGTCCAGTATTCTGATGATTTGGTAGAGCTACTCTTAAGCCGTTGCACAGAAGTCGATAGCGGTGCACGTAACGTTGATAATATTTTAAATTCTACAGTGTTACCTGCATTGGCTACAGAAATTTTGGTGGCTTTAGCAGAGCAAAAACTACCAAAAATTATCATGATTGATGCTAAAGATGACGAAATTCAATATGTACTAGACCCGGTTGCAAAAGCTGCTAAAAAAAGGACTAGTAAAAAATTGAAGTCAGAAGTTTAAAATTGAATAGAGCTAAAATTAGATGAATATTGATATTTCTGAACTACTTGAACCCATTAGTGATAGTTTGCCTTGTGGTGACGACTTTTCATTTTCTAATGAATTTCATGAAATAAAAAAAGCGAAGACACAAGATGATCTATTGCTAGATCAAGGTGATTGGGTTGCTGAGCGCAAACAAGCCGATTGGGACTTTGTAGCAAAGAACACAAGTGTTTTGTTAAAAGATAAAACGAAAGATATTCGTCTATTAACTTGGCTCTTAGAAGCTTGGACTCATCTTTATGGTTTTGAAGGTATGGCGAAAAGTTTAACTTTAAGCCATTCCATGCTAAATCAATACTGGCAGGAAATTCATCCTATTATTGAAGATGATGATTTAGATCAACGCATTGGTTTATTACAGGGTTTAATTAATCAACTTCCGATGTTGTTAAAGAAAGTTTCTTTAACCAATACGGCTCCTTATTATAATTTGCTTGATTACGATAATTTTCTTTATCACGAAAATGTTCGCCGTAAACAAACTGAAGAGTATGACAGCCAGTCGGGGCCATCGGAACTAGAACAATTCGACCAAGCTATTTTTAATACGTCTAAAACTTTTCAATATTCTAACTATCAAGATTTTAGTTCAGTGTTAACTGAATGGGATGTTTTAAAGCAAACTCTCGATCATTTAATGGGACTAGATTCGCCAAGTTTTGCTGCGATTGATTCAGCATTTGAGACTATTCACAGCACATTACGCAAGATTTATAAAGCAGAAGCTTTTGGTGCAGGACTTGCACCAATCCAAGAACAGGCTACTGTCATCACGAGTTCATCTATGGAAAATCAAGCGCCTGTACAAGTTGTTTCAGCTCAGCCTGCTTTTCAGCCTCAAGCACAAACGCACTTGGCTAACCGAGAGCAAGCAATGAAAGTGCTGCAAGAGATTGCAGATTACTTCCAAGCAAATGAACCTCATAGCCCTGTGAGTTATATGCTTCAAAAAACGATTAAATGGAGTCAAATGCCATTACATGAATGGTTAGCGCAAGTCATTAAAGATGAGCATCCATTACAAATGGTTCAGGAAATGTTAGGTGTGCAGCCTAAAAATGAATATGAATAAAGATTGGTAAAGACATATGTTTAAAGCTGAAAAAGTCCTGTGGGGCGAAGGTTTATTTTTAAGACCGCAACATTTCCAAATTCAAGATACCTATCATGAACAACGCCTAAATCATACGGTTCGTGCGGTTGTGCCTTTTTCGTATGGTATTCAGAAGTTAAGTTTCGATGAGGCTCAATTGAGTACGCATATTCTTGCTCTTGAGTCTGTAGAGATGATCTGGCAAGACGGTGAAATTTATCAGGCGCCTGCATATGATTTATTGCCTGAACCAATTTTATTAGATGATCTTAATTTACGTGGTGAGATGCTAATCTATTTGGCATTGCCGCTTTTACAAGCCAATAAGCAAAATCTCATTGATCAAAATCAAGCGCAAAAGGGCAGATATCAATCTCACCTTGTCGAAACGCATGATCTATTTACGAATGCTACCGAAGCGGATATTAGTTTGCTACGCCGCCGTGCTGTTTTTAAATTATTAGATATTCATAGTAATCCAGACCATAATTTAGATGGTTTTTTATATCTGCCGATTGGAAAAATTAAGCGTCAAAGCTCTGGTGCTTTTGAAATTGACCGAAAGTTTATTCCACCAATTTTGCACGTGGATGCCTCTGAAACACTCATTTCAAATTTAAAAAGAACTCTAAATGTTATTAAGGCAAAAATTAAGACGATTCAAACCAATAACCGAGAAAATGAACAGAAATTAATTGAATTCCGTTCAGGCGATATCGTTTCTTTCTGGTTAGTGAATGCCTTAAATACAGCTCACGCTGGTTTAAATCACTTTGTGCAATATCCACAAATCCATCCAGAACGGTTGTTTTTCGAATTATTGCGTTTAGCAGGTTCATTATTAACTTTCTCGACAGCCTATGATGTTGATCAGCTGCCTGCTTATAAACACCATAATTTACAAGAAAGTTTTACTCAGTTAGACACGATTCTACGTGATTTACTCGATACGATTATTTCAAGTCGTTATATCAGTATTGCGCTTAAAGAGATCCGGCCTTCATATTGGGTGGGAAGTCTTGAAACCGATAAGATTACTCGAGACACTCGACTTTATATTGCAGTATCAAGTAGTGCTATGCAGACTCATGAGTTAATCCAGATCGTACCTTTACGATTTAAGATTGGTAGCACTTTAGATGTAGAGCAACGTGTAGTTGCTGCATTACCTGCGATTCCATTACATCATTTGATTCAGGTTCCAACTGCGATACCGGTACGTTCTGGGGTGAGTTATTTTGAAATTGAACCGCATCACGAGCTATATCAGCGCATGTTAGATTCAGAGACGATCTGTATTTATGTTCCAGCTGGTTTCCAAGATATCAGTATTGAATTGATTGCGGTCATGAACGCTTAACGGTAAAGGAGAGAAAAATGTCACAATCTACAGGCGCTCCTTCTTTATTTGACGATGGGCAAATCGGGACGGGTGGAAATAACAATAGTCAGTCGCAGGCAAAACTACAGGCAATTAATCTTATTGATTTATTGCATGATGGCTTTTATTTGATTTTTTTAATTCGAAATCAATATGTGCCGGCAGATGCGCAGCAATTCCGTGAAAAAACCTTAAATTTGCTTAATCAATTTGAGCAACAAGCTAAAAAACTACAATTTTCAGCTGATGATATTCATGATGCTAAATATGCATTTTGTGCATTAATTGATGAAACCATCGTAACGCAACAAGATCCAAGCTATTTTAATTTACAAAATGCTTGGCTGATTAGCCCATTGCAATTGAGCTTGTTTGGTTCTCAGTTAGCGGGCTATCGCTTTTTTGAAATTTTGGAGCAATTGCGAAGCCGTGGAAAAGAACGACTAGCTGCTCTTGAAGTATTTCATTACTGCCTTTTACTTGGTTTTCAAGGTAAGTACCGCATTGAGTCTATTGAAAGTCTTAACCACTTAGTATCACGAGTGGGTGATGAGATCGACTATTTAAAAGGGAAAAAAGTTGCATTTTCGCCGTTCTCTGCAATTCCCGATCAAATACGGAATATTATTCATCGCGAAGTTCCTTTCTTTTGGATTTTGATCTTTTTATTGATTTTTGCATTACTTACTTTTGCAGGCTTAAGATTTATGCTGAACAATCAAAATGATAAAGCATTATCTAATTATCAAAATGTGATTTCTGCTCCTCAAGAGCAAGCGCATATTACAATTTATTTACCTTGATGATGGTACGAAATGGCTCAGGAAAAACCAACTTCTATTCGAGTTTTACAATCGAATAAAAAAAAGCCGAAATCACCACTACTTTATATTGTGATTGGTGTAATTGCAGGGGTGTTTGTCAGCATCTCGCTATTCCTGTTCTTGTCTCAACCGAATTCGCCGGAATCAGCAGCAATTGAGAGTAAATCAACAGAAGAGCAAATTTTAAATCAAGATGCTGCTCATTCTTCTGATGAACAAAATCAGGTTGCTGTAAGCCAAGACAACGACACAGACTCAATGAGCCGTGATGGCTTTGAACAGCCAAAAGATAATGAATTAAGTAATATCTTTAAACCTGTTCCGCATAAAACTGTTGCTGCGAATGAACAGCGAGTTTCACCATTTGATGAGCAGCTAACAGGTGAGAAGAAAGTTCAAGTTGTGCCTCAATTACAGACAAGCGTAGCTAAAACGACTCAACCTAAAGTACAGCCAGCTCAGCAAAAAACAGTGGGTAAGCCGCAGCAGCAAGTGGTACAGGCTAAACCCGTAGTTGAGAGTAAAGCTCCAGCCGAACCAGAACCTGAGGTCGAACCACCTAAAGCATCGGTAGATATTAAAATTACACGTAGTCCTTTTGCCGTGAATTAATGAACTGATGATGATCTTTCTCATTTTCTTTTGCTTTACGTGCTTGGCAATTGGTTTAGCATTTTTAATGTCTTATGAACTAAGGAGTAGAAGCAAAGATTTCGTCTTGTCGTTACTGCCACAAGGCCGTAAACAGCTGAATCAGGTGAAGCAATTTGCTCAAACGATGAATCAGGCAGCTGCTCCTGAAAAATTACAATCTCATTGGTATTTACAGCAATGGTGGATTGTAATTGCTGGCTTTTTTTTGTTTGCCAGTATATTAATTTTTGCTTTTACTCGTCCCATTAGTTCAACTCGAATTGAAGCTGAATATCTGAAAAAAACTGACCCTCAAATCTATGCACTTTTAAATGGTGAAATATTATCACCACCGCCAGAAGTGGATGAAAGCTTAATTGAGGCCGCAATTGTTGAGGCTACGCAGTTAGAGCAGCAATATTCGTCTCAAAATAGTGGAGCTATTAATTCTTCACCGATTGATAATGCAAGTTTCGATGGTCGAGCTATTCTGGACACGACTTTGGTTGATCGTAAATGGGACAAAATGAACCCACGTTATAAACAGCGTTTACTCATGGTCTTTAAAATCATGAAAGAACAGTATGGTTATGAGTTGGTTCTATTAGAAGGTTATCGTAGCCCAGCACGTCAGAATATGCTGGCGGGCAATCCTAACACGACTAGAGCGAGGGGGTATCAAAGCTATCATCAATTTGGTTTAGCTGCTGATGTAGCATTTAAACGAAATGGGAAAGTGGTTATTTCTGAACGGGATCCATGGGCGATGCAAGGCTATCGGTTATATGGACAAGTTGCCGAATCTGTTGGTTTGACTTGGGGTGGACGTTGGAAATCTATCCAAGATTATGGGCATACCGAATTCCGTATGCCGGGCTTAAGAAAAACTCAAGAAATGGCGGAAAAACTTATCGCTGAAAGTTCGAATGATATAAGTTAAACATTGATTGAGGATTGAAAACGTTTTTGTAAAACAGACGTCATTTTATCTACAAGCTGGGAAATGATCCCAGCTTTTTCCCACGTGTAAATTGAAACGACCATAGGTGGCACAGCACCTAATGAATCATATCGACGTACTCTACGTCCATTGGTCGTAGCTACAGGCAATAAAGATAACCCTAATCCTGTTTCAACACTGACTAACACGCTTTCTAGGCTACTACCAGTAAAAGCAATATACCAACGTCGCCGCTCACGTTCTAAGGTTGCGAACATTTCGTCCCTATAAAGTCCTCCTTGAGGAAAAGTGACTAAACTCACGGGGTCAGCCCATGTAGTCTTTGAGTTTTCACTTGCAAACCATGCCATTTCTTCTGGGAATGTAGCGTGGTGATCAGCACTGGCCGCGGGTTCTTTGACAATAATAATATCGAATTCACCATTCCGATAACGCTCTGTTAGGTTCCGGCTTAAGCCAGAGGTTACGTCTAAACGAATGGAACGATGCTCTTTGGCAAATATACCGAAAACTTCAGCCATTGCAGAACTCATCATATCTTCTGGTAAACCAATACGAATAGGAATACTTCCTGCCGGATCTTTAAGTAGGGCCTCAGCTTCTTGTTGAAGAGTCAAAATCCTTTGTGCATAACCAATCAGATATTCTCCCGAAACGGTCAATTTGAAAGGTCTTGCTGTTCGATCTATAAGCGCATGACCCACTGATTCTTCAAGCCGTGCTAACTGCTGACTAATCGTTGATTGAGTCAGGTGTAATCGATCAGCAGCTGCGGTAAAACTGCCCGTTTCAAAAATAGTGACAAAAGCACGTAAAAGGCGAGGATCAAACATATTATGCACCGCTAGGTTTAAAAGCAGATTAGATAAGTATTTATAATCTTAATAGTATCGATTAAATAATTTAATTTCCAAATACTTTTGGTGATGTTTATTCTATTTGCAAAATGTTTTGCCATAAATTTCTATTGGGAGACCAGCATGCGTAAGTCACTAATATGGGTGAATCTGATCGTCGCGTTAGGGGCTTTAGGTTTTACAAATATGACGAATGCAATGAGTGAGTACCCTTTACATCAGGCAGCAATAAATAACGACACTCAATCTATAAAAAATATTTTATCTCAAAAGGCTTTAATTGATGAGCGGGATGAAACTGGTTCGACTGCTTTGATGGTCGCAACAAGAGCAAATAATGTACATGCTGCTCATATGCTGATAGAGGCGGGTGCCGATGTAAATGCAAAAGATAATATTCAAGATAGTCCGTATTTGTACGCCGGCGCACAGGGATATTTAAAAATTTTAAGAATGACACTCATGCATGGTGCGAACTTAAAAAGTACTAATCGTTACGGTGGGACGGCGCTCATTCCCGCAGCGGAGCGAGGCCATGTTGAAACAGTTCGTACATTAATTGCCGCTGGTGTAGATGTTAATCATGTCAATAATTTAGGGTGGACCGCATTGATTAAGGCCATTATTTTGGGCAATGGAGAACCAAAATATCAACGCATTGTAGAGCTTTTACTAAAAGCAGGTGCCGATCCGAACTTAGCAGATAAAGACGGCATTAAGCCATTACAACATGCACGTTCACGAGGCTACCGCGAAATTGAAAAAAGACTTCTTGCAGCTGGTGCAAAATAAAAAGTGAGAGTACATGATGGAAAAAGGTGAACAGTTTTTACGTAATGCGATTGAGCTTGCCTATAACAATATTGAAAAAGGTGGGAGGCCATTTGGAGCAGTGGTTGTAAAGAATGGAGAAATTATTGCTTCAGGTGTAAATCAGATTCTGACAACAAATGATCCCACTGCACATGCCGAATTACTAGCGATTCGTGCAGCCAGCCAAGTTTTAGGATCTGCCAACTTAGAAGGCTGTTCTGTGTATGTAAGTGGCCATCCATGCCCAATGTGTATGGCTGCAATGCGTTTAGCAGGTATCAAGTCGGTGAGCTATGCATATTCTAATGAAGATGGAGCACCATTTGGTTTGTCTACAGCCGAAATATATATTGAGCTTGCCAAGCCGTTTTCTGAGCAATCAATGAAAATTCAATATATACCGATCAGAGTTGAAAGCCGCACTGATCTTTATGTGCATTGGAAGAATTATCAAGCCAAGAATTTAGGCTCAGAAGAATGAAGCAGTCTGGAGTTTTTTTGACTCGTCCCATGCTTGTTGTAACGGTAGCTTTGGTGGGCCTTAATTTAAGACCATTTATCACAAGTATTGGACCATTGATTGCCAATATTCGAACAGCCACTGGCTTAAGCCTACAAGGAATGGCACTACTTACTTTGCTACCGATGATGCTTATGGGGCTTGTTGCATTTGTTGGGCCAATATTGCAGAACTATGTGGGCGAACGAAAAGCTATTCTCGGTGCATTACTTGCCATTTGTGCGGGATGTGCTGTCCGTTTTTTATTACCTACAGCCGAAGGATTAATTATTAGCGCAATAGTAATTGGATTTGGCGTTGCGATGATACAAGCAGCTTTTCCAGGCATGATTAAACGAGAATTTAGCCAATACATAGGTCCGATGATGGGGCTTTATTCAGCTATGCTCATGGGCGGTGGGGCGTTAGGAGCATGCTTAGCTCCCATAATTTCAAATATAACGGGCTTTTGGTCAATTGGACTGGCTTTTTTTGCTATTCCAGCTTTATTTGCATTTATATTGGCCCTGGCTTTTTTACCTACAAAAGTTGGCTCATCCATTCATCGTGCGCCTGTAAGAAAGTTATTAAATCAACCTCGAACTTGGTTATTAATGGCTTGTTTCGGGCTTGTAAATGGTGGCTACTCATCAGTCGTAGCTTGGTTAGCGCCTTCTTTTCAAGATCAGGGTTGGAGCGCAGCGCAAAGTGGACAACTACTTGCTTTACTGGCCTTGAGCCAAGCAGCTTCAGCACTTATTTTGCCCGTTTTAGCAAGGAAATATAAAGACCGACGTCCATGGCTATGGTTTACGTTAGCTATGCAAATGATTGGGTTTGCCGGAATGGCTTTTATGCCTGAGTTTGCCTCTATACTTTGGGCAATTTGTTTAGGCGTGGGTTTAGGAGGATGTTTTGCCTTAACGCTTATAGTTGCATTAGATCATTTTGATGAGCCGATTTATGCAGGTGCTTTATCTGCACTGATGCAAGGTGGTGGTTTCTTATTGGCAGCAATTCCGCCATGGATTATTGCAATTTTGCATGATCTTACGGGGGCTTACAAAGCGGGATGGCTTTTCCATTTAGCCAGTGTGATATTAGTAGTTATTTTAGTGATTAGATTGGCGCCTAAAAGTTATTTTAAGCTGAGTCTGTAAAACGAACGTTGAGTTAATCGTGATTCTTTTTATAGAGAATTACCGATTCTAAAACACAAGTAAATCAGGAAATAGTGATACGATAGAACTGAAAATTTCCCGCTTTTAAATGAATACAACAATATTTGATTTTTATGACTTCTTCTTTGAAACAGCTTACTTTATTCAATCAAGGCCTAGGAAAAACTAGTCGATTTACCAAAGGTTTGGAAGGCACTTTACAGGCGATTGAGCATTTAGGATATGTGCAGATTGATACCATATCGGTTGTAGAGCGAGCTCATCACCATATATTGTGGAGCCGAGTGCCTGATTATGATCTAAGTCATCTCAATAGTTTGGTACGCGAGCGCCAGATTTTTGAATATTGGTATCATGCCGCATCTTATCTTCCTATAAAAGATTATCGCTATGCACTGCCTGCCATGATGTCTGTTAGGAAAGGGGAAAGCCGTTATTTTAATAGAGGCGATCAGCAGCTTATGAATGAAATTTTAGCGCGTGTTCGTGCTGAAGGTAAAATTCGATTAAGAGATATTGATAAGAATAATAAAAAGAGTTTAGGAAACTGGTGGAATACCGGACCAGGCCGCCGTGCGTTTGAGCAATTATATATGCAGGGTGACCTGATGATCTGTGAGCGTAACGGAATGGAAAAGGTCTATGATTTGACCGAGCGCTGCTTGCCTGAAAATATTGATTTAACTATGCCTACGCTTTATGAATATGCGCAGTATTTATTTAATAATACACTTCGAGCACATGGTGCATTTACATGGAAACAACTGGTTCATTTAAAGAAAAATGATTTAAAAGAAACTATGCGTGCCGTTCTGATGGAGCAGATTGACGCAGGTGTAGTATCGGCAATTAAGCTCGAGAATGGTCAAACGCTATATGTTGATGCCGCTGCAATAGAACAAAAGCTTAATACTGAGTTCGGTTTAAAAATACTTTCACCTTTTGATAACTCGCTTATTCATCGTGACCGTTTAACTTCTTTATTTGAGTTTGATTATCGGATTGAATGCTATGTGCCAGCAGCTAAACGGGTATATGGTTATTTTTGTTTGCCGATTCTATATCAAGATGAGTTAGTCGGCCGAGTAGATTGTAAAGCGCATCGTTCTATAAAAGAGTTAGAAGTAATTAGTCTACATCTAGAAAAAACAGTAAAAAATAAGGAAGTCTTCTTTTTCGAATTGGAGCAAGAGCTCAAGCGTTTTGCAGCGTTTAATCAATGCTCAACTATTAATGACAAAGTGATTAAGCTTATTTTTGCTAAGATTTAAACACCAAAAGCACTCCAGCTTTCGGTGTTTTTTTACTTTCTTTAGTTCAACGGCATACGATATTCAATAATCCCGGGTTTTTGGGCAATCCAATCGTAAAGCTTTTGGGCTGTGTGGTTGCTTTCTTGAGTATGCCAATATAAACGGTCACAGTTGTGTACAATTGCTTGCTTCTGCACATATTCAATAAGTTGCTTACCAATGTGTTGTCCACGAACTTCAGGTGAAACATAGAGGTCTTCTAAATAACAATAATTATTTTCTGCCCATGTTGAACGATGAATAACATAATGCACAATTCCCAAAACTTGCTCGCCTTGTTTGGCAACAGCACAATAAACGGGTTCATTTTCATCGAAAAAGCGTTCCCAAGTCACTTTTGTGACGTGAAGAGGTAAATTGACCTGATAAAAATTTTGATAGGCGAGCCAATATTTTTCCCATTGTAAATAGTCTTGCTGTTGAACAGGGATGATTTGAATATCTTGATTTTGCATAATAATTACACTCTATTTTAAAGTAATGGAAAATGGACAATTAGAGTGTAGTTTTGATAGTGGTATTTTTATAAGGTACACTTTTGATATTTTTTACAGTACCAGTTTGTTATGGCAGCTTCGATTTCGGCATCTTTCCCACATTTGATTTTGCCAAAAGGGCAGATTAAAGATGGGCTATATTCGGCTTTGCGTGATGCAATTTTAGATGGAAGGCTAACTGCTGGAACAAAATTACCCTCAAGTCGTGCCTTGGCAGAGATGATGTCAATTTCAAGAAATTCTGTATTGACGGCTCTTGAACGATTACTTGATGAGGGATATTTATTTACCAAACCAAGTTCGGGTACCTATGTTGCTGAGGTTGTGCCAGATCAGTTAATACATGTTCAAGAAAATTCAAAAAAAACGTCTAAAAATAATCATCAATCCTTAAATATTAATCCGAATCTTGAAGCTTTATTGGATTCATGGCGAGAGCAGTCGTGGTCAAGTCAAAAGAAAAAAATGTTCCATGTGGGGGTAGGTTGTGTTGACTTATTTCCTCATCAACTTTGGGGAAAGTTATTAAATCAAGCTTGGCGGCAGTCGTATTGTCAGCTTGGTCAATTTCACGACCCGCGTGGCTATTTGCCTCTACGTCAGGCTATTTGTGAATATGTTCGCTCCACCCGAGGGCTGAACTGCAAAGAAGAGCAAATTATTATCGTAAATGGGACGCAGCAAGCTATTCATTTAACGGCCTATGCTTTACTTCAAGCCAATGATGAGGTGTGTTTAGATGAACCAGGCTATGACGCTGCTTTTAACATTTTTCGAAGTTTTGGTGCACAGGTAAATTTAGTTGAAAGTGATGAAGAGGGAATGCTAGTCTCTGATATTATTCATCGTTATTCAAAAAGCAAACTGGTCTATACAGCACCTTCACATCAATTCCCTATAGGTGGAACCTTAAGTCTTGCCCGCCGTTTTTCGTTACTCGATTGGGCATCTCAACAAGGGAAATGGATTTTTGAAGATGACTATAATAGTGAGTTCCGCTATGGCACACATCCTATTCAAGCTCTACAAGGTTTAGATCAGCAGCAAAGAGTTATTTACTCTGGTACTTTTACCAAAATGATGTTTCCAGAATTTCGGTTAGGATTCATGGTTGTGCCTGAAGCATTGATCGAAACCTTTAGTGCAGCAAAATACTATACGGATGTTCGAAGTTCTTATTTAGAGCAAGTGGCTTTGTCTCAATTTATACAAAAAGGTCACTATGCGCGGCATGTGCGCAAAGTTCGAAAAGCTTGCTATGAGCGCCAACAAGCCTTGATTAAAACTATTGATGAGCATCTTTCAGATGTGCTTAGTGTTCAACCCACAGATTCAGGTATTCATGCAGTGTGCTGGTTAAAAGGTGAGAGGACAGAGCAAGAATTTATTGATCAATGTTCAGCTCTAAACTTGGCTGTTCAACCACTATCAAGATATTGTCAGATGCCAAACAAAAAGGCCGCGGTACTTTTTGGCTATGCGGCCCACACACCTAATGAAATTATTGAAAACATTAAAAAAATTGCACAATATTTACAAGAAAAATAATAGCCTAAGTTTTGTTATTTAGATAAATTTAATCATTTTTAAATGCTTAAATACGAATTTCTATGATGATCAATTGGTTATATGAAAATAGAGAGGTTATTAAAATTTTTAAAAATTAATTTTAATTAATATTATTTTAAGCTAGCACAATTAATCTAACTACATCAAAGCTTATTTAGTACACCTTTTGGCCACATTCTCCAGATGTGGCCGTTTTTTTATCAAAAATAAATATAGTTCCGAATAACTTAATTAATTCTTAAAGAGAAATAAAAATTAATCTTCTTCCATGGCATTACTATAAAACTTAACACCTAATTTAATTCGATCTCGACCATTACTCATACGCCAACGGTTGGTATCACGCAAAGAATATACACAGCCGCAATATTCCTGTTGGTAGAATTCCTCTCGCTTACTAATTTCAATCATTCGACTAGAGCCGCCATTTTTGCGCCAGTTATAATCCCAATATTGAATATCGGGATAATGAGATGCTGCCCGAATTCCGCAGTCATTAATTTGAGCCATATTCTTCCAACGAGAAATTCCTAGCGAACTACTGATGAGACTAAAGCCGTGTTCATGTGCGTAAAGGGCAGTTCGCTCGAAACGCATATCAAAACACATGGTACAACGAATGCCGCGTTCGGGTTCATCCTCCATACCTTTGGCTCGGGCAAACCAATTATCCGTGTCATAATCTGCATCGATAAATGGGATATTATGCTTTTCTGCAAAACGAATATTTTCTTCCTTACGGATTAGATATTCTTTTACTGGATGAATATTAGGATTATAAAAAAATATTGAAAATTTAATTCCAGAATCAATCAATGCTTCCATGACTTCTCCTGAACAAGGAGCACAACAAGAGTGAAGTAATAATTGATCATGTCCAGATGGGAGTTCTAATTTTAAACGTTGAGTTGCCATAATAAAAAATTAAATTGCAATTCTAATAATTATATATTCGGAGTTTATATTATGTGAACTGAATTATTTTCAATTAAAAGTGAAATTAATTTAATATTTAAAAATAATTTATTACTCCATTTAATATTAAGTTAAATATAATGAAATACGTATATTGTAAAGTATTAAGAATTAATTATATATCATATTTAATTTCTCTGTCTTTTATACTATATGACAATATAAAATATATAAGAATTTTATATTTATGAAAATAATAAACCTAAAATTTTATTTGGTAAGTGATTGATGTATCTAGATATAATTTGTAATTTTCATGGTTTTTATTTGTGATGTGCATCACAAAAAAACCTTATTTTTTCAATTAAAATATTTCTTTAGATTTGTAGCTTTAATAAATCTATACTATAAAATTCAATGTGTTTTTAAACTTAAGCGTGTGATAATTTGAGATATGAAAGATTGGCAATGTAAGTATTGTAATGGTTACATTATGGTTAATCATTCAAAGATCAGCGTAGGAGAAAAAGTTTACTTTTTGGTATATAAATTTGATGCAAAGAATGAACGAAAAAAATTATATAAAAAGGGAATCGTTGTTGCGCGTTACGATAATATACTTCACATTGAGTCACGTAAAAAAACTTATAAAATCGAACAAGCTAAGGTCTATCCTCTAGGAGCACCAATGCCTTTTGTTTACAACATGTTTTGGATTTGCGGATGCCCATGTACTCAACAAAATTAATTTCTTAAATTTAAATGTTAGCAACTCATTTTATAGACTTCACTGAATTAATAATCTCATCAAATTTATCTTCTCAGGTTTTATCGAAAAGTTAAGACCAACAAACTCGGAGAAATGGCTCTTATAGCATTCAAGTTGCTTGGTTTATTCATTTGACAAAACACAGAGGCTCTCTTATAAACCTCGAGTAAAGTTGAGGTCAATCATGATAAGTGAAAATAAAAAAGCTGACTCTAGTCGAGTGTTGACAGTGGGTGAAGTAGCAAAAAGGAGTGGAGTTCCTGTCTCGACTCTGCATTTTTATGAGGCGAAAGGGCTCATAAAAAGTCTAAGAACGAATGGTAATCAACGCCGTTTCCCATTAATCGTTTTAAGATATATTGCGATTATTAAAGTTGCTCAAAGAGTAGGGATTTCCTTAGATGAAATTAAAGCAGCTCTTAGTGCATATCCTATGGGAAGCAAATTAACAGCCAAACAGTGGAAAGAGTTATCAAGCCATTGGCGAAAAGATCTGGATGAGCGTATTCAAAAATTAACTAGACTCCGTGATGAAATGGACTGGTGTATTGGCTGTGGTTGCTTGTCACTAGAGCAATGCCCTTTAAGAAATCCTGAAGATGTTTTAGGACAAGAAGGTTCCGGAGCACGAATTTTAGAAAGACCTTAATTACAATATTTTAATAATTGTTTTTAAGACAGAATATTTTAAATTCCAATCAATTAAAGATCGGTTAATAAAATTGCTAAGAGAGTTTTTTATTGTAAACAAGACCCATGAAACATGAATTTTTTTGATATCTTTATTTTTTTATTAAGAAGCAAAAATTTATGAAAAAAATTATCTTTCTTGGTTTAGCGCTTGTTTCGTTAACGGCTTGTTCATCTGCACAACATAAAGATTCAACTCCACCAAAAATTGGTTCACCAAACCCAGCTAGTCAATATTGTGTTGAACAAGGCGGGAAATTAGAAATTAGAAATGAAGCAAATGGACAGGTTGGGTATTGTCATTTACCAAACGGTCAGGTCGTTGAAGAATGGAAATTATTCCGTGATAATCAAGCGAACTGTGTAGCAGAAGAAGCTCAAAAATTGGTAGGTCAATCTGGACTTACTGATGACCAAATTAAGCAAAAAACTCAATCGGAAATTGTGCGTAAAGTAGCTCCAGGTCAGCCTATGACTATGGATTATCGTACAAACCGAGTTACAGTGACTATTGATCCAGCAACTAAGAAAATTACTCAGGCAACCTGTGGTTAATTAAGCTTTGCTAAATTAAATCGTGAAATAAAAGTCTGCTGAAATGCAGGCTTTTTTATTAAGTAATAAAAAAAGCCTCTAGCGGACTAGAGGCAGAAAAACTTCAGATGCAAGAACAGGTGAATTATGCATCTGAGTTAAGTAGGTTGTATCAAACCATGTAAAGCACTTTACCAGTAAAAATGAATAAAAATAGAGAGGTGCGACTAATGGCTAATGTTCTGTGGTCGTTTATTGAGCGCCTAGAAGCTCGGATTTAATTTCTCTTCTCAGCACTAATTTTTAAATTTTTTGAATTCTATTTTTAAAAAAATATAAGGAAAAATTAATTTTTTAATCACTTAACAATATTAATATTTGATTTATATAGTTTTTTACTTGGTTAAAGAATTTAGAGAGAAAGACTATTTTTTTTGTTGTATATCGTATACGATATATGAAGAATGATTAAACAGCTATTAATCCCATTCCATAACTTTTGAGATGGATTAACTCGAAAGTACGACTACCCAGAATTTTATTTATATTACTGAGGAATAATTATGAGTAATATCTTCACAGGATGTATCCCGGCGCTAATGACACCATGTACTCCTAACCGTGAGCCAGATTTTGACGCGCTTGTGAAAAAAGGGCATGAGCTGATTGAAGCGGGCATGAGTGCGGTAGTGTATTGTGGTTCTATGGGTGATTGGCCTTTATTAACCGAAGCTCAACGTCAAGAAGGGGTGGCACGACTTGTTGCTGCTGGCATTCCTACAATTGTTGGTACTGGTGCAGTTAATTCAAAAGAAGCAGTTTCTCATGCAGCTCATGCAGAAAAAGTAGGTGCACAAGGGCTTATGGTTATTCCACGTGTATTATCACGTGGAGCCTCACCAACTGCACAAAAAGCTCACTTTTCTGCAATTTTAAAAGCAGCACCAAGCTTACCTGCGGTGATTTACAATAGTCCGTATTATGGATTTGCGACTCGTGCAGATTTATTTTTTGAATTACGCCGTGAGTTTCCGAACTTAATTGGTTTTAAAGAATTTGGCGGTGCTGCCGATATGCGTTATGCAGCTGAGTTCATTACTTCACAAGATGATTCAGTAACCTTAATGGCAGGTGTAGATACTCAAGTTTTCCATGGCTTCGTGAACTGTAACGCAACTGGTGCGATTACTGGGATTGGTAATGCTTTACCTAAAGAAGTTTTACAGTTGGTTGACCTTAGTAAGAAAGCCGCAGCAGGTGATGCAAAAGCCCGTCGTTTAGCACAAGAGTTATCAAGCGCATTAGAAGTTTTATCTTCTTTTGACGAAGGAACAGATCTTGTTCTGTACTATAAATATTTAATGGTACTTAACGGTGATAAAGAATATACCTTACACTTCAATGAGACTGATGCATTGAGTGAATCACAACGTAAATACGTTGAAACTCAGTATGAACTATTCCGTACTTGGTATCGTAACTGGTCAGCTGAAATCTAAGAAAATACTTTTAAAAAAGAGGCTAATGATTGAGCCTCTTTTTTATATCTATTATTTTTTAGTGAGAACAATAACGCAGAGAAAAATTAGAATTAAACCCAAATAGCTATGCATTGTTAAACTTTCGCCTACTACAACAACTGCCAATAAAGCTGCAACAGGAATTTCGACCAAAGCTAACGTCATGGCCTGACTGGCTGGAATTCGTTTTAAACCAAAGCTAAAAAATAAATAGCCCAAAAACATAGGAACAATTGGAATATAGATCGCAACCCAGACGTTAGTTGGATAATCAAAAAGGTTTTGTGCAGTAATCAACAATGTAGGTAATAACAGAACTGCGGAGATACCAAAAATCACTCCCATGGCAGCTCTTGAGTCGACATCTTGGCGAATGAGGTTTCTCATTATCCAAGAGTATGTTGCATAGCTCAGGCTAGAAAGTAAGCCAAAAAACACCCCTAAAATACGATCAGATTGCACGACTTGATGCTGCGCATGATCTCCTGCATAAGAGAGTAAAATAATACCTAAAAAACCGAGAATAAAACTGATGAGCCATTTCAAAGAAAGTTTTCGTTTATCTAAAATCCATTCTAAAAGGACTGAAAACAAAGGTGCACAACCAATAGAAATTACGGTGCCGATCGATACGCCGGCTAAAGAGACAGATGAGTAAAATGCAAATGGACAAAGTATTGAAACAACAACGGCAATAAAGATTTGGGACTTATAGTTAAATAGTTTTTGGTAATTATTTTTAATGGCTTTTAAGCTTAAAAACGTATGAATTAATCCACCGAAGCCCACAGAAATGGTAGCAATTACAAGTGGACTAATGCCTTTTGCAAAAGATGCCGCTGTACCTGCTGTACCCCATAGAAAAGCAGCAAATAGTACAGATAAGAAACCCGTATAATAATTTAGCGAAAATTTTGCTTCTGTTGGCGTACTCATATGAAGTGACTCAAACTTTAAAAGTTTTATGCAGCATGATTTTTACAAGACAAAAAAATTTATCTTGCAGGGAATAACTCAGCTCAATGGATAGGAATTTTTTGACAGTTACCTGTCAAGAGAACAGGGTAGTATGCGGGTATTTATTATGATTTGCTTGGTTAAATGCAATAAAATGATGACGATTTCAGCATAGTCTAATAATAGTTTTGTGAATTAAATTGTATAAAGTATACTTTAACTATGAGTGCAGTTAAAAATTATTAGCTTAAATGGATAAAGAAAATAAATTTTAGCAGCATTGAAATAAAGGTAAGCCGTGCCGGAAAAAGTGCTTGAAAAGCAATGATTTCATTATGGTGGATGAATAAAAATGATCATCCTTTTAATTTGTGTCATATTTTGAGGTTAAGAGAATATTCGTGACGCTACCATCTTTTAATGTATCAAATCTTGGTGCAATGCCTTCGGTATCTGAAGTTATTGTCAAATATATTAGAGAAGCAATTATTGCAGGGCATATTGCTGAAGGTGAGCCTATTCGTCAGGATGAAATTGCCAAACTATTCAATGTCAGCAAAATTCCGGTACGTGAAGCTTTAAAACAACTTGAAGCCGAAGGCTTAGTTGAGTTTATAAAAAATCGCGGTGCAATTGTGACCCGCATTTCTGAAGAAGAATTAGCACAAATTTTTGAAGTACGAGTGATGTTGGAAACGAAGTTGATTCAACTTGCCGTACCGAATATGACGGAAGAAACTTATAAAAAGGCAGATGAAATTTGTAATGCCTTTATTGATAACATGGATATTGGAAGCTGGACCACATTAAATTGGCAGTTACATGCATGCCTCTATGAACCAGCACAGCGGCCTTATATGCTTGGACTAATTCGTTCAATTTACGATAAAATTGAGCGCTATTTAAGATTGCAGATGAATGTTTCCGAAGGTAAATCGCGTGCAAATGATGAGCACAAAGAAATTGTGAAAGCCTGTAAAGCCAAGGATGTTGATTTGGCGGTTAAGTTAATTGAAGAGCATATTAATGGTGTTTGCCAATCACTTTATGAACATCTACCTCACCATAAAAATGTGAAAAAATAAGCGCTGCGTTCTTTGTCATTTCAATTAGGCCAATGGCCTAATTTTTTTGTCTTTATTTTAGATGAAGCAAGTTTTCACTATGCTGATTTCGTCATGGATTTATAAGAAAACGATCAAGCTTGCTGTTTTGAGATCAGTCATCCTAGAAAAAAATGTAAGGATACTTCAATGAAAACAGTAAAAATTTTGGATTCTCATACTGGTGGTGAACCAACACGCTTAGTACTTGAAGGCTTTCCTGATTTAGGCAAAGGAGACATGGAAAGCCGCCGAAAAATATTATCAGAACAATATGACCATTTCCGTAGAGCAACCATGTTAGAGCCGCGCGGTAATGATGTTCTGGTTGGAGCATTATTGTGTAAACCAGTGAATCCCGAAGCGAGTGCGGGTGTTATTTTCTTTAATAACACGGGCTACTTAGGCATGTGTGGTCATGGCACGATTGGTTTAGTGGCTTCGTTAGCACACTTGGGAAAAATACAGGTAGGCACGCATTTAATTGAAACTCCAGTAGGTGATGTTGAAGCGACGCTTCATGAAGATCATTCGGTTAGTGTGCGAAATGTGCCTGCATATCGTTATAAAAAAGCAGTCGAAGTTGACGTTGAAAAATATGGAAAAGTTACTGGTGATATTGCATGGGGTGGTAACTGGTTCTTCTTGATTAATGATCATGGTCAACGTGTTGCAAGTGATAATTTGGATCAACTTACTGAATATGCGTGGACGGTTAGACAAGCCCTTACGGCACAAGGAATAACCGGTAAAGATGGGCAAGAAATTGACCATATTGAGTTATTTGCAAGTGACACTGATGCAGACAGTAAAAATTTCGTACTGTGCCCTGGTAAGGCCTATGACCGTTCACCTTGTGGAACTGGAACGAGTGCGAAAATTGCTTGCTTGGCCGCAGATGGCAAACTTGAGCCAGGAAAGTTATGGAAACAAGCCAGCATTATCGGTAGCCAATTTATTGCCTCATATGAGCAAGCAGGGGAATATGTGATTCCAACCATTCGTGGTGAAGCTTACATGAGTGCCGAAGCAACTTTATTTATGGATGAAAATGACCCATTTGCTTGGGGTATTCAGCTATGAGAACCGATGCCATCGTCATTGGGGCAGGCATTGTAGGTGCCGCATGTGCTTATGAGTTAGCTCGGCAAGGCTTAAATGTGCAAGTTTTAGATGCTCATATCGGTGGGGCAACAGCCGCGGGTATGGGGCATTTGGTCATTATGGATGACTTGGAAGCCGAATTAAAACTTAGTCATTGGTCAGTTCAGCTATGGCATGAATTAGGGCATGAGCTTTCGGAAGAATGTGCCTATCGCCAAATGCCAACTTTATGGCTGGCAAGTAGCCCGGAAGAAATGCAGATTGCTGAGGAAAAATATCAACGTCTCACTGCACAAGGCGTCCGTTGCCAACTTCGAAATGCAGATGAAATCGGTCAGCTTGAACCTCACTTAAAGCAGGGTCTTTATGGTGGTTTAGAAGTTTTTGATGATGGAATTTTATATGCACCCTGTGCCGCTGAATGGTTATTAAAAAAATTTCCCCACAAGGTTCAGGTTCAACAAGCTAAAGTTATTCATATTGAAGAAAATCGGGTTCAGTTAAGTGATGGAACATGGCTAGAAGCTGAGCATATCGTTTTGGCTAACGGTATTCATGCGACAGATTTTTTTCCAGAGCTACCGATTGAACCTAAAAAAGGTCATTTGGCTATTACCGATCGTTACCCTGATTTAAATGTAAAACATACGTTGGTGGCTTTGGCTTATGCGGCCAGCACTCAAGCGACAAGTGGAATTTCAGTGGCTTGCAATATTCAGCCTAGACCGACAGGCCAGCTTTTTATTGGGTCATCTCGTCAGTTTAATACGGTTGATCCGAGTGTAGAGCCGGAAGTCTTTACTCGGGTGCTTAAAGAAGCTGCGGATTATTTTCCAGCTTTGGCTGATCTTAATGTTATTCGAGCATGGACTGGCTTTCGTGCAGCCACACCAGATGGTATTCCGATAATTGGACGACATCCTGCATTTCAATCGGTTTATTTAGCGGTAGGACATGAAGGATTAGGTGTAACCACAGCAACAGGTACAGCAAGACTTATTGCCTCACACGTATGTGGATTAACTTTTGATATAGATCCAGAACCTTTTTTACCTCATCGCTTTATAGGAGCTGCATAGATGATTCAGCTTTTTATTAACGGCCAATCGGTTTCTGTGATTGAGGGCACCAGTGTTGCTGCTGCTTTAGCACAAGCGAAGTCTTATAGCCGTTTGTCTGTCTGTGGGCAAAAACGCACTCCATTTTGTGGAATGGGAGTTTGTCAGGAATGTCGTGTCAATATTAATGGACTTAGAGTGCTTGCTTGTCAGACGCTGTGCCAGCAAGACATGAAGGTGGAAACACAATAATGGAAAAACAATACGATGTAGTGGTTGCCGGTGCTGGACCTGCGGGGTTGTCAGCTGCTATTGCAGCTGCCGAGAGTGGCGGGCGAATTTTAATATTAGATAATAACCCACAGGCGGGTGGTCAAATCTGGCGCGCTGGACCGATTTTTCCTGTACCTGAAATGGCGCAGCAAAAATATCAACAAATCAAGGCTTATCCTAATATTGAATTTATGTTTGGTGCCAAGATTGTCGCTGCACCTTTTGTAGGTCAATTACTCGTTGAGCGACCTCATGACAGCCTAAACTTGTCTTATCGTCAGCTTATATTGTGTACGGGAGCAAGAGAACTGTTTTTGCCTTTTCCTGGTTGGACCTTACCTGGTGTAACAGGGGCAGGTGGTTTGCAAGCTTTAATTAAGGCAGGCATACCAGTCAAAAATGAACGTGTTGTGATTGCGGGTTCCGGACCATTACTTTTAGCAAGTGCGGACACAGCAAAAAAAGCAGAGGCTCAGGTTCTCTATGTTGCCGAACAGGCAGCTTCATCTTCTGTTCGTAAATTTGCATTACAACTTTGGCGCTGGCCTGCGAAAATAATACAGGCGTTATCTTTACCTCATCGTTTATATCAACCTGACAGTTATGTGGTTGAAGCGATTGGTCAGGAACGTCTTGAACGAGTAAAACTAAAAACGCCAAAAGGAATCATTGAAATTGAGTGTGATCGACTCGCGTGCGGGTTTGGTTTAGTGCCGAATACTCAATTAGGCCAGTTAATGGGTTGTCAAATTAAGGACAATGCGATTGCGGTCGATGACTATCAACGTACATCACAGCCGCAGGTTTGGGCAGCAGGTGAGTGTACAGGTTTTGGCGGAAGTGAGCTGGCGATAGTGGAAGGTAGCATCGCAGGTTATGCTGCTATAGGTCAAAATGAAAAAGCTAGACAATTATTTGCTCAAAGACAACGGTATCGTTTATTTGCACATCTTCTTGAGAAAAGCTTCAAATTACGGACTGAGTTAAAAACGCTTGCGCGTCCAGACACTATTTTTTGTCGATGTGAAGATGTAACTTTTGATAAAGTTGCCGTGCGTAGTGGTTGGATTGATGCAAAATTACATACACGTTGTGGAATGGGAGCATGTCAGGGAAGTACATGTGCAACAGCAGCGGCTTGTATGTTTGATTGGCAGTTGCCTAACTCTCGGCCCCCATTACTTCCTACTCGTGTAAAAAGCCTAATGGCGATGTCTACTTCTCCTTTAAATCAAAAATGAAATGTTCTAGAGTAGACAAGTTATAACTTTGTCCGCTCTAGCTCATGACTTTGGTTCAAATTCCGAAACTAACCACAACTTTGGAAGATTTCTTAAAAAATCTGGAAAGTATAGAACCATTATTTGATGCTTTGTCTTCGGTGGTATTTTTCATCAAAAATACTGAAGCGCGTTATGTGTTCGTCAACCAAACATTAGTAAATCGTTGCGGTCTAAAAGATAAATCTGCTTTGATTGGGAAAACTTCAGAAGAGGTTTTTCCTCATTCCCTCGGAAAAATATATACATCGCAAGATTTACAAGTCATTCGCCGTGGTAAAAAGTTAACAGAGCAATTAGAGCTGCATTTATATGCAAAGAACCAGTCGGGTTGGTGTTTGACTTATAAAGAGCCTTTATTTGATGCGGATGGAAAGTTAGTAGGAATAGCAGGTATTTCTAATGATTTAAATGTGCCTGAAAATACACATCCTGCTTTTTACAAAATGGTTCAGGTTGAGGACTATATTAAAAAGAATTATGCCGAAACCATTACATTGGCGCATTTGACTGCAATTGCAGGTGTATCTGTGGCTCAGTTAGAACGGTATTGCAAAAAAATATACCATTTAACGCCTCGACAAATGATTAGCAAAATTCGTCTTCAAGTCGCCACTGAACTATTGGCGACAGATTTACCAATCACTCAAATTGGTTTGCGCTGTGGTTATACCGACCACAGTGCTTTTTGTCGTCAGTTTAAGCTGCACACAGGCATGTCACCTACCTTGTATCGCGCTTCTACCAAAAATATTTAGATAAAAAAAGGGGTTGTATAGAACAACCCAAAATGATTATTAAGTGCTTAATTTATATCTTCAAGACTAATCTTTAAAAGCCAATGACCGGCCTTTGGTTTCTTTCACAAGCAAAATCGAGACAATAGAGATCAAACTTGCGGCAACCAAATATAAAGAAATCGGAATCGAGCTATTAAACTCTTTGAGTAATGTTAGGGCAATTAATGGAGCAAGCGAACCTGCCATAATTGGCGCGACTTGATAACAAAATGAAAGCGCCGTATAGCGGATGTGAGTTGGAAATAACTCGGTCATTAACGCAGAGTAAGGCGAGTAGGTCATGGACTCAATAAATAAACCGAGCACAATTGCTAACATAATGAGCCAGTCATTGCCTGTATCCATTAAAGGAAAGCCGACAAATCCCCAAAAAGCAGTAAGTACAGCCCCAATAAGGTAAATAGGTTTGCGGCCAAATATATCGCTTAAATGTCCCATAAAAGGAATAATAAAGAAATGGATCAGATGAGCGCCGAACATGAGCAGTAAAATTTGTGAAGTATCTTTATGAACGACTAACTTTAAATAACTGATCGAAAAAGTAACCACCATATAGTACAAAATGTTTTCTGCGAATCTGGCACCGATACCCGCAATAACAGATTTCTTATGATATTTTAAAACCTCAATAATCCCGAGCTGTTGCTTTTCAAGAAGCTGTTGTTTGGCCTGTGCTTCTTTAAATACTTCGGCATCGTCTACATTTTTTCGAATCCATAAACCAATCAGTACAACGACTGCTGAGAACCAGAATGCACAGCGCCATCCCCAATCTAGGAATTGTTCGGGTGAGAGGTTTTTTGAAAGTAACAATAAAACCAGTGTTGCCACTAAATTCCCGAGCGGTACGCCAGTTTGTGGCCAGCTTGCCCAATAACCTCTGCGATCATCTGGACTGTGCTCTGAAACCAAAATAACTGCGCCGCCCCATTCGCCACCAAAAGCAAAGCCTTGAATTAGACGTAGCATGACCAAAAGTGTAGGTGCCCAATAGCCAATTTGATGAAAGGTCGGAATACAGCCCATTAAAAAAGTAGTGATACCGACAATAATCAGGCTAATTTGCAATAATTTCTTACGACCAATTTTATCGCCGTAATGGCCAAACACGAGGCCGCCAATAGGTCGTGCTAAAAAGCCAACAGCATACAGGGCAAAGGCCGCCAAAATACCATCTATAGCATTGCCCGTTTGTTGAAAGAAAAGTTCGCCAAAGACAAGGGCAGAAGCAGTTCCATATAGGAAAAATTCATACCATTCAGCTACGGAGCCGACCATAGAGGCCGCTACGACCTTTTTTAATGTTGTCGTCATATACCAATATCCTTATTTAAAAATATGTTACGCATTGATTTAATGGAGCATCTTGCTATTCATTTTTTGCACTTTTTTATTTAAATAATGTGCGATTACGCTGGAGGTTTTGAACTAAAAAAAGGAGTCCATCCTTTGGATAAACTCCTTCAACATTTAAAGAACAGCTTTACTCATTTCACCATTCACTAAGCGCGCAATACCAAGCGGATTGGCATTTTGAAGGGCGAGTGGCAATAACTGATCTGGATAGTTTTGATAACATACTGGTCGTAAATAACGCTCGATTGCTAAGGTTCCTACCGATGTACCGCGTGCATCTGAAGTTGCAGGATAAGGCCCGCCGTGTACCATGGCATCACAGACTTCAACGCCTGTTGGGTAACCATTTAGAAGTAAACGTCCTGCTTTTTCTTCAAGTAACGGAATAAGGGTCGCGAAGTTTTCAAAATCTTGTGGCTCGGCAATTAATGATGCTGTAAGTTGACCACGTAGACCATTTAAAGCTAGAGCGAGCTGCTCTGCCGATTCAACCTCAATTACAATCGTCGTTGGGCCGAATACTTCTTCTTGAAGTAATTCATCATGCTCTAGTAAAAGAGATACATCGGCTTTAAAGAGCTGAGGATAGGCTTGATGGCCTTGTTGCGGTTGACCCGCTAAATGCTCTATTTTGTCATGTGCGAGTAATTCTTTCAGGCCATGCTCGTAACTTCTTAAAGTACCTTTGTTAAGCATGGTTTGTGACGGTTGATGGGCCATTGCAGCCGTAAACTGCGCCATAAATTCGCTGAACTCAGGTGATTTAATTCCAATAATTAAACCCGGATTGGTACAAAACTGGCCGCAGCCTAAAACCACTGAACCACTAAGTTCGTTTGCGATTTTGTCACCACGCACTTTCAGAGCTTCGGGTAATAAAACCATTGGGTTAATGCTCGACATTTCAGCAAAAACTGGAATGGGTTCAGGACGTGCAGCAGCTAGATCGCATAGAGCGCGGCCACCTTTAAGTGAACCTGTAAATCCAACGGCTTTAATTGCTGGATGTTTTACGAGTGGTTCACCGACACCTTGACCATAAATCATGCTAAAGATGCCTTTTGGCATAGCGCATTTCTCAATCGCACTACAAATGGCATTTGCAATTGATTCGGCCGTTGCCATGTGACCGCTATGAGCCTTCACAATAACTGGACATCCAGCAGCAAGTGCTGAAGCGGTATCGCCACCCGCAGTAGAAAAGGCAAGAGGGAAGTTACTTGCACCAAATACGGCAACTGGTCCAACACCGATTTTATATTGACGTAAATCTGGACGTGGAAGTGGTTGACGTTCAGGTAAAGCCAAATCAATACGCGCACCTAAATAGTCGCCACGGCGTAATACTTGAGCAAACAGACGTAATTGACCTGTAGTCCGCGCACGTTCACCGCGAATACGCGCTTCTGGTAAGGCAGTTTCTTGACAGACTGTTGCAATAAACTGGTCATCAAGCACATCAATTTCACTGGCAATTGTTTCTAGAAAAACAGCGCGTTGTTCTGGCGTAGTTTGTCTAAAAGCCGGATAGGCCAATGCGGCTGCTTGAGCTGCCTGATCAATTTCTTCAGGAGTGGCCTGAGCAAACTGATAGGGTAATGCTTCATCTGTTGCAGCATCGTAGCTTAAGACAAACTTACTGCCTGCACTTGAACGTTGACCTGCAATAAAATTTTGACCAGTAATATTTGACATTATCAACCTCACTTTAGAGTAAACGTCAAAAGTGCTTCTTCTGACGTTGCAGAGTTATCAAAATGAAGGTTTTACATTTGAAAATATTGTATTTTGTATACGGTATTAACCAAAAGAAAACCTTAACTTATATGTTTTTAAGGAAGCAATTGCTAAGCTTCATCATCATTTTTAATCAGTGCTTTTGGTAAACCTGAGCGTATACCCCAGTAGTAACAACCAAGAGAAATCACCATCACTAATAATGTGTCGAATGGCGCTGCCAATAGGTGCGATGCGCCATCACCGAAGCTGCCAAGATAAGAAGCAATAATCATTAGAATGTAGTAAACAAGGAGCCACGCTGAGGACTTTAATTGTTGAGCTAGGCTGACTTCTTGGGTTGGCACATAGCGTTTAAAAATAACGTAGAGTGCAAACAATACGATTTGTGCGCCTAATAACCATGAAATCACATTCCAGCCAGACCAATAGACAATAAAAGATGCAATGACAAAAGCGAGTGGGCCGAGAACGGTAAAGCCTTTTACATAGAATGGACGTTCTAGCTCAGGAGCATTACGACGTAAAGCACCGACTGTGACAGGAGCTAGGGCATAACTTAAAACTAAAGCTGCCGAAACCACAGAAATTAATTTATCCCAAGATGGAAACGGCATGGTCCAAAATACAGAAAGTGCAAATGTTAACCATAAGGCATAACGTGGAATGCCTGATTTTGGATCTACACGTGTAAAAATACGGAAGAATGTATTACTGTTCGACCATGCATAAATGACACGTGGAGTTGCAGCCATATAGATGTTGCCGCAGCCAGACGGAGAAATAATGGCATCTGAAACAACTAACAGAGCTAACCATCCCAAACCTAATAACATGGCAATGTCGCGGTAAGGTAATGGGAATTTGTCACTGAGTCCTGACCAACCATTTGCTAACATATCGGTGGGTACTGCACCCAAGAAAGCAACTTGAAGCACTACATAAATAATCGTTGCCAAAACGACAGATAAGATGAGCGCAAAAGGAATCGTAAATTGAGGACGCTTTACTTCACTTGCCACCGAAATAATTGGCGTTAAACCTAAATACGCAAAAATAATACCACCAGCAGATACGGCACCTTGTACGCCGTGAGCACCCATTGGGGCAAACTCGGTCATTGAAAAGTTTGCAGGTTTAAAATGGTATAGAAGTGCGACCATTACTAAAACTGGTACAGCAAATTTCAATGCACTAATCAGGTTGTTGGCAATTGCAAAGGTTTTTACGCTGTAATAGTTCAATGCAAAAAATACGCATAAAAGTGCAAACTGAAACAACCATCCAATGGTAGTTGGAGTTCGAACACCATCATGTACGGCGGTAAGAGAAGGGAACCATGCTGCTGCATATTCGCGGGCAGCGACGACTTCAATTGCAATTAAACTTGAAAAGGCAATGACGGTCACAGAACCCAATAAATATCCTTGTAATGGGCCATGTGAAAATACGGGATAACGGATAATACCGCCTGCTCGGGGTAAGGCTGCGCCTAACTCACAATAAATAATTCCCAGAATTAAAACGGCAAAGCCCCCAATAATCCATGACAATATACCCGCAGGGCCGGCTTGAGAGGCCACATGACTTGCTGAAAATAACCATCCTGAACCGAAAATGGCGCCTAAGCCAATGAATGTAAGATCCATTAGAGATAACTGTTTTTTAAACTGACTTGTCATTACGTTTTCCTTAACGACAGAACTATTGTTCTTTCATATATCGTATACGATATATGTTTATTGGTAAATAGGGGGATTTTTATTCTATTTATGGGCAATGAATGATTTAAATAATATGTAAATGTTTGTTTTTAATTGATTTTAAATATTTTAAATTTCAAGTAAATAACTTGAAAACCAAATATTTTTTATAAAAAATTGGCAAAGGTTTGTGATTTTATTTGCTCAAAAGAACAATTCTTCAATATTGGTTGAGTCATTTACCATTTAAATTAATGGAAAATTCAATTTTTTAAAAAGGCTGTATTAGCAATTGATTGTGTTGTTTTTAGGCAATGAACCATTTATTTTCAGTGCTTTATAGATGGCTTAATGATAATTTTAAAGCTATCCGAAAGGACACAATAATGACGAACATACGAATAATAATGAATCGAAGGTAGGACCACGTGTTTATTAGTGTATTTGATCTTTTTAAAATTGGCATCGGCCCATCTAGCTCCCATACAGTTGGACCAATGCGTGCGGCATACAGTTTTGTGGAAGATTTATTGAAGCAAAACGATTTACAAGCAACGGTTAGAGTTCAGGTGAAGTTATACGGTTCGCTGTCGGCAACCGGTGTTGGTCATGCGACAGATAAGGCTGTTCTGTTAGGTTTAATGGGTTTTGATCCTGAACATATTGATACCCAAGTAAGTACAAGCTTGATTGAAGATGTTCTAGAAAATAAAGCCATCCAGCTTAATCAGCAAAAGACTATTTCTTTTGACTATAAGCATGATGTGCTTTTTTTAGATGAATCTTTGCCTTATCACCCCAATGCAATGGAACTGATTGCGTATAACGAGGCTCAAGAAATTTTATATGCAGAAACTTACTATTCGGTTGGTGGCGGTTTTATTGTTAGCCAAAGGCAATTAGCAACAACTCAAACTGAAACTAACGACGTTAAGGTTCCATATCCGTTTCACAGTGCGGCTGAACTTTTAAGCTTATGTAGAACTCATCATTTATCAGTGAGTGAGTTAATGCTTGAAAATGAAAAAAGCTGGCGTAGTGAAGCTGAGATTCGTAGCAAGATTATGGAAATCTGGAAAGTGATGCAGCAATGTATTCACAACGGATTAATTAATGAAGGCATATTACCGGGCGGATTAAACGTAAAACGTCGGGCTAAAAAAATTCACGATAAGTTATTAAATAAGAAAAACTCAAACCTGATTGTGACGACTTTTCATGCGATGGAATGGGTCAATTTATTTGCCTTAGCGGTAAATGAAGAAAATGCTGCTGGCGGTCGAGTAGTGACGGCACCTACAAATGGGGCCGCAGGAATTATTCCGGCAGTTTTATATTACTACGTGACTTTCTCTAAAGACTTTTCCGAAGATAAAGTGGTTCGTTTCTTTTTAAGTGCGGCAGCCGTTGGCATTTTATGTAAACTCAATGCTTCTATTTCTGGTGCAGAAGTAGGGTGTCAGGGTGAAGTCGGTTCGGCATGTGCAATGGCTTCGGCGGGTTTAGCCGAGATTTTAGGAGCATCGCCTGAACAGGTGGAACATGCGGCTGAAATTGGGCTTGAACATAATTTAGGTTTAACGTGTGACCCGATTGGTGGTTTGGTTCAGGTGCCTTGTATTGAACGAAATGCAATTGCAGCCGTAAAAGCCATTAATGCAGCCCAAATGGCACTTCATGATGACGATGAACACTTTGTCACACTAGATAAAGTCATTCAGACTATGAAGGAAACAGGTAAAGATATGTCTGAGAAATATAAAGAGACTTCAAAAGGTGGTCTCGCTGTTAACGCTATTGAGTGTTAAAAAAAAATGAGATGGGGACGAGGTGACCCCATCTCATTTTAACCTTTAAGCTTCGCGAGCAACTAAAGTTAAAATGTCGTAAGTTGCGACAAGTTCACCACGTTGGTTTTTGACTTTAATATCCCATACCACAACGCCATGCGCAGGTTGAGACGGGTCTTTTTGCGGTTTAGGTGTTTTTTGCTTACAGGTGAGTTCAACCTGAATCGAGTCACCAATTTTAACCGGTTCAACAAAGCGTAAGTTGTCCATACCGTAGTTAGCGATAACAGGGCCTTGTGCTGCATCGACAAATAGACCTGCTGCGGCAGACACAATGAAATATCCATGTGCCACACGTTCACCAAAGAAAGACTCGGCCGCTGCGATTTTGTCGGTATGTGCATAGAAGTAGTCACCGCTTAAACACGCGAAATTGACAATATCTGCTTCGGTGACTGTACGACGCGCTGTTAATAAACGTTCACCAATCACTAACTCATCAAAAGACTTCTTAAATGGATGTACGCGGTCCTCATTAACTTTTGAGCCAGCAGTCCATGAGTGAGTAATTTGCGTCAAACTGTTTGGTGAGCCTTGAATTGCAGTGCGCTGCATATAATGTTTAACCGCGCGAATACCACCTAACTCTTCACCGCCACCTGCACGACCAGGACCGCCGTGTACTAAATGTGGAAGTGGTGAACCATGACCTGTACTTTCTTTTGCTGACTCTGCATCAAGTACATGCACACGGCCATGCCAAGGCGCAATTTTTTGAATAATCTGTTCAATATTTTCATCGTTATTTTTAACGACAGAAGCCACTAGGCTACCTTCACCACGTGAAACAAGATCAGCTAGTTCTTCAATGTTTTGATATGGCATGAGTGTACATACCGGACCGAAAGCTTCTGTGGTATGCACATGTGTCGCTTGTAAAGGTTGTTCGCACACCAATAAAGTTGGAGCGAAAAAAGCACCTTTTTCAGGATGATCTGCATTAAATGTAAAGTTATCGTTGCCACCAAAAACAATTTTTGCATCTTTGCTGAGTTCAGCAACTTTTTCTGCAACGTCATGTTTTTGTTTAATGCTCGCTAAAGCACCCATGGTGGTTTCTTCTTTTTGAGGGTCGCCCACCACAACTTTAGCAAGTTTGGCAGTTAGCTTTTCTTGCACAGTCGCTAACAAGTTTTCAGGAACAAATGCACGACGAATGGCAGTACATTTTTGGCCTGCTTTGGTGGTCATTTCGCGGAAGACTTCACGCACAAATAAATCGACAGTTTCTTCATTTGCCTCAGGGCTTAAAATTGCACTATTTACCGAGTCGGCTTCCATGCTAAATGGAATCGAATATTTATTGAGGTGAGGGTGGTTACGCAGTTTTTGGCCTGTGTAAGCAGAACCCGTAAACGTGACACAGTCTTGTGGGCCTAACTGTTCTAACAGGTCATAAGTCTGACCGCAAATGAGTTGTAGTGAGCCTTTTGGTAAGACATGTGTTTCCTCAATGGCTTTTACAACTGCTTGAGTTAATTGGGCACCATCGGTTGCAGGTTTAACAATACATGGCACACCTGCAAGTAAAGTTGGTGCAATCTTTTCAAGCATTCCCCAAATTGGGAAGTTAAAAGCATTAATATGAACGGCAACACCTGCTTTAGGACTTAAAATGTGTTTAGCACCAAAAGTCCCATTTTTAGATAATTGAATCCAGCTATCTTCAGTAATAATTTTTTCATCATTGAGTTCACGGCGAACCAGACTTGAATAAGCAAATAATGTCTGGATCCCACCTTCAATATCAATCCACGCATCTTTACGAGTTGCGCCTGTCGCATAAGCAAGTTTGTAGAAGTCTTCCTTACGTTCAAGTAAATGTTGGGCAATTTGTTTTAACGCATTGGCACGTTGGTGAAACGTCCAGTTAGCCAGTTCTGAACCATTTTGTTTGGCATACTGAACAACACGTTTCATATCTATGCCATGACTACTTACGGCATAAATCGATTCACCTGTAATGGCATGATAAACGGTACGTAATTCTTCGTCAGACGAATGCCATGTTCCATAGACATAAGAAGCAAGATGAGGCAGTTGATGCTCAGACTGCTGAAAATCTGTGTCAGTTGAGGTTCCTTCTAGGTGTGCTTGTTCAAGCATGACCAAACTCCTTTTTTATTTGATACATCAATTATAAAAATTGCAAAAATATGATTCATAATTTCAGATTAATTTGTATAAAAGTCAACTTTATTTTGATTTTTAAAAGTAAAAAAGTTTTTTACATTTAACTTAATTTTATAAATTTCAATAGATTGAATTGTTTTGCTGTTGTAGATTTAATTTGATACCAAAAAATTAGTTGACTTTGTTTTTTGTGTATCGAAAAATAGATTTAAGGGTGATACCTACAGGGAATGAAAGAATGGAAAACAATTACCAGAAATTTGAACAAAATATTGCCAATGAAATTACGATCGAGGCTAAGGATCAAATGCCTGATGCCTACCGCAAAACATTGATTCGTCAAATCGGGCAACATGGCCATTCTGAAATTGTAGGTATGTTGCCTGAAGGAAACTGGATTACTCGTGCGCCAACTTTAAAACGTAAAGCGGTTTTGCTCGCGAAAGTACAAGATGAAGCGGGTCATGGTTTATATCTGTATAGCGCAGCAGAAACCTTAGGTGCTGACCGTGATGATATGATGGAAAAGTTGATTAATGGGAAAATGAAATACTCATCAATCTTTAACTATCCAACTTTGACTTGGGCAGATGTTGCTGCAATTGGATGGCTTGTCGATGGGGCAGCCATTGTGAACCAAGTTGCGCTTTGCCGTACCTCTTACGGGCCATATGCACGTGCAATGGTACGTATTTGTAAAGAAGAAAGTTTCCACCAACGTCAAGGTTTTGAAGCCATGATGGCTTTGGCAAACGGTACACCAGAACAAAAACAGATGGCGCAAGATGCAGTGAATCGTTTCTGGTGGCCAGCACTCATGATGTTTGGTCCAAGTGATGAGCACTCTCCAAACAGCGCACAAAGCATGGCGTGGAAAATCAAACGTTTTAGTAACGATGAATTACGTCAAAAGTTTGTTGATAACACCGTACCACAAGTGTTGCAAATTGGCTTGGAAGTACCGGACCCAGATTTAAAGTTCAATGAAGAAACAGGCCACTATGAGTTTGGCGAGATTGACTGGCACGAATTTAATGAAGTGATTGCCGGTCGTGGACCATGTAATCACGAGCGTATCGAAGCACGCCGTAAAGCATGGGAAAACGGCAAATGGGTTCGTGATGCAGCAGTGGTCTACGCGAAAAAACAACGGCTTGAAGCGAACAAAGTGGCTTAACAAGATTTATGGAAAAATTTGAGGAAATCAAAATGGAAGATAAAAACAACTGGTCGCTCTACGAAGTATTTGTACGTAGTAAACAAGGCTTAAGCCACCGTCATGTAGGCAGCTTAAGAGCACCTGATGATGAAATCGCACTGCAACATGCTCGTGATGTTTACACGCGTCGTAATGAAGGAATTAGCATTTGGGTGGTTCGTTCAGAACTGATTAAATCTTCACAGCCAGACGAAAAAGCTGAATTTTTCGATCCTTCTTTAGACAAGGTTTATCGTCATCCGACTTTTTACCATATCCCAGATGGCATTGAGCACATGTAAGGGGAATGGCAAATGAATCATTCAGTTTTATCTAAATTCTTATTACATATTGGCGACAGTCAACTGGTTTTATCTCAGCGTTTGGCTGAATGGTGCGGGCATGCACCTGAGCTTGAAATTGATATTGCCTTAGCCAATATCGGCTTGGACTTGTTAGGTCAAGCAAGAAACTTTCTGACTTTGGCTGGTCAATATGATGAAGCTAAGCGTGATGAAGACCAACTTGCGTATTTCCGTACAGAACGTGAGTTCTTAAACCTTTTGTTGTGTGAACAACCCAATGGTGACTTTGCACAAACGATTGTACGCCAGTGGTTGATGGACCATTACCATCTTCATTTATTTACGGCTTTAGCGCAAAGCTCACTTCCTGAATTAAGTGCGCTTGCTGTCAAATCTTTAAAAGAAGTGAAGTATCACATCCGCTTTTCAACAAGCTGGATGGAACGTTTAAGTTTAAGCACAGATGAAGCGCATCAACGTGTGCAAGACGGTTTAAATAATTTATGGCGCTTTACTGCTGAGTTATTTGAACTGAGTGCAGACGAGCAAGCACTAGTTGCAGAAGGTGTGATTCCAGATTTTTCAAATGAAAAAGAGCAATGGAACCAAACCATTGCAGATGAGCTTAAGCGTTTTGAATTAAATGTTGCTGTGAACGGTGCTTATCGCCGTGGTGCGAAACAAGGATTGCATACCGAGCATTTGGGTTATTTGTTGGCTGAAATGCAATGTATTCAAAGAACTTATCCGGGAATGACCTGGTAAGACAAGGAGGTGAGCCATGCAAATGATTCGTCATTGCATCGACCAATGTTGGGACGTTCTACAAACGGTAAGTGACCCTGAAATTCCGGTTTTATCGGTTGTCGATTTGGGCATGATCCGCGGTGTAGAGATTAACGATCAACAAGAAATTATTGTTCGTCTAACTCCGACATATAGCGGTTGCCCAGCAACAGATATGCTCAAAACACAAATTGTTGAGGCATTTACCGCAGAAGCTTTGACACCGGTCAAAGTCATGGTCGATTTATCAGAAGCATGGACCACGGACTGGATGTCTGAAGCAGGGAAAAAGAAACTGCAAGTTTATGGCATTGCACCACCTGAAGGGTTGGCGCATCAGTGTGGAACTCACGTTCATTTAAATGATGGTGTTGAGTGCCCACGTTGCAAAAGCCGACATACTCGACTGTTAACAGAGTTTAGTTCTACCGCCTGTAAAGCACTTTATAAATGTCAGGACTGTCTTGAGCCTTTTGATTACTTCAAATGTATTTAAGTCTTTAGATAAGGAAATCAGCCATGAGCCAATTTGTACCATTAAAAGTAAAAAGTATTACACCGCAAACCGATCAGGCAATTTGTATTGCATTTGACGTTGTACCTGAACAACAAGAACAATTTCAATTTCAACCGGGGCAACACTTAACCATTCGCCATTTAACCGAAGCGGGTGAAATCCGCCGTTGTTATTCAATTTGTAGCTATGCGGGCAAAGAAGACATCAGTATTGCGGTTAAAAAAATTGATCAGGGTCAATTTTCAAACTGGGCCAATGACCATTTAAAAGTGGGCGATGTACTTGAAGTCATGCCACCACAAGGTGTGTTTTTTCAAAAAGCAGCCAAGATGGGCGGACAAAACTATTTAGGCATTGCGGCAGGCAGTGGTATCACGCCAATTCTATCAATTATTAAACAAGTTTTATTTGAACAACCTGAAGCTAACTTTACCTTGCTCTATGGCAATCGCTCATGGAAACAAACCATGTTTGCCGAGCAAATTATGGATTTGAAAGATCAGTTTAAAGAACGCTTTCAACTCATCAATATTTTTTCTCGTGAGTTCAACGATAGTGAACTGATGAATGGTCGTATTGATGAAGAAAAGCTAAAACAACTTTTTAATTTTGATGTGCTTGAAACGAGTTTTGATCATGTGTTCGCCTGTGGTCCAGACGAAATGATGAATGCTGTAGAAAGCACCTTGCCGAACTTTGGTATTGCAAAAGAGCGAATCCACACCGAACGTTTCCACACAGGACAAGCGCGTAAACGTAGTGTTGAGGCTGATGCAAATCGTAAAGAAGAAAAGGTCAACATCATTTTAGATGGCCGTGAGCTTATTGTTTCTGTGGCTCAAGATGATGAAAGTATTCTTGATGCGGCTTTACGCGCAGGTGCTGACTTACCGTATGCCTGTAAAGGTGGGGTGTGTGCGACCTGTCGTTGTAAGGTGCTTTCTGGCGAAGTCGACATGTTCCTTAACTACAGTCTTGAAGAAGATGAAGTTGAAAAGGGCTATGTGCTGAGCTGTCAGACCTTACCAAAAGGCTCAAATGTTCGTTTGAGTTTTGATGAATAGAGGCCGTCATGCAAGAGTTAATCAAAGCCAGCACAGCAACTGACGGTGTTTTGTTATTAACCCTAAACCGTCCAGAAAAAAGAAATGCCTTAAACAATGCGACATTGCAGTGTTTATGCGAGTTGCTCGAAGGAGCTGAACATAATGCTCAAGTCAAAGCGGTTGTTTTAACAGGTAACTCACAATGTTTTGCTGCTGGAGCAGATCTTAGCGAATTGGCTGCAATGGACGCCGTGACTTTGCAACTCGATATTCGTCCGAAGCTTTGGCAAAAAATTGATGCGTTTAGTAAGCCACTGATTAGCGCAGTTAATGGTTATGCCTTGGGCGCTGGGTTTGAGCTGGTTTTACATTCAGATATGGTGATTTGCGGTGAAAATGCCCGTTTTGCTTTACCTGAAATTGGCCTTGGTATGTTACCGGGTGCAGGCGGAACGCAGCGTTTGGCTCGCTTGGTTGGACAACAACTCACCATGCGTTGGGCCATGACAGGTGAAATGATTTCGGCAAAACAGGCGGAGCAACATGGCATTTGCAATCAAGTGGTACCGTCTGAATTAACCGTTGAATATGCGGTTCAACTTGCAGCCAAAATTGCCAAACAAGCGCCTTTAGCGATTCGCGTGATTAAACAATCAATTAAAAGTATTCATGAAACGACTTTAAGTCAGGGACTCAAGTTTGAACGTCAAAACTTTGTCTGGCTGGCGGCTACAAAAGATCGAAACGAAGGGATTAATGCTTTCTTTGAGAAAAGAAAGCCAGTGTTTAGAGGTGAGTGATGGACTATCAAAATATTATTGCTGAAGAAAAAAATGGTGTTGGCTACCTGACATTTAACCGCCCAAAAGCACTGAATAGCTTTAACGTTGATATGCACCGTGAAGTGGCCGAGGTTTTAAACCAGTGGACCAAAAATCCGGATGTTCGCTGTGTGGTGATTAGTGGTGAAGGCCGCGGCTTCTGTGCAGGGCAAGATTTAGGTGACCGTGTAGTTGACCCAAATGCTGAAGCTCCAGATTTAGGATATTCCATTGAAACTTACTATAACCCGCTCATTAAAACGATTGTAAATATGCCAAAGCCTGTCATTTGCGCGGTAAATGGCGTGGCAGCAGGTGCAGGGGCAAATATTGCACTGGCGTGTGACTTGGTGATTGCAGCAAAATCGGCAAACTTCGTACAAGCCTTTTGCCGCTTAGGACTGGTTCCAGACTCTGCGGGTACATGGTTTTTACCACGTGCTGTAGGCCATGCGCGTGCGATGGGTTTAACTTTGTTAGGTGACAAGCTCCCAGCAGAAACCGCAAAAGAATGGGGCATGATTTGGGATGTTGTTGAGGACGCCGAGCTTAAAACAAAAGTCACTGAACTCGCTGAACGTTTAGCGAAACAGCCTACTTTTGGTCTATCTCTTATTAAAAAAGCCATTCATCAATCAAGCAATAACACCTTTGATGAGCAAATGCTGTTAGAGCGAGATTTTCAACGTATTGCGGGTCGTTCAGAAGATTATCGTGAAGGTGTACAAGCCTTTATGAATAAACGTGAACCAAATTTTAAAGGGCGCTAAGCATGACAGATTTAGATTTATCTCGTGCCCGAATTGCCGTCATTGGTTCTGGCACCATGGGCATCGGCATTGCCCAGTTAGCCATCGTCAATGGGCACTCGACCGTTTTATATGATTTGGACGCTCAAAAAGCGCAACAAGCTGCTCAAGGCTTAGGGCAGACGTTTAAAAAGCTGGTTGAAAAGAGCAAGCTTACACAGCAGCAAGCTGATGAAGCCTTAGCGCGTTTGACTGTGGTGAATCAAGTTGAAGCATTACGTGATGCTGACTTGGTTATTGAGGCAGTCGTTGAGAAAAAAGAAGTTAAACAGTCTTTATTTAAGCAACTCGCTGAGATTTGTAGTGCGCAAACTATTTTTGCAAGCAATACATCTTCAATTTCAGTCACTGCAATTTCGGCAGGCATTGCTCACCCTGAGCGCGTAGTGGGTTTACACTTTTTTAACCCTGCGCCAGTCATGAAACTGGTTGAAATTGTACAAGGCTTAAAAACCCCAAACAGCTTATGTTTGGCTTTAAAAAACTTAATGTTGAATTGGAAAAAAATTCCGGTACTCACCAAGTCAACTCCCGGTTTTATTGTGAACCGAATTGCACGTCCGTTTTATGCAGAAGGCTTTAGAGCACTGCAAGAACAAGTCACCAGCTACGACCAACTAGACTATGCTTTAAAGCAGTGTGGCGGTTTTGCGATGGGACCGTGTGAACTTACCGACCTCATTGGGCAAGATGTTAATTTTTCGGTGACACAAAGCGTTTATCAAGAGTTCTTTTATGAGCCACGCTACCGTCCAAGCCTCATTCAAAAAGAATTGGTCGATGCAGGTGCTTGGGGGCGTAAGTCAAAACAAGGCTTTTATAGCTATAACGAAAAAAATCAGTACGAGACATTTCAGCCTCAAGCTGTGACTGTCAAACCAATTGATGCCCATATTCAGCTTAAAGGGAATTGGTCTCAGCTACCTGCTTTTTTAACGCGTTTGGGATTAAAAAGCGGATCTGCGAGTGACGACAATATCCTTCAAATTGATGATATCGACTTACGTTTAAGCCAAGGTGAGTCTGCCAATATTCATTACCTAAGCCGTAAAGTGGTTTTAATGGATTGGCATCATGATTTTGAGCAGGCGGAAGCTTTAGTACTGAGTCATAACGAGCTTTGTGAAGCAAGTGATCTGGCTAAAATTGAGGCTTACTTTGCGCAGTTTGGTATTAGCGTGATGTGGATTAAAGACCATCCGGCACTGTTAACCTTACGCACCATCGCTTTACTCATTAATGAAGCCTGCGAAGCAAGTTTACATGGTGTTGCGAGTCTGGAAGATATTGATAATGCCATGAAATATGGAGTGAATTATCCTAAAGGTCCTTACCAGTGGTTGACACAAATGGGCGGCGCTTATGTGCTCCAAACTTTAAATAACTTATATGCACTGTATGGAGAGGAAAAATATCGCGCGAGTATCTACCTCAAGCAATACGTAGCGAAAACTCAAAATATTGCTACTCAATATTCACGTGATATGACCGAATTTGCATAATCAGGAGTCAACATGGAAGACGTTTTAATTTGCGATTTTATTCGTACCCCAATTGGACGATATGCAGGTGCCTTAAGTGCTGTACGTGCAGATGATTTAGCAGCATTGCCCATCAAATATTTAAAAGATAAACACCCGAACTTACCGTGGAATACGGTAGATGAAGTGTTTTTAGGATGTGCTAACCAAGCAGGTGAAGACAACCGTAACGTTGCACGTATGGCAACACTCTTGGCGGGCTTACCTGATACAGTACCGGCCATGACAGTCAATCGTTTATGTGCTTCTGGTTTAGATGCAGTAGGCCTTGCGGCACGCTCAATTAAAGCAGGTGAAGCGCAGTTTGTGTTGGCAGGTGGTGTTGAGTCAATGAGCCGTGCACCATTTGTACAAGCTAAACCAACCGAAGCCTTTAGCCGTACTCCTGAAATTTATGACACCACCATTGGCTGGCGCTTTGTAAATAAGCAACTTAAAGCACAATACGGCACCGACAGCATGCCGGAAACTGCCGAAAATGTAGCTGAAAAATATCAGATTAGTCGTGAAGACCAAGATGCTTTTGCATTGCGTAGCCAACAAAAAACGGCTGCGGCACAACAAAACGGTTTTTTTAACGACGAGATTTTGCCTGTCGAGATTGTAGATCGTAAGAAAAACGTGAATGTGGTTAATCGAGACGAGCATCCGCGTGAAACGACACTTGAAGCACTCGCAAAACTAAAAGCGCCATTTAGAAAAGAAGGTGGTTCGGTGACTGCCGGAAATGCCTCTGGTGTAAATGATGGCGCCGCGTGTGTGTTAATTACCAACCGTGAATTTGCAGATACACATGGTTTAAAACCTTTAGCACGCGTGATTGGTATTGCAAGTGCAGGGGTTGAACCCAAATATATGGGTATAGGTCCTGTTCCGGCTGTGCAGAAAATTTTAAAGCAAACAGGTTTAACGCTAGATCAGATGGATGTGATTGAGCTGAATGAGGCATTCGCAGCCCAATCTTTAGCTTGTATGCGTGAACTTGGTTTAAAAGATGACGATGAACGCGTGAACCCAAATGGTGGTGCGATTGCGCTAGGACATCCGCTCGGTATGAGTGGTACACGCTTAGTGATTACCGCAACACGTGAGCTAAAAAAACGCGGTGGACGCTATGCACTTTGCACGATGTGTGTGGGTGTTGGACAAGGCGTCGCACTGATTTTGGAAAACTTAAATTAATTCAGACGGTTTTTAAAATTACATAATGAGGAGAGAGGCGATGGACAGCCTTACAACGGATAATGTTGAACAATTAACACTTGCAGAGCTTAGAGAACTGCAAACTAGACGGTTAAAACACACCCTGACTTTTGTATATGAAAATAGTCCGGTCTATAAGAAAAAGTTCGATGAAGCAGGTGTACATCCTGATGACTTCGTCACTTTAGAAGATCTGGCGAAGTTTCCATTTACCACCAAACAGGATTTAAGAGACAACTATCCGTTTGGAATGTTTGCCGTGCCGCAAGAGCAGATTGTGCGTTTACATGCATCATCAGGCACAACAGGTAAACCGACAGTGGTGGGTTATACCCAAAAAGATATTAATACGTGGTCGGACATTGTTGCGCGTTGCTTACGTATGGCAGGTTTAACTGCGAAAGATATGGTTCAGGTGGCTTATGGCTATGGACTGTTTACTGGCGGTTTAGGCGCACATTATGGTGCCGAGCGCTTAGGTGCGACGGTTATTCCAATGTCTGGCGGGCAAACTGAAAAGCAAGTTCAGCTTATTCAAGACTTTAAACCGACTGCAATTATGGTTACGCCATCCTATTGCGTGAGTATTATTGAAAAGCTCGAGCAACAATTTGGTACTGCACGTAATACGTCTTTAAAAGTGGGTATTTTTGGTGCCGAGCCGTGGACCAACGAACTGCGCCGTGAAATTGAAGAACGCCTCAATATTAAAGCACTCGATATTTATGGTTTGTCTGAGGTGATGGGGCCGGGTGTTGCGATGCAATGTTTAGGCGAGGGCGAAGGGCTAACCATTTGGGAAGATCATTTCTACCCAGAAATTATTAACCCTGAAACAGGTGAAGTCTGTAAAGATGGCGAACTTGGCGAGTTAGTCTTTACCACCATTACCAAAGAAGGTTTACCGATTATTCGTTACCGTACTCGTGATTTGACCCGTTTACTACCGGGTGAAAATCTGGCAATGCGTAAAATGGATAAAATTGTGGGCCGTAGTGACGACATGCTGATTATTCGTGGCGTGAACGTTTTCCCCACTCAAATTGAAGAGCAAATTTTGCAAGTTCCGAATTTAGTTCCAAATTATGAAATTTTGGTGACTAAAAAAGGACATATGGATACTTTGCATATTCGTACAGAGATGTGTCATAACTGTACTATACAGGCCAATCAACTTGCTCAGGAGTTGATCAAACGTATTAAAACCATGATTGGGATTAGCGTTACTGTAGAAGTTGTGACAGAAGCGACCTTACCTCGTTCGGAAGGTAAGGCAAAGCGGGTAATCGATATGCGTCAGATTGCTTAACATCAAGATCATTCAGGGTATAGAATCTATACCCTGAAACTAAACGCCAAGACATGAGTATGAGTGCAAAAATACAGCAAATAATTGATTCTGTTGTAAAGAATGAAACCTTAAGTGGAACTTCGCTTATTTCGACAATTTTTGGAGATTCAGTACTTCATCGGGGTGGAAATATTAGTCTTGCGAGCCTGATTCAGTTATTAGAGCTATTTGGTTTTAATGACCGTGCTGTAAGAACCTCTGTTTTTCGTTTAGTTAAAAATGATTGGTTATGTTCGGACAAAATTGGCAGAACCAGTTTTTATCGAATTACCGATTCAAGCCGTTCGACGTATTTGCAGGCCGAGCAACGTATTTATAACGACCAGATGAAAGAGTGGGATCATTATTGGGATCTTATTCTGATGTCTAGTCTCGACACTGAAAATAAAGCATTGCTAAAGAAAGAACTTGAATGGTTAGGGTTTGCCAATATTTCGACAAACTTAATGGCTTATCCGGGTTGTAACCGTATTGAACTGCAACGCTTGTTGGTCGACTTAAATATGAGTGAGCAAGTGGTGGTGTTTAAAGCCGAAACATTGCAGCTTTTTAATAATTCGGTCGATACTATTGGCCGTATGCTCAGAACCAACTGGCCAATCGATGAATTACGCCAAAGATATCTACAGTTTCTCGATATTTTTAGAGAAATTGGCGTGTTGCTGATGCAGGAAAACGAACAACTCGAACCTGTTCAGGCCTTTCAAATTCGAACTTTGCTGATTCATTATTATCGACGGATTTTATTAAAAGACCCTGCATTGCCGCTTGAGTTGTTGCCAACTGACTGGCCTGCGATTAGTGCACGAACGTTATCAATGAATATTTATAAAAAAGTATTTGAACCTGCCGATGAATACTTCTTGTCTGTTGCCGCAACAGCAGAAGGGCCAATGCCAAATGCTACAGCACATTATTGGCGCCGTTTCGGAGGTTTGGTTGCAACAAATGAGAGGTTAAATCATGCCTTGTTATAGTATTGACGGTGTTATTCCCGTCGTCAGCCCAGAGGCTTTTGTACATCCAACCGCTGTTTTAATTGGTGATGTGATTATTGAAGCGGGTGTATATGTAGGGCCATTTGCCTCATTGCGTGCCGATTTTGGTCGTATCCATATTAAGCAAAATGCCAATGTTCAAGATAGCTGCACCGTACATGGTTTTCCGCAAAGCGTGACTTTAGTTGAGGAAATGGGTCACATTGGGCATGGTGCAATTTTGCATGGCTGCCGTATTGGAAAGAATGTTTTGGTCGGCATGAACAGCGTAATTTTGGACTATGCTGAAATTGGTGAAAACACCATTATTGGTGCAAATAGCTTGGTCAAAACCAAAGATATAATTCCGGCAAATGTATTGGCAATGGGCAGTCCTGCCAAGGTTGCACGTGATTTATCAGAACAAGAAAAAAAGTGGAAAACCAGAGGCACGCAAGAATACATTGAGCTTGCACAGCGCTGCTTAAACTCAATGCAAGAAGTTCAGCCTTTAACATCAGAGTTGGATGACCGCCTGACCTATAAAGACTTTAGTTCTTCAAACTATCAGATTAAACAAGATAGTGTTTAACGGCTTTTAATCAGTCGATTTCGATACACATGAGTTCATAAAACTTAAGGAATACTCGCACGAGTAGGGAGACGTTTGTGCAAAATATGGAAACGACTGCGGTTGATCAATTCGCAGAGCTATTAGGTGTTGAAGTGCTGCATCGAAGTTTTGATGAAGCGCGTTGTCAGCTTAATGTAAAAGACGAACACATGAATGCCTTGGGCGGCGTGCATGGTGGTGTCATATTTTCTTTAGCCGATATCGCTTTTGCGATGGCTTGTAATGCAGGGGATGCGCCATATACGGGCCTACAGGCGGATATTCGCTATATGAGCGGTGCGAAAGATAGCGTGTTATTTGCAACGGCAACCAAGGTTGGAAGTAGTAAAAAATTCGCGCATTATGAAGTTGTGATAACAGATGGTTTGAATAATAGAGTCGCTTTATTTACATCTACGTGTTATAGGCTTGCACCGTGATAGGCGATTGTTTGTTGGTTAGAGATTTAAAGATAACTAGCCAGTACAAAACCAATGTTCAAAGTTTCCATCTTTATCATAAATTTTGTGAGCTAATGCATAAGGGCAATGTATTAAGAAGTACCATCCTATATAATTATTTTCCTCATCCATCTTATTGATAGCATCACTGCCGATCCAGACTTGTTTTAACTGCTTAATTTGTTCTTCTGCTGATCCAGTTAGCAATTCGCCATCTCTAGATGGGTCTTCAAAGTTTAGATTATAAAATAGAGAAATATCACCACTGTCTAACAAGCTTTTTACAGCCATGAAGAATGCTGTATCTTGGTCATATTCGAGCATAATCGTTGGGTAAATTTCTTTGAGAAAGTTACCTGATAAATAGAATAAATCATCTAAACCTTCCTTAAATTCATATTCATGGAAGGTTTTTAGAATTAATTCTAGTTGATTCATTAAAATTTATGCTCCGTATCTAAACGGCCTATCGTTAGTAGGCTGCTTTTATCTTATGTAATACCCATTGTCTTAATAGGTATATTCATTACCGAATCATGTCTTCTATCCAAGTTTTAAAATTAGGATAAGAACTTTGAGCATCGTTTAAAATTTCAGTAACTGATCTAGAATTAGATTTAGAATTCTGTTTTGCAAAAGTCAGAAAAACATTATTAATTTGAGTGTTAGCTTCAGGATATTCGATAGATTCAAATGGGCCATGATTCTGTGACAACAACCAAAGATAATCATTAAAATCTTTCGCTACAACTCCCATTTCTCCTTCTGATCCTAAGAATACAATTGGTTGATCTAATATATTTTTGTCTTTATTTACTATCCAAAAAGCAGCACACCCACCTGTACCATCTTGGCCAAAAAATAATAATGTACTAGCATCAGCTTGAGGATTTCCAGTCCAAGCTGTTAACAATTCAGCTGTTTCTTCAGGCGATAGGAAATCTTGGTATGGCTCAAAATCAATGCCATCTCCATCAGCATAATCAAAATCTAGTTGGTGTAACTTCTTAAGTAGATCTGGAAATTGAGTCATAAGTTCTCTATTCATTATTTTAAAGAGTTTCTCAAATTATATACCTTATATGAAATTTATCAGTTCAATAAGTAAAAACCTGAGTGTTTCTAATTGGCTGATAAACCAGATTGTATCTAAATTGCCGCATTAAATCTTTGGAAAGTGGTTTAGGTTGCTGTATTTGCATCAACAAAAGCTGTAAAAACTGTCCATGACTAAACACAGCCAAATTCTTTTGGACATAATTTTCAGCCAATATTTTTAACTTCTCATGGAAAGCTTGAACTCGAAAATACAGATCTTCAAAAGATTCGGCATCATTGGCATCTTTGTGCTGATAATCCATTTTTTCCCAGTAAGCATTTACCCAAGCTTTACGGTCATCCATATTGGTATTGGCACATTTACGTTCAGACAAATAGCTAAACTCATGCAAATTTTCATCTACTTCAAAATTGAGATTATATTTTTCTAATAATGGGGAAGCGGTTTGATGTGTACGCAAGTATTGAGACACAATCACATGATCAATCACGGGCAGTTTTGAACAGAGTTCTTGGGCTTGTTTATGTCCATTTTCACTTAAAGCAATTGAAGCATGCGAAAGAGTTTTTCTATTAATATTGGCTTCACTTTCAGCATGTCGGATTAGAAAAATACTCATATTAATTCCGTTTTGATAAAACTAATTCCTGACTTTCATTGTAAAAAGTTAAGGTATAGCTTTTTAAAGTTTTCCCATTCGAACTGATAAAAAATTTGCCTGAGACTGGAACTTTCCATTCAGAGTCGACATTGCTTACCAAGCCAATCCACGCGTGTCCATTAAAAATAAATACTCGTTCATTTTCTATCTGAAAGTCTTCGAAATAAATGGCATCACACCAAAATTTGTCGATGTTAACAAAGTCTTTTTTAGAGAATTTCCAACAACTTAAAATTGAAAAGTTACTTTCAAACCATTCATCTTTGTAGTTGTGCTGAATATGGTTATGAATGGCCTCTGCCGTAAGTTTCTCTAATTGTAGAACTCTTTGTTGAATTCGCCTTTTACTCGAATAAATGAACTTTATGTTTTTTTCTTCTTGGTATTCATTTCTTTCCATAGTTTTAGATATGATCTTTTGGCTTGACTAAAGTTAGTATATTAAACCTACTATAAAACATCTAAGTATATTTATATTGAAAAGTTTTTCTCAGACAGACTTTTTTATTTTTTATATTTCAGATAACGCCCATTGTGTTAAATAGAAGAATTTATGATTCTAAATGAATGTGTAAAAAATAAAAATTTCCCTTATTTTCCCAAAAAAATTGATAATTTGGGCCGCCTTCATCAGGACTATTAGGGACAATTTTAGAACAACCTAAGATTTCATAACTATTTGTAGTATTTTCAAAATTTAAAGTACATAAGTGTTCTTTCAGCAATTTGGCACTTAAGCTCGCTGGAGATTCATTTAAAATCATATCTAATTGATTTATTAGACCATTAGTTTGTATTACTAATTCATGGATAGATATTTCTTTAAACTCTGTATTAACAATCCATTCTCTAAATGAATAGTCTGCCCTTGTTTCTTTATTAAGAATACATGCAAGTAACTCATTAATATTGTCTACATAGTAAAACAAATCCAAGCAAAAAAATTGAATATAGCTTGCTTGTTCAGTATGAATATACAAATGTAAAAAATCATCTCCATAGTAAATAGGATTTTTTACTTCTGTTATCTTACTTATTTGGAAGTCTAATTTTTTCATATTGAATAAGTTAGATTATTTAAAATCAACATAATACACCTTATACGCAATCTTTCTACTTCAAATAAAAATCTCATCAGCAGGCTGTTTTTATTTCCCCACTTAACAATAACTCCCTCATTCTTTAGCCTTACTTTTCTAATGATTTAATTTAAAACAAATGGCATTTTGCGTGCTTGACTGCAAAAGGGTTGGGCACTATTCTTTGCCTGCTGGCCTACATTGCCAGTCGGTCGTCGCGGACCGCTGTAAGATCACATCAGATTTATTCCTTTCTGAGGGATAGTCTTATGTGTAGACTCCTCGTCTCCTCCCGTTGCGGTAGGACGGGAGAGGGACACCTTCGGGTGTGCTGGTTTATCTTACCCAGTCCGCGAACCCTTTCTCGTTCTGCCACCATCATTTTAATGTCGGCAGAACTCCCAATAAAAAGGAGTTGGCTTTGCACATCCATTATTTCTTGGCTCTCAATGCCAAAAGCTATAACGACACAGCTTAAAAATTAAAGCAGCTTGAACGCCCTAAGGTTTTCAGGCTTAAAGTCTTTTTTATTTAAAACTTAGTAATAACAAACTCGAGATGTGCAACGCACAGTCTTTACGGCTTTGCTATGCCTTTTTTTCTCCCAAAAAAGTATCTCGCTTAGAAACAACAAGAATTTATAACGGTAAAACTATGCCAAATTTAGTGCTTTCTTCCCGTGCCATACAAGTCATCAATAAGGCGATTGATTTATTTCACCATCGTGGCTTTCATACGGTTGGGGTAGATCGAATCGTGAAAGAGTGTGAAATTACCAAAGCGACTTTTTATAACTTTTTTCATTCAAAAGAGCGGTTTATTGAAATCTGTCTAATCGTACAAAAAGAACGTTTAAAAGAAAAAGTGGTTTCAATTGCTGAGTACGACCAAGGCACAAGCGTGACCGATAAACTCAAAAAGCTTTATTTCTTACACACCGATGTAGAAGGGCTGTACTTTTTATTATTTAAAGCCATTTTTGAAACGAAACTGACCTATCCAAATACCTATCAAATCGCGGTGAGATATCGAACATGGCTCATCAATGAAATCTATAGCCAACTTATAAAGCTAAACACCGATGCGACTTTTCAAGATGCCAAACTGTTTTTATATATGATTGAAGGCGCAATCATTCAGCTTTTAAGTTCAGACGGGGCAATCGATAGGGAAAAGATGTTGGATTGTTTTTTGGTGGGGGTCGTTTAAGACATATACACGAATAAGGGCTTACAGGCTGATATTCGTTATATGAGTGGTGCTAAAGATAATACGTTTTTGTAACGACAAGGCGTATTAACCCGTCTTGTCGTTACCACCATGAGCGGCGATGAACATTTTAACAGCCGATCGACAATAGGATTCGATTTCATGATCGTCCGTTGCTCGTGCTTCATCAAAACGCGCAATCATTAACAGATCACACCCTTTAAAAAGCGCAGCAAACATTCGAGCCGATTGAAAAGGATTAGGCACGTTCAGAAGCGCTTTGGTATGCAACTGACATAGCATGGCCTCAATTTGGGTGATGACATGGGTAGGGCCAGCTTCATAATGGAGCTTGCTTAATGTCTTTTGGTTTGTCTTATCGGCTACGATCATAGCCTCGACACTACGAACGTCTGGGCTTAATAACGTACGCAGTAGGGACGATCCCACCGCCATGAGCTGTTCTTCGGCCGAACCTTGGAGCCCTTCAAAAAGAGTTTGTGGTGCAAACTGTTGGCACCGATCTAATATTGCTGCGCTGAAAAGGGCCTCTTTATTTTCGAAATGTCGATAGATACTAAGCTTCGATATCTTTGCTTTCTGGGCAACTTTGTCCAATGTTGCTGCTTGAAAACCCAATTCGACAAAAAGTTCATACGCAGCATCCACTATCGTTTGAGCTAATGCTTGATTGACAGGTCGACCGCGCTGACTTCTCTTTTTCTCGCTCACAATAATTATAGTCCTTGACAGTATCTTAATTGCTGAATTACGATACCATGAAGTATCCAAAATGTGCAAGCCAGTGATTAGATCTCAGCGATGTCTTTTATACCTAGATTTCCTCCTGCATATCTAACGCCATATTGTTCGATGGGGCAGCACAGTGATGGGTGACTTTCTCTGCAATATCGAAGTGTATTAATTGCCTGTTACAAGTAAATATCTGAGCAGGGTATTGAACTTAAGGCATCAGCTAACTTCTTGATTTAAATTAGGAGCCTATCACTATGGATGACGTCATTATTATAGGAGGCAGTTTTGCTGGTCTTGCCGCAGCACTGCAACTCGGCCGTGCCCGTCGTAAGGTCACTGTTCTTGACACTGGCCTTCCACGCAATCGCTTTGCTGGTCATTCTCATGGGCTGCTTGGACATGACCACAAGCCACCTCTAGAAATCTTAGCTGAAGCACGTCGGCAGTTAGAACGCTATCCAACGATTCAGTTAGTCAATGCTCGGGCCGAAAGCATCTCTGGTTCTATCGATAACTTCTCTGTTCTGACTCACGATGGCAAAACTATGGGCGCACGCCGCCTTATCTTAAGCTATGGTGTTGTCGATCAGATGCCTGATATTTCTGGTTTCGCTGAAAACTGGGGTGCATCTATCGTGCCTTGTCCTTATTGCGATGGTTTTGAAGTTGTTGATCAACATTGGGGGCTCATCTGGTCTGGTCCAAAGTCCCACAATTATGTACGTCTATATCATGATTGGACGAGTACATTAACAGTCTTCACCAATGGTCACGAGATTTCTGTTGATGTTCTCGCAGATCTCGAACGCCGTAATGTAAATGTTGTAGAGGGTCAGATTACTGAAATTGTCCACAACGAAGGGCGCACAGTAACTATAGGTCTTGATAACCATCAAAATGTCATGGTTGATATTCTATTTGCACATCCAGACACTAAGCCGTCCGCAGGCTTACACGAAACATTGGGTCTTGCCACGATCAATACACCTTTCGGTATAGTTCTTAAAGTTGATGAACGTCGTGAAACCAGTATGCCCGGCATCTATGCCGCTGGTGATCTCGCTAATCCACTTATGGCCTCAGTTACCGTAGCATCATCGCAGGGCGCACTCGCGGGTATCTCTGCTCAGCAGTCGATGCTAGTTTGAGTGCAAATATTCTTTTCTTTGGCTATGTGATCGTTAGCTTTTGATTAAAGGCACTTCTAAGCAAGCGTTCGCCAATTGATGACTAATTTTTATTGTAATAAGAATAAGGAGGTTTCGGCCTCTTTGTTTTTCTAAGCATTTCGAGAATTGAAAAGGTTATATTTTAAAATTGGGCTTTCTAGCCTCATGACATCAATTGTCTAAAAGCACGAATGGATGAGCCGCTTTGATTGATTCATTCAAGTTCGAGTTGGTCATCATCTTTGGTGACTTTGATTTTTAACTTTTTATATTTTCGTTTATTTGGGTCAATTGCAGAATTTATAACTTCATCTGAGAAAGATGCACATAGCATCAATTTTGCGTATGCACGGTAACCTATCAAAATTCTGCGTAGTGGGTAGTCTGTTCTGTTAGAGTAATAATCGATTCTGGAGTTCAGTTCTTGTAGCAGGGTCTGCTGTGACATGAGGATAATTTCTGTAAGTTGTTCATGCAGCATATAGTGATTTGTCTCTTCCCAGAAGAATTATTTTGAAAATGTTATAAATTTTAGATAAATAAATATTCATATTGCAGGTCGAAGTATTTTTAACATACATCATATTTATTTATTCTGTTTAAATTTAAGTAGATACATCACAATAAAAAAACTTTATATGATTCTGTAAAAATATTAGTAACAACTCTTTTTTAAGCAACAGCGCTCTATGTGTTATAGTCAATTTCGATTAATTATTGGCTTTAAAATGGATATCTGTATTGGCGGTATACTTAACGGGAAAAAAAGAAAAGACGATCAAAATCATTTCAGAGTAGATAGTCATTATTCTGACCATGGTTCACAATATAATAAAGAGCATTTTCATTTACATGGACAACTTCATACCTTTTGGATAAGTGAAGAGATTGATTTTTGTGATGCACAAAGAAGAGTTGAATTAATATTAAATAAAAGATTTGAACTTACTTAAATTAAAATAAATATATCTGTGAAATTAGGCGGGTAGTTGATTTTTAATGAAAAAATTTTAGGTAAAATATTTTTTAATTAATATAGTGCTAAACAAAAGCTCTATTTAGTATAGAGCTTCTGAGTTAATTAATTATTTATTCCTCTTTGTTTTTATTATTATTTCCGGCAGGATTATTTTCTGCTTCAGGGGGTTGTACAGTCTTTTCAGTTTTATCCTCAGTAGGTTTAGCATTCGAATCACTTTGATTTTGTGTGGTTTTTTTAGAAAATTCTTTGAAATCAGACATTTTAAACTTCTTAATCATCGTAAGGAAGCTTTATCGTAGGCTTCTAATTTAGTTACATTGCGGTGATTGTGAGAACTCTATGTAGAAATATGTGCCTGAAACTGTTTAATTATCGACATCATATTTCTTTAAATCAAATAGTCTGTTGATATATAAGTAGAAGGGTATTTTAATCAAATACAAGAGTTAACATAGCCCTAAATCGCTATTGTTTTTAATGGTTTTTTAATAATTACAATTCAACCAAATATATTATTTAAGCTCCTTAAGTGAAAGTTAGGTATTTCTATTGAAGTGCTATAGTTGATCTTCAAATATATTTATACAACATAAAGATACAGTTTTACATGCATACTCAATCAAATTGCTTAGAAAATGAGAAAAATATGGATACTGAAATGAATAAATATTTTGATGTGGCTGAAAGTGTTTATCATAATATTCATCTTAAAAATCAGACTTCTAAGAATTTAGTAGATTGTCTCAATAGATTGTTGATTGAAATTAAAAAGGAAGCTGCTACAAATAATTTGCAGTTAAAATATAGTGTTATTGATTTTGAAAATTGCTTAAATCGGCCCATGAAAGAGCGTGTGGTAAAAATAGATTTAAGCCTTCTTCCTAATTTTGAGAATGAACATGAATTTATTCTTTGGTTAGCAGGTTTTATAAAAAGTATTTCTGTATCTAAGAATTATTATTTTTAAATTAGAGGGTGGTAATAAATAAATATTTTTAAATTTGTTGTATAAATATTTATTTAGCGTATACTCGAATTAACTAGAAAAAAAGACTTATTAGTAAATCCTCTTTTAGTATCGTAGTTTTATTCATAATCCTTCGTTTTTTAAGATCTTAAGCTCAATTTGTTATTATTTTTTCAAAGTTTAATGAGTCATGAAATATGGCTTTATATTATTAAAAATCAAAGGATATATTATGTCTAATACAGCAATTGGTACAGTGAAGTGGTTTAATGAAACTAAAGGTTTTGGTTTTATTCAACAAGATACAGGCCCAGATGTTTTTGCACATTTCAAAGAAATCAGTAGTTCTGGTTTTAAAACATTATATGAAGGTCAACGTGTTACCTTTAATATAGCTCAAGGCCAAAAAGGTCCTACAGCTACAAATATTATTGCTCAATAATATTTAAAAATAAAAAAAGCACCTTAGGTGCTTTTTTTTGTTTTTAGTATATTAATCACCAAGATAATTTTAAATAAATTAAAAATATGCATTATTATGATAATAAACAACACTATCACATTCAGATACACTTGCCTTGTATCTATATACAGGTAAAAGGACTATGTTAACTAAGTGTTAGATAATCATCTGCACACCATTAAATAGGAGAGACTCTAATGTCTCAAGACCAAGTTCAAAGCGATCAAGACAAATCAAAAGAGCAACAACAGCAACAGCAAGATGGTAAAGAGTTTGAGCCAAAAACTCCTGATCAGAATGATGTAGAAAAAGTAAATCAAAATGAGAAAGAAGAGAAAAAATATTAATATAATAAATTTATTTTTTCTTAAATGATGGATTGGTAGAAAGAATAACTATTCTTTTTGCCAGTTTATAAAATTAAGAGGAATATTTTGAATATGTCTTTTATTATAATAATTTTTATTTTCTTTGTTTTTTCTTATATTTTATTTAAAGTTTTTTCTAAAGTTAGTCTTGAGCTTCCCGAAAGTACCCTAAAAATAGCTGGTAAAATATTTACAGAGAATAAAAACTTTTTTGAACATGAAATTATTGTAACTTTATACCAAGAAGAACTGATAACTTTAGTCGGTAATCAAAATGGTGATAGAACTAAGGTTTTTAAAAATGCTGTAATATGTCTCGAAAAAGAAACTGATAAAATCGCTGTCTATATAGATACTTTAAGAGTTGGATATCTTAATAAAATAAATGCCTCAAGTTTTATTAATTTTTTAAAAATAAAAGGTTTTAGTGATAAGGATGCTTTTGAGGTTGATGCAATTATAATAAGTGAAAAAACAAGCAAATGGAGCGTAAAACTAGATATCCCTTATGATATGGAAAAGTTTAGGTTTGATAAATATTAAATTCCTAATGACCATTTAATTGATATTGCTATAAGATATATTTTGGTACATTTTTTTAGTATTTAAAATAAAAAAAGGATCATAATAATTAGAGTGATAATAAAAAAAGAGAAAGGATATGGAACTTAAACCAGTAAAAATGCACAAAATGTTTAGAGATTTTCACGAAGAAAAGGAACTCGGCTATATAGGAGAATATGATGAAAAACATGTTCTTATAGCAATATATGATATTTTTAAAGAAAAAATGCAGAAAATAGAAGGAACTTATCAATGGGTCTTACCCTCATCGGGGGAAGTGTTTTTTGTTGAGGAAGATCCAATATATAGTCGTTTGCTGTACTGATAACAAAAAATATTAGACCGGTCGTCTACTAGTCTATATAGTGAGGCCTTACTTTGTTGTCCTTCTAGTTTAAAAGAGAAAATTAATGTCTATTATTCTTCATCATTTAAATGCTTCACGTTCATTTCGCATTCTGTGGTTACTTGAAGAAATTAATCAACCTTATGAATTAAAAAGTTATTTCCGAGATAAAACTACAAATCTCGCACCTCAAGAATTAAAAAACATTCATCCTTTAGGCAAATCACCTGTGATTGAGCTCAATGGAAAAGTAATTGCAGAATCAGGGGCAATTGTAGAAATTTTGATTGAAAAGTTTGCTCCTCAACTTATGCCCGCGAAAGATTCAGACAGTTATCTTGATTATTTGCAATGGGTTCATTTTTCAGAAAGTTCGGCTATGGTTCCATATTTATTAAATATTTTTAATTCGATTGAGTTAAAAAATGGCACTCAATTAAAGTTCTTGGACCGATATGCGCATGCTGAGTTGGATAAAGTTTTTTCGTATTTAGATCAACAATTAGTAGGCAAAAAATTCTTAGTAGGCAATAGCTTAACGGGTGCAGATTTTATGATTGGTTTCGTAGTCTATGGTCTAATTAATTCTTTAAATATTCGCTCAAAATATCTCAATATTGAACAATATGTAAAAAATCTAGAAAGCTTAGAAAGCTGGCAAAAAGCTATGTCTATAGAACAAAATCTTCATCACCAAACCAATGCCTAAAAACGAATTGTCCTTAAGCACTTAAAAAAGAATTGATTACTCAAGTAGAGAAATCAATTCAGCAATTTAGATCCCTTCAACAAAACTCACCATAACATCACAGCAGCCTTGGCGTTTACTTTTGGCAAGCTGATATTCAGGTGAAAAATAACATTCACGTGCGGTTTCCATATCTGGAAACTCAATGACCACGTGACGTTCAAACTCTTGCCCCTCTAAAACTTGTGAGGCACCGCCACGGGCAAGAAACTTGGCACCGTACTTTTGAAAAGCTTGCGGAGCAGTGGCCATATATTGTTTATATTGTTCCATATCATGAATAGTGACATGAGCAATCCAGTAAGCAGACATATCGTATTTCCCTATAATTTATTAAATAAAGGTCTATTTACCTTTTCCTAAAATTTGCGATTTCACGCATCTAAAATATTTTTTGCGACAGCCGCAGCTTCAGCAATATGTTCAGCAACCGCTTGTTTTGCCTTTTCAGGGTCTTTGTGAAGATAGATGGCTTCACACATATTTTTAATACGTTGATAACCTGAAATTTCACGTTTTGTCGATTTCATGGTCATGGCACGAAGACGGCTAATTCGACCATTTAAACGTTGCACCACTTCCCAAGCAATATGGTGCTTTGCGGTAGCAAAGATGGTTTGATAAAGCTGGGTTGAGGTCGCAATAATCAGATTGATGTCATCGGCAGCAAAAGCAGCTTTAAGATCTTCTAATAGAAGCTTTAATTTTTCAGCAGTTTTTTCATCGAGGTTTTTAGTGCAGTCAACCACAGCACTTTGCTCTAACAAAAGACGAATTTCATAGATCTGTGAAGCGATGTCCCAGTTAAGTAGCGAAACAATAGGGCCTTTATTTGGCAAAATCTCAACTAAACCTTCTGCTTCTAAATAACGAATCACTTCGCGAACCACAGAACGGCTCACGCCGAGTTCTTCACATAACGTTCTTTCAACCAGTCTTTTTCCTGAAGGGAAATAGCCCGTAATAATGGCATTGCGCACTTTATCTAAACACAGCTCTCGTAATGTTACGGGCGGGTTTTCAATTTTAAGATTCATAAATAATTAAATTTTCCTGTTTTTTAACATGTTGAGTTTCATCACATGTTTTTCAATAAAAATTAGCATAGCAAACTCTTGCTTTTTTTTCAGTATGTATTATGGTATACCATAATACGAATGACAAGATAATTTACTTGCAAGGAAGAGCAATGGAACTCATACGTAAAACAGTGCTTCATGTAGAAACCACTTATGTAGATGGCGGCAAAGAAGCAGCAAAGCCTTTAAAAATGGTGGCAGCCGCAGCGGTGATTAAAAATCCGTGGGCAGGGCAAGGTTATGTAGAAAACCTAACACCGGAAATTCGCCGTATTGCACCGATCTTAAGCGAACATTTAACCAAGCTTATTCTTGATGAAGTCGGTTCGGGCGAAGCTGTTGAAGCTTTTGGTAAAAGTGCAGTGGTGGGCTTAAACGGTGAACTTGAGCATGCATCAGCTTTAATTCACACCTTACATTTTGGTAATACTTACCGTAGTGCTGTTGGTGCGAAATCTTATTTAGCATTTAACAATACCCGTGGCCCAGCAAATGCGCCGATTTTAATTCCAATGATGGATAAAAATGACGAAGGCCGCCGTTCTCATTACTTAACATTGCAATTTGCAATTCCAGATGCACCTGCTGCCGATGAGCTGGTTGTTGTGATTGGTGCAGCAACAGGTGGTCGACCACATCATCGTATTGGTGATCGTTATAAAGATTTGGAAGAGTTAGGTCATGATGTCAAAAACCCTGCAGCTGTCAAATAACCGTATTGCTCACTATTTTGAGCAAGGCGAAGGAGAGCCTCTGGTTCTGATCCATGGAGTGGGAATGCAAGCTGCGGCATGGTATCCACAAATTGAATATTTTTCTAAACATTATCATGTCATTTCAGTAGATATGCCGGGCCATGGTCAAAGCACCAAATTACCGGCAGACGCAAAATTACAAGATTTTGTGGAATGGACCATCGAATTTATTACCGCCTTAAATTTAGGGCCTGTAAATTTAGCGGGACATTCAATGGGCTCGCTAATTACTACAGGAGTTAGCGTTACCCGTCCTGATTTAGTTAAACGGATGGCGGTGCTTAATGGTGTATATAAACGTACAACACAAGCACGTAATGCCGTGATCCAAAGAGCTGAAGAGTTAAAAACAGGTCGTATTGATGTTGAGACTCCGCTACAGCGCTGGTTTGGCGAAAGTGAAGTCGAGCGTATAGCGGCAGCCAAAGTGAAATCATGGCTCGAAAATGTCGACTTGTCTGGTTATACCACTGCATATTCTGCTTTTGCGCAAGGCGATGAAACCTATGCAGATGACTGGTCAAAGATTACTTGTCCTGCTTTGGTGTTGACCGGAACGGATGATCCGAACTCAACTGCAGAAATGGCTGTGCAAATGGCGAATCAAGCAAAGCATGGCACTGCAATTGTCATTGAAAATGAACGTCACATGGTGAATTTAACTGCACCTGACAAAGTGAATAATGCAATGCAAGCGTGGTTGGAAACCAGCGTTTAATTTGCCACACATTGCTGAAGGAATATAACAATGAGTGAAATGGATACAATTAATAAAATACGTGAACTACGTGATGCTTTCGGGTCATTTATGACGGGCGTTACCGTGGTCACAACCTGTAAAGAAGATGGAACGCCACTTGGCTTTACAGCGAACTCTTTTGCTTCGGTGTCTTTGGACCCAGCTTTACTTCTAGTGAGTATTGCCAAGACATCAAGCAATTATCATAACTTTGCAAATACCACTCATTTTGCGATTAACATTTTGGCAGAAGAGCAAAAGGATGTTTCAAATACCTTTGCTCGTCCAAGCGAAGACCGTTTTGCAAATCTTTCATGGTCAAAAAGTGCTTGCCAAAATCCACTAATCCATCATGTGAGTGCATGGTTTGACTGTACAACTTACCAAGTTGTCGATGCAGGTGACCACGCCATTTTAATTGGTAAAGTTGAAGATTTTGCTTCGACAGGTTTTGCAGGTCTTGGTTATTATCGTGGTGGATATTTCACTCCGGCCAAACTTTCTGCCGAGGTCATCTCTGGTCCTAAAGTGGTGATGAGTGCGATCATTGGTCATGAAAATACCATTTTGCTTGAAGAAACTGCCGATCATAAATGGACTATTCCACATGTGATGGTAGATAAAGACGGTGCCGATAAAGCGCTTGAGAAAATCTTTGCAGAATATCAGCCAGATGCTTCTGCCAACTTCATTTACTCTGTATATGAAAACGTTGAAAACCAGCAGCAATATATTTCATTTTTATGCAACACACCCGTAGCTCAAGCCACCAAAGGTCAGTTTGTCGATTTAAACGATCTTGAAAAGCTAGAGTTTGTAGACAGCGCTTTAGAAAGTATGCTGATGCGCTATCGCAAAGAAAACCATCTGAAAACTTATGGTGTTTATTACGGAAATCAGACAACAGGTACAGTTCGTCAAATCGTTAAAGAGGAAGTTTAATCATGCGTTTTTCATTATTTGTGCATATGGAACGTGTTTCTGATCAGCAAACCCAGAAGCAGCTTTATGATGAAATGATTGAGCTTTGTCAGATTGCAGACCGTGGCGGTATGCATGCGGTTTGGACAGGCGAACACCATGCCATGAACTTTACCATTGCACCAAACCCATTTTTAAATCTGGTTGATTTAGCGAATAAAACCAAAAATGTTCGTTTAGGTACAGGTACGGTGGTAGCACCATTCTGGCATCCGATTAAACTTGCAGGCGAAGCTGCAATGACCGACATTATTACCAATGGCCGTTTAGATATTGGTATTGCTCGTGGTGCATATTCGTTTGAATATGAACGTATGGTTCCGGGCATGGATGCATGGAGTGCAGGACAGCGTTTACGTGAAATGATTCCTGCCATTAAAAACCTTTGGAAAGGCGATTATGAGCATAACGGTGAATTTTGGCAGTTTCCAAAAACCACCTCAGCACCTCAACCGCTTCAACAACCGCACCCACCAATTTGGGTTGCAGCCCGTGATCCAAATAGCCATGAATTTGCTGTGCAAAATGGCTGTAATGTACAGGTAACGCCTTTGCATTTAGGTGACGAAGAAGTTGAAAAACTCATGGGACATTTCAATGCAGCTTGTGAAAAGTTCAATGAAATTCAGCGCCCTGAAATTATGTTGCTTCGCCATACCTATGTGGCAGATAGTGAAGAAGATGCTCAATTGGCAGCAGATGAAATTAATACCTTCTATAACTATTTCGGCGCTTGGTTTAAAAATGAGCGTGAAATTCATCAAGGTTTAATCGCGCCTTTAAGTGCCGAAGAAATTGCTGCACATCCTTTTTATACACCAGAAGCGATGCGCAAAAATAACGTGATTGGGCAAGCCCAAGAAGTCATTGACCGCTTAAAAGCTTATGAAGCAATGGGTTACAACGAATATTCTTTCTGGATTGATACGGGCATGAGCTTTGAACGTAAAAAAGCCTCATTAGAACGTATGATCAATGATGTTATGCCGGCATTTGCATAGAGGCGAATATCATGACAGCAGATTTTCAGCTTTATATTAATGGTCAGTTTGAATCTGGTGCAGCGACTTTTGAAAGTATTAATCCTGCAACAGGTGAAGTCTGGGCACACATGCCGGAAGCTCGAACCGATGAAGTCAATCGAGCAGTGCAGGCGGCATCAAGTGCGTTAAAAGCACCGGCTTGGGCAGGGTTAACTGCCTCACAGCGCGGTAAATTGCTCTATAAACTGGCTGATTTAATTGAAAAAGCTGCGCCGCAATTGGCTCAAATTGAAACCAGTGACACGGGCAAAATTATTCGTGAAACATCGAGCCAGATTGCCTATGTCGCTGAATATTATCGCTACTATGCTGGTATTGCCGACAAATTAGAGGGTAGTTTTCTACCGATTGATAAGGCAGACATGCAAGCATGGATTGTTCGTGAACCAGTAGGTGTGGTTGCTGCAATCGTTCCTTGGAATAGTCAGTTATTTTTATCAGCAGTGAAGGTCGGCCCAGCTTTAGCGGCAGGTTGTACAGTCGTGTTAAAAGCCTCTGAAGATGGTCCTGGGCCATTGTTGGCTTTTGCTAAATTGGTCCATGAAGCGGGTTTTCCGGCTGGAGTGGTCAATGTAATTACTGGTTTCGGGCCTGAATGTGGCGCCGTGCTGAGTAGTCATCCAGATGTTGCACATGTTGCGTTTACAGGTGGTCCAGAAACGGCAAGATACATTGTACGTAACTCGGCTGAAAATCTTGCAAAAGTTTCACTCGAATTAGGTGGCAAATCTCCATTTATTGTATTTGCTGATGCAGATATTCAAAGTGCGGTAAATGCTCAGGTCGCTGCTATTTTTGCTGCTACTGGGCAAAGTTGTGTGGCAGGTTCACGCTTACTGGTTGAAGAAAGTATTAAAGATGAATTTGTTCAACGTTTGGTTGAGCGCGTACAAACCATAAAAATTGGTTTACCTCATGAAATGGCAACCGAGTTTGGACCACTTTGTACCTTACGCCAACGCCAAAAAATTGAGCAAGTCGTTGCAAGTTCAATCCAGCAAGGTGCAAAACTTCTTACTGGCGGTAAAAGCTTAGAGCGAGCAGGGTATTACTATCCACCGACCATTTTAGATTGCACCGATGCACCTCAAGCAGATTGCATTACCACAGAACTATTTGGTCCTGTTTTATCGGTAGATAGTTTCAAAGATGAAGCGGAAGCTGTGCAAAAAGCCAATAGCACACCTTATGGATTGGCGGCAGGCGTTTTTACTACCAATTTAAGCCGTGCGCATCGTATGACGAAAGTGATTGGGTCGGGAATTGTTTGGTTAAACACTTACCGCGCTGTTTCTCCACTTGCACCTTTTGGTGGATATGGGCTTTCGGGACATGGTCGGGAAGGTGGCGCAAATGCGGTTCTAGATTACACCGCCACCAAAACAGTTTGGTTACGTACCTCAGATGAGCCAATTGATGACCCATTTGTAATGAGATAAGTCATGACTTGAGGTATGAAAATATAACGGGATTTTAATTTCAAGGATGAAAAAATGAATCAGTCAAACCCAGTAATCGCCTAAAGCTTTAATAGTTGAAAACGTAAAACTAGATGTATCGATGCTTAATCAAGTATTGATCGGACTGGCTTTACCTTTTTCTTGGCTAAAACAACACAAACAGAGAAATGAGCTGTTTGTAAAAGGAAATAAAAAGATGAAGCCGAGTCATATTGAAATGACTTTGGCTGGGCAGATTTTTTGATGTTGAGGAAATGAATTCCTCAAAGAGAGATTAAGGATATGAGCCAAAACGAAAATAGCAATAATGCTTTCGCTATCGAAAGTCATTCTATTGATTATGTTGCTCCCTCTGAACGTAATGGGAAAGTTCGCGATCTATTCACATTATGGTTTTGTACCAATATTGCACCGCTTGCCGTGATTACGGGTGCAATGTCAATTTTAACCTTTAACCTCAATATTGTAAGTGCATTGCTTGCGATCTGCTGTGGACATTTTTTTGGTGCGGCGATTTTAGCTTTAACCTCTGCACAAGGTCCGCAGGTCGGCATTCCTCAAATGATTCAGAGCCGCGCACAGTTTGGACGTTATGGGGCATTGCTGGTTGTGCTGTTTACCACCCTCATTTATTTAGGTTTTTTCATTTCTAACATTATTTTGTCAGGCAAAACCCTACATACCGTTGTTCCTGCCATTCCAGTGCCGACCGCAACCGTGATTGGTGCAATTGCAGCAACCACAATTGGTGTGATCGGTTATCACTTTATTCATAAGTTCAATAAAATTGGAACTTGGTTTATGGGTGGTTCGTTGCTCATCGGCCTCATGATTATGGTGCCGCATATTAATGCAGATGTACTTGCTAAAGGCTCTTTCAATATGAAAGGCTGGTTTGCCATGTTTGGGTTGTGTGCTGTATGGCAAATTAGTTTCTCGCCTTATACCTCAGATTATTCACGATATTTACCGAAATCGATTGGTATTTATAAGCCATTTATCTTTACCTATTTAGGTGCATCGTTAGGAACTATTTTTGCGATGGCATTTGGTACGATTGCGGTCAGTATTGGCTCAACCACAGATGCGATGGAAGCGGTAAAGTCGGGTACTGGGCTGTTCGGTTACGTCCTTATGATTTTGTTCTTATGCAATATCATTGGTCATAATGCCATGAACCTATACGGTGCGGTTCTGTCTTGTATTACCTCTATTCAGACTTTTGCAGGGCAGTGGATGCCAAGCCGAAATATTCGAGTCGTGTTATCAATCATTGTGTTAGTTCTAGCGACTTTAACGGCACTTTGGGCATCAAGTAACTTTATTAGTTTCTTCTTGAATGTGATTTTTGCCTTGTTATTTATTTTGGTGCCATGGGTGTCTATTAATTTATTAGATTTCTATGTGGTGAATAAAAAGTCTTATGACATTCAATCGATCTTTGCACGTGATGGCGGTATTTACGGCAAATTTAATGCAAAAGCGCTTACGGCTTATTTCATTGGGATTGCGGTACAAATTCCATTCTTAAAAAATGCGTTTTTCACAGGTGCATTGGCCGATGTAATTCCAGATGCGGATATTTCTTGGGTCATTGGATTGGTGGTGAGTCTGGTGGTGTATTACGTCTTTAATCTAGGAAAGATTAAATGTTCAGCACCCGCATTAAACGCAAAATTACCTCAATAAGCATTGTAGTGAAAGGAATCTCACAATGAAAAAAAGTTATTTACAAGCGGCTTTAAGCACAGCATTGATGGCCGTAATTTATCCAAGTTACGCAGGTGTAAGTTTTGGAGATACCGATAGTGAATACGGTAAGCTCACCGTATCAGGCTATGTTCGCGCTAACTATCAAGATAAACACTATGGAGAGTCTGCTTCTGACCAAAAAATTCGTTTTGATGCTGCGCAGTTAAAACTGGACTACGAGCGTGGACCCTTATTTGGTCATGCGGAATATCGTTGTTATCAATATGACCGTCTATGTGATTTTTCTACATTGGTTGATGGTTATGTAGGATACAAATTAAATAAAACAGATCAGGTGGTGGCAGGTGTTCAGCCGATTCCATTTGGGCCGGGACGTTTCTGGGGCAATAGCCTATATGGAAGTATGAGCACAACCGCAGGTTTGGAAGATGTTCATAATCTTGGTTTGAACTATCACTTTGAATTGCCGACAGCAACCAAATTTGATGTGGGGTATTTTGCGGTAGATGGTGGAAACTACACAGGCTCTACCCAAGATTCAGGTCGCTATACAGCGAACTACGTGAGTTCAGACGATCCGAATAAAACCGATTTGCAAGAAAAGAACATGTGGGTAGGCCGAGTGACTCAAGATGTAAATCTTGGAATTAATGGTTTAAGCACACAGCTCGGTGGTTCATATTGGACATCGGATATTGAAAATAAAGCTGCTTCAAGTGATGGACGTCGTCATGCATGGGCACTTTTTGGTAAAGCCAATTATGGCAATTTTAATGTGACCCTTACAGGTGGTAAAAATGATGTCACTAATCAGGATCAGTTCAATCCTAATCAGTCACTCATGGGTTCTTACGACAGTGAATATTATGTGGCGAACAAAGGAACGTTCTATACCGCAGACGTGGGCTACTCTTTCAAAAATGTTAAGCAGATCGGAAACATTACGCCGTACTTTATGTACAGTCAGTACGATAAAGATCAGGACAATATGAAAGATTCAATCCGTAATATTATTGGTGTGTCTATTGACCATAAACAGCTATCTTTGGTGGCTGAATACATCATGAGTAAAAATGACCCGTTCATTGGTGGGACTCAAGATTCATTGGCACAAGGGGATGATAACCAGTGGAATAAGTTGCTTAACTTAACGCTGTTTTATTATTTCTAAAAACATTTAAACATTCGGGCATACCGAAAATTTTTTTAAATTAATTTTTGGTATGCCATAATACAAAGTTGATGGTGAGCTATTTAATTTATCTATCGCTCCACTATCAATGCAGAAGATCTCAACAGGATAATGATCATGCAGCTTAATGAACTCGCTTTATTTCGTCAGCAAGCCTTTGTTGCTGGAAAGTGGTGCGATGCAGACCATCAACAAACATCCGAAATTTTAAATCCGGCGACATTAGAAGTGATTGGTACTGTCCCAAATATGGGCAAGGCTGAAGCCGAGCGTGCCATTGAAGCTGCCAAAGAAGCTTGGCCGCTATGGAAAAATAAAACAGCAAAAGATCGATCAATTATTTTAAAAAAATGGTTTGATTTAATTATTTCAAATGCAGATGACTTGGCTTTTATTTTAACAAGTGAGCAAGGAAAGCCTTTAGCCGAAGCCAAAGGTGAAATTTTATATGCTGCAAGTTTTATTGAATGGTTTGCCGAAGAAGCAAAACGAGTGTATGGCGATATTATTCCAAGCCCATATCCCGATGCTCGTATTGTTGTAAATAAACAGCCTATTGGTGTCGTTGCAGCGATTACACCTTGGAATTTTCCGGCTGCCATGATTACGCGCAAAGTCGCTCCAGCCTTGGCGGCAGGTTGTCCTTGCATTGTAAAACCGGCACCTGAAACGCCTTTTACTGCCTTGGCTTTAGTCGACTTAGCTGTACAAGCTGGCGTGCCTGCTGAAATTTTTAGTGTGATTACGGGCGATGCGGTTCATATTGGTGATGCGATTTTTGAAAGTGATGTCGTACGCAAGTTTACTTTTACCGGTTCAACACCCGTCGGCAAAATGTTGCTTGAGCGTTCAGCAAAAACCTTGAAAAAAGTTTCCTTAGAGTTGGGTGGCAATGCGCCGTTTATTGTATTTGATGATGCCGATTTAGATGCAGCAATTGAGGGAGCGCTCATTGCCAAATTTAGAAATGCAGGGCAAACCTGTGTCTGCGTCAATCGATTTTTGGTGCAGGCAGGCATTTATGAAAAATTTATTGCTGCCTTAAGCCAAAAAATTCAAAACTTTAATATTGGTAATGGATTAGAAGCAGGGCATGACATTGGGCCATTAATTAATGCCAATGCGGTGAAAAAAGTTGAAGCACATATTCAAGATGCCTTAGATAAAAATGGTCGTCTTGTGATTGGTGGTAAAAAACATACAGCGGGTGAATTATTTTTTGAACCGACACTGATTGCAGATGTTACCGCTGATATGGACGTTGCAACTCAAGAAACGTTTGGCCCACTAGCAGCCGTATTTAAATTTGAAACCGAGCAACAAGCGGTAGAAATGGCAAACGCAACTGAATTTGGTTTAGCTGCATATTGTTATACCAAAGATTTAGGCCGTGCTTGGCGAATGAGTGAACAGCTCGAATATGGCATGGTCGGAATTAATAAAGGCCTTATTTCAAATGAAGTTGCGCCTTTTGGTGGAATTAAACAGTCTGGTTTGGGGCGTGAAGGTTCTAAATACGGTATTGAAGATTATCTGGAAATTAAATACACCTTGTTTGGAGGATTGAATATATGAGTAATGAAAAATTTGAAAAGGGTTTAGCAATCCGTAAACAAGTTCTTGGTGAAGAATATGTGAATAATTCGATTAATAATGCCGATGAATTTAATCTTCCTCTTCAAGAATTAGTCACTGAATATTGCTGGGGAGCTGTTTGGGGACGTGAAGAATTAAGTAAGCCTGAGCGCAGTTTAATTAACTTGGCAATGATTTCAGCTTTAAATCGTCCACATGAATTAAAACTACATGTTAAAGGCGCACTTCGAAATGGTGTGCCTAAAGAGAAAATTCGTGAAGTGCTTTTACAGGTAGCCATTTACTGTGGCGTGCCTGCTGCTGTAGATAGCTTTCGTATTGCTAAAGAAGCAATTAAAGAATTTGAATCTGAGCAATAAACATTAGCTTTGAATATTAAAAAAGGCCTTGTTCAAGTGGACGAGGCCTTATTTATATAATTTAAATCACATTTCTAAGTTCATTTGCTGTGTTGCGTAGCAATGGCAAAATTTGCTGAACTAAATAATCTTCTTGTACGCGGTTGGTTTGAGACATGCAGTTAAGCGCTGCCACCGCTTGACCTTGTGCATTAAAAACGGGCACGGCAATCGCAATCACGCCAAGCTCATGTTCTTCTTTGGAAAGACAATAATCCGATAACGAAATGCCCTTAAGCACTTCAAAAAACTTTGACTCATCTATAAGGGTAAAAGGGGTTAAACGCTTTAAACCGTAAGTTTTTACCCACGTACGTTGAGCTTCTTCAGACAGTGCTGCCAGTAATACTTTACCCGTAGAAGTTGCATGGGCAGGGAGTCGGTTACCTAAATGCATACCATAAGGGCTTACACGCAAATTATCTTGCTGCGGTAAATAGCTACGGGCAATCGGTACGACTTCATTATCGTCCAAAACTACAATCGAAAAAGTCAGAGACGTCTGCGCGCACAAAAGATTTAAAAATGATTGAGCAACTTTAGGCAGATGGGCAGAGCTTAAATAAGAACTCGAAAAGCGTAGCACGCGATGAGTGAGCCAAAAGTAATGTTCATCTGTTTCTAAATAGCCTAAGTATTTTAAAGTTTTTAAATAACGCCTTGCCGCTGTACGACTAATACCGGTTCGCTCAGCCACTTGAGTGACGTTAAGCCGTTGCCGATCTGTTCCAAAAGCTTCCAGTAAAGCTAAGCCTTTAGCTAATCCTGCAATATAGTCATCTTGACGAATTTTCTCATGCGAGGTCGGGTGCTCTAAAAAAGCATCGAGAGAAGGCATCCATTCATTCCTGTTATTTTGGTTGTTTCTGTCCGCTATCCGGACAAACTAAATGATAAACGGTTATTTTCGTCTTGGATACATAGTGAACAAAACTTAAAGCCAGTAATTTAAAAGTCAGGATGAAACAAGGATGAAGTTATGGATATTTTAAAGACACAGGTTGCAATTATTGGATCTGGACCAGCAGGGTTATTGCTTGGGCAACTTCTATATAAAGCTGGCATCGATCATATTATTGTTGAGCAACGTAGTGCTGAATATGTGGCTTCACGGATTCGTGCAGGAATTTTAGAACAAGTTTCGGTCGACTTACTGAAACAAGCAGGCGTTGACCAAAACCTAAAAGACAAAGGATTACCGCATTCGGGCATTGAAATTTTAACCAACGGTGAATTGCATCGGGTTGATTTAGCAGCACTCACGGGTGGAAAACAAGTGACTGTATATGGTCAGACCGAAGTGACTAAAGATTTAATGACTGCCCGTGAAGCAGCACAGCTCACTTCATTTTATGAAGCTCAAAATGTACAAGTTAAAGATTTCTACACTGCTCCAAAAGTTGAGTTTGAGTACCAAGGTAAACCTTTTCAAATTGAGTGTGACTTTATTGCTGGTTGTGATGGCTACCATGGTGTCTGCCGCGCCAGCGTGCCCGAAGATAAAATTAAAACCTTTGAAAAAGTTTATCCGTTTGGCTGGTTAGGCGTATTGGCCGATGTTCCACCTGTAGCCGATGAACTCATTTACGTACAGTCTGAACGTGGCTTTGCTTTATGCAGTATGCGTTCAGAAACGCGCAGCCGCTATTATTTACAAGTGCCTTTAACAGATCACGTCGAAGACTGGTCCGATGAAAAATTTTGGGATGAGTTAAAAAACCGCCTAGACCCTGAAAGCCGTGAAAAGCTAGTGACGGGGCCTTCTATTGAAAAAAGTATCGCGCCGTTACGTAGCTTTGTGACCGAGCCAATGCGTTTCGGAAAACTATTTTTAGCAGGCGATGCTGCGCATATTGTTCCACCGACAGGGGCAAAAGGTCTAAATCTCGCTGCCTCTGATATTGCTTATTTATCAAGTGCACTTGTTGAATATTATGTGGAGGGTTCAGAACAAGGTATAAATGAATACTCTGAAAAATGCTTACAACGTGTTTGGAAAGCTGAACGTTTTTCTTGGTGGATGACTCATTTATTGCATCGTTTTGAAACTGAAAGTGAGTTTGATCATAAGATTAAGCAAGCAGAGCTAAGTTATGTACTGGGTTCGATTGCGGGTAAAACTACATTAGCCGAAAACTATGTCGGTTTGCCTTATGAGATTAAGCAAATTGATAGTTTTAAACATGCGAGTTAACAATTAAAAAAGATAAAAGGGCACATAGATGCCCTTTTTCTATGGGAAAATTTAGTTGGAAAAAGTCTGAGATGCGGTGCGCTTTGCTTAAAAGATCAGCATTAATAAAAGCTTTTGTCATATTTTTTCAGTATATTGCTATTAATTTCTTTATTTATAAATTCTAAGTTTGTATGGAACAGGACCAAGCACGCATACCTAAATATATTCCTATTCGCGATGCAATTGCCCACGATATTGAATCTGGCGTATTAGAAGCCCACGCAAAACTCCCATCAGAAAGAGTACTTTCGGAACAATTCCAAACCACACGAGTGGCTGCACGTGAAGCTTTACTGGCTTTGGAAACTGATGGTCTGATTTATCGATTAGACCGCCGTGGTTGGTATGTTCGTTCTCCTCGTATTATTTATCACCCTCAATCGACGAAAAACTTTAACCAGTTTGTGATTGAACAAGGCTATGAACCTTCTACAGAAGTGATTTCCAGTGAACTGACTCAGGCCACTTCTTGGGATGCCAAGCATTTAAAAGTTGAAAAAGGGCATCCGATTTATTCAGTTTGGCGTCGTCGCTGTATTAATGGACGTCCTGTGTTGGTTGAACATTTACGTGTGAATGCAGAGCTTTTTCCTGAGTTTTTAACTCATGATCTCAAGCAATCCATTACTTTACTGATGGCAAATGAATATAACTGCCATATCACCAGAGCCGACATTAACCTCTATCCAACAGCTTTATCGGAACAACAGGCCAAAGCGCTTCATGTCAATGTCGGTGCACTCGGTTTATATATTTGCCGTAGTAACAGAAATGAAAAGGGCGTGATTACCGATGTTGACCAAGAATATTGGCTACATGATGTTCTAGATTTACATTTCGAAGCACGAGCATAAAAATACAATCTGGTTTAAACCAGATTAATCAAACTGTCATATAAACCTGTTGAAATACGATCATCAAATAATTGCATTCGATGGTTTGCAGATGAAACAGTATGTTCAACAGACAATTAAACTTGGCACTGCATCAGTTTTAGGTGTGGTGGTCGCTTTTCAAATGGGATGTTCATCAGCAACATCAAAAAACTCAGAAGAAATTACCGTCTATACGGCAGTGGAAGCCGACCAGCTTAAACAATACCAAGAAGAATTACACAAAGCTTATCCAGAGCTAAAAGTAAAATGGGTACGTGATTCAACAGGTGTAATCACCGCGAAACTTTTGGCAGAGCAGAAAAATCCACAAGCGGATGTGATTTTTGGTGTGGCTTTAACCAGTTTGCTGGTCATGGAAAAGAAAGACATGCTTGAGCCTTTTAAGCCTGAAGGCGTCCAAAATTTAAAACCCGAATTTGTAAGTCAAAAACCTGTACCAACTTGGACGGGTATGGATGCATGGGAATCTGCGATTTGTGTCAATAAAGTCGAATTAGAAAAACGTAAGTTACCGATTCCAAAAACTTGGAAAGATTTAACCAACCCGATTTATAAAAACCTGATTGTGATGCCAAATCCAGCTTCGAGTGGCACAGGGTATTTGGATGTCACGGCTTGGATGCAGATCTGGGGTGAAAAGCAGGCGTGGGGTTATATGCAGGCTTTAGATAAAAACATTTCACAATATCCTCACTCTGGTTCAAAACCTTGCAAAATGGCCGCACAAGGCGAAATTCCAATTGGTATTTCTTTCGGTTATCCAGCATTTAAATTAAAAGCTGAAGGGGCACCTTTAGAAGTTGTTTATCCAACTGAAGGTTTAGGCTGGGAAATGGAAGCTTCAGCAATTGTGAAAGGAACCAAGAAATTAAGTAGCGCACAAAAATTTATTAATTGGTCGGTAAGCAAAGCGGCAAATGAAGCTTATGCACATAACTTTTCAATGGTCGCTTATAAAGGTATTGAAAATACCACCATGAGTTTCCCGAAAAAACTTCCTCAACTGCTTGTAAAAAATGATTTTTATTGGGCGGCCGAACAGCGTGAACGTATTTTGGCTGAATGGTCAAAGCGTTTTGAAAAGTGATCTTTTGAATAAGGGCCTCATTATGCAAATACCTTCGTCATTGCAATCATCGCTGCTAGGTCAAAACCCAAAGGGCGAATTAGCAGGGCATTTATTGTCGACCTTAACGACCTATAAATATCCTGAACATGGCCCCTCAGTTTTAGAAGTGGGGGATATTCAAAAAAAGTTCCAACACTTTCAGGCTCTAACACATATTAATTTAGACCTGAAAGCTGGCGAGTTCGTCAGCTTTTTAGGGCCTTCAGGATGCGGTAAAACCACATTGTTACGCATAATTGCAGGTCTAGAAAAACCTGATTATGGAAAAGTCATAAAAAAGGGTACAGACATTACGTTGTTAAGTGCTGAAAAGCGTCACTGTGGCATTGTGTTTCAAAACTATGCATTATTTCCAAACTTAAACGTTGAAGAAAATATTGCTTTTGGCTTGGACAAAAAAAAGTGGGATAAAGCACAGCGTAATCAACGGGTTCAGCAGTTATTAGAGCTGATTGAGTTACCTGATATTGCAAAAAAATATCCAAACCAATTATCGGGCGGGCAGCAGCAGCGTGTTGCGCTCGCTCGGGCAATTGCACCGAATCCAGATATTTTATTGCTAGATGAACCGCTTTCAGCACTTGATGCTCAGGTACGTTTGAACCTAAGACAAAAGATTCGCTCAATTCAATCGCAGCTTAATTTGCCAACCATTATGGTGACGCACGACCAAGAAGAAGCATTAAGCATTTCTGACCGTGTTGTGGTGATGAATCATGGCGTGATTGAGCAAATCGATACGCCGCACAATATTTATTACAAGCCACAAACCCAATTCGTTGCCAAGTTTATTGGCACCATGAATTTTTTAAAAGCTACTTGTGCAATACAGAATCAGCTCGATGTTTTAGGTTTTATCCCTCTAAATCTAGAACAGCAAAAGCTAAAAACTGGGCAAAACTACAGCATTGGTTTTAGACCCGAAGCAGTCGAGTTGGTTGATGATTTCGGTAGTGATAAAGAATCACTGTATCTGCCAATTAAAGTATTAAGCACTGAATTTTTAGGTGCAAAACGCCGTTTGTTTTGCGCTATTCATATTGATGGAATTGAGCAGGCAAAACATCTTTTGCAAATTGAAATTGAAAATACCAAGTTCAAATCTTTGCAAGAACTCATGTTTATAAAAGTGCCTAATCAGCTCATTCATGTCTTTGACGAACAAGGGTACGCACTATGTTAAATGAAACTGCTTCAGCGGTTTTAAAAACACAGCCGCGTCGAAAAACTGAATATTCATTAAGATCGAACATTGCTTTGTTTGTTGTGGCAATTGCTTTAACTTTAGCGATTATTGCACCTTTAATGATGCTGTTTGAAACCGCATTTTTTAACGAAAACCAAAACTTTGTCGGTCTTGAGAACTTTTATAATTATTTTGGCAGTCCAGCTTTACTCAGTTCTGTATTTAACTCTGTTTGGATAGCTTGTACTGCTACTGTCATTACAGTGTTTCTTGCCAGTATTTATGCGTTTGCACTGACCAATGTCAATATTAAAGGCAAAGGCTTCTTTAAATTGGTGGCTTTTTTACCGATTTTGGCGCCGTCACTTTTGCCTTCGTTGGCATTGGTTTATTTGTTTGGCAAGCAAGGTGTATTCAAGCCTTTATTAGGTGATGTACAGATTTATGGCCCAATCGGTATTTTAATCAGTTATTGCTTTTGGCTATTTCCAGCCATTTTGATGTTAATGATGGTCTCTTTTAGAAGTGTCGATCAGCGTTTAATTGAAGCCTCTTTGTCGCTGGGTAAAAATATCTGGAAGACGCATTATCATGTGACTTTACCTGCAATTCGTTATGGCTTAATTAGCGCAAGTCTGGTGGCTTTTATTTATGTACTAACAGATTTTGGGATTCCAAAAGTCATTGGCGGTTCATTTAACATGATGGCGCTTGATGTCTATAAACAGATTATTGGACAGCACAATATGAGCATGGGCGCGGTCATTTCCATCTTGTTATTGCTACCAGCAGTTTTTGTATTCATTTTCGATCGAATACAAAGCAAGCGCCATGCACGTTTTCAAGCTTTTCAGGCTAAACCTTATGTCTCTGCACAGAATAAAAAACTTGAAGTCGTTCTGAGCTTATTTTGTGGCGTGGTTTCAGGTGCGATTTTACTGATTATCTTTACGGCGGTGCTGGCGTCATTTATCCAGTCTTGGCCTTATGATTTGTCTTTGACCTTGCGACACTACAGTTTTGAATATGTCGATGGTGGTGGTTGGGCTGCTTACTTTAACTCAGTTCGAATGGCACTCTTTAGTACAGTTTTTGGTACAGCACTGATTTTTATGGTAGCCCTATTAACTGAACGTTTTAAGGCACATCCACTTATTAAAAATTATGTACAAGCTTTGGTTCTATTACCTCTTGCGGTGCCGGGGCTGGTTTTAGGTATTGCTTATATTTTGTTTTTTAACCAACAAAGTAATCCTTTAAATGTGCTGTATGGAACCATGACCATTTTGGTGATTTCAACCATCATGCATTACTACACTGTGCCACATCTCACGTTAACCAATGCCATTAAACAGATTCCGCTTCAGCTCGATCAGGCAGCAGAAACGCTAGGTACATCGAAGTGGAAAACCTTTTGGAAAGTGTATTTGCCTATGTGTTTCCCAGCACTATGCGATGTATCGGTCTATGTTTTTGTGAATGCCATGACCACCGTATCGGCTGCGATTTTCCTTTATTCACCAGATACCAGTTTAGCTGCGGTTGCTGTGTTAAATATGGACGATGCAGGAGACACGGTAGCTGCTGTTGCGATGAGTATTTTAATTTTGACGACCTCCTGTGTTGTAAAACTCATTCATTGGTTATTTACCCGAAAAATCATGGCAAGAAGTCAGCAATGGCGTGAAAGCTCTCATTAAGTCTTAGCTAAACACAATTTTTATTTAATCGACTGAAACGAAATGCTTTGTTCAACAAGGCTAGGGTTTGTTCATCCTAAATTTCGCAAATTGGAAGTCTTATGAATAACGTACAATTTGATTTAATTGTTGTCGGAGCCGGTATTTTAGGTTTGTCCGCTGCCATACAAGCGCAGGAACAAGGCTTAAAAGTTTGTATCTTCGAGAAAAATGCTCAACCAGTGGGGGCAACTCGCCGTAATTTTGGCATGGTCGGAACATCGACATTAACGCACCCTGAGCAATTGTGGCGAAAGTATGCCCTTGAAACGCGTTCTTTTTATCAGCGTATTCAAGCTGAAACTGATATTTCATTTGCTCAAAGACAAGGTATTTATCTCGCCAATACGGCACTTGAATGGCAGGTTTTAAATGAGTTTGCCGAGCGTGCAGGCAAGTACCAGATTCCGGTTCATTTGCTTAGCCATGAGGAACTTGTCACCCAATTTTCCTATTTAAACCCCGAGCAGCAGTTTCAAGGCGGTTTGGTTTTTGAAGAAGATTATTCGGTCGAACCGCATGTGATTGGACAGCGACTGTTGGCATATGCACAAAGTAAAGGTGTAGAGATTTATACCAATGCTTGTGTAGTACAAACCAAATACCAGCAGGAAAAGTGTCAAGTTCATCTGACAAATGGCGAGATTTATCGGGCAAATAAAGTTTTGATCTGTCACGGTGAAGTGATTGATGTTTTATATCCAGATCTTTTACAAAGCTTGAACCTGAAACGTTGTGGCTTACAAATGGCCCTGACTCAACCATTTCAACAAAAATTAAACGCTTCTCTTTATTCAGGTTTGTCGATTTCGCGCTATCCAGCCTTTGAAATTTGCCCTAGTCATGCAGAGCTGGTTAAAGCGTCACAACGAGGGTTTGTTAAAGAATTTGGGATTCATATTCTGATTAAACAAAACGAATTTGGTGAACTCATCATAGGTGATAGTCACGAATACCATCCGCTTGATGAAGCGCCTCAATTTGAGCAACGCGAAGACATTAATCAATTTATTCAAGCCTACTGCCACGAAAAACTGGGGCTGACCTTACCTCCGATTCAAAAGCGTTGGAATGGTTATTACCTCACCCATGAACATGAGCTGGCCTGTGTCACTGAAGCTGAAAAGAACATTTTTCTGGTGAGTGGGATTGCTGGCAAAGGCATGACCACAGGGGCTGGATTTATGAAAGAAATATTAGAACAAAATATTTACTAGTTTGTCATCTGGTTTAAACCAGATTGGTGTATATTGAAATTAACGTGAACGAAACGAGTAATCTTATGAACATGCAAACACAACTCGATATGGATTTAGAAAACAAATATCTGCTTTTGACACCAGGTCCATTATCAACTTCTGCAACGGTCCGCCGTGCCATGCAAAAAGACTGGTGTACTTGGGACCAAGAATATAATTCGCTTGTACAAGATATCCGCTATCGACTGGTCAACTTAGCAACCAGTCAACCTGAAAAATATAGGGCTGTGTTAATGCAAGGCAGTGGAAGTTTTGCGGTGGAGTCTGTGCTTGGTTCCGCTATTCCGCGTGATGGCAAAATCTTGATCATTAATAATGGCGCTTATGGTGCACGTATGGTGCAAATGGCGCGTTGCTTAAATATTGAAGTGATAGAGCTGAACTATTTAGAAACTCAAACACCAGATTTACAAGAGATTGAGCGCGTTTTACAAGATAAAACCATTAGCCATGTTGCTTGTGTGCACTGTGAAACCACCACAGGAATTTTAAATCCGATTCAAGATATTGGCCGTTTAGTTAAAGCAGCAGGAAAAATCTGGATTGTAGATGCGATGAGTTCATTTGGCGGTGTGCCAATGGATATCACGGAGCTTGAAATTGATTTTCTGATTTCAAGTGCGAATAAATGTATTCAAGGTGTGCCGGGCTTTGGTTTTATTTTGGCGAAACGTGATTGCCTAGAAGCGTGTAAAGGTTTGGCACGTTCGGTCAGCCTCGATTTATATGACCAGTGGAATACCATGGAACAGCATAACGGTAAATGGCGCTTTACCTCGCCAACCCATGTAGTACGTGCATTTTATCAAGCCTTGCTTGAGCTTGAGGCAGAGGGTGGAGTAGCTGCACGTTATCAACGATATTTACAAAACCAGCAAACATTATCGCAAGGTATGCAACAGCTTGGTTTTGAATTGGTATTAGGCAATCAAGCACCCCAATCACCAATTATCACCACATTCCTTTACCCGACAGATGAAACATTTAGCTTTCAGACCTTTTACGAAACCTTGAAAAAATCAGGCTATGTGATTTATCCGGGCAAAGTCACCGATCTTAACTGTTTCCGTATTGGCAATATTGGCGAAGTTTATGTTCATGACATTGAAGGGCTTCTTGCTGCAATTGCGAGTTACTGCGAAAGCCACTTAAACCAAGTTGTACCAGCATAATTTTTATTAAATCATTAGCATTGAAGGTAATACATCATGAAGACGAACAATACACAAATTCAGGCTGTTGTTTTTGACTGGGCTGGCACAACAGTAGATTTTGGCTCACGCGCACCCATCTTGGCTTTTATGGCTTTATTTAAAGACAATAAAGTTGAAATTACGGTTGAAGAAGCTCGTGCGCCAATGGGTTTGGAAAAACGCGATCATATTGCTGCCGTTTTAAAAATGCCGCGCGTAGCAGCAGCATGGCAGGAGGTATATGGGCAGCCTGCAACAGAGGCAGATATTGACCGTTTATATAAAGACTTTATTCCTTACCAATTAAAATCGATTCCCACATGTTCTGCTTTAATTCCGGGTGCATTGGCGACTTTTGAAAATATTAAAGGTCGCGGTGCAAAAATTGGCAGTAACACAGGCTATGCATCAATGATGATTGGGCGATTGGTTAAAGATGCTGCCGATCAGGGCTATCGACCGGACTGTATTGTTACTGCCAGTGATGTGAAATTTGGTCGTCCGTATCCTGAAATGTTATGGAAAAACTTAATTCAACTTGATGTATCAGACATCAAAACTGTTGTAAAAGTGGATGATACCGTGGTGGGTATTGATGAAGGTTTAAATGCGGGATGCTGGACCGTAGGACTTGCGATTAGCGGCAATGAGGTCGGTTTAAGTTATGAAGAGTGGAGTGCATTATCAGCTGATGAACAAATTGTTCTAAAAGATAAGGCCTATCGAAAAATGAATGCGTCAGGTGCTCACTATGTGATTGATAGTGTCGCAGACTTGCCAAATGTTTTAGATGATATTGAACGCCGTTTAGGACAGGGTGAACGACCTTAAATATAGTTTAGATCAATATATTTTTAAGCTTAGCTCCCTTGGGAGCTAAGCTTACCTAAAAAATTAAAATGAAGAGTAATAAACTCTACATACGTGGAAATAAGGAGCAACCTTGCGGATTAAACTCCTATTTTTCTCTAACTATCTAAACATATGCTCCAATAGTTAGTTCCATCACCACATATAGATATATGTAATGAATCTCTTTACGACTTTTGTGGGTCGTATATTTTTTCTTTAATGAATAGAGCAGGGATCACACCACAAATTAGGTAAGCTGCACCCATCACGACAAAACCTAGACCAATAGATCCGCCGGATGCTAAGAGGCCGATAGTTGCAGGAGCTAAGGCTGCGCCTAAACGTCCAACATTATACGCGCCGCCAATGGCTGTACCGCGAATAGCTGTCGCAAAACTTTCGGTCATATAGGTTGCATTTACGCCATAAGGGATGCCATAGAGGAAGCCGAAGGTAATGAGTAAATAGAGAATGTTGCTTGGCGAGTTATAAAAAACAATTAGCGGTAAGAAAATAGCAGTACCGATTGCACCGAATGCATAGGTAAAGCGACGTCCTAATTTATCAGCCATCATGCCTGCAAGGACCTTACCTAAAATCATGGCGGTATATGTACCTACCATATAAGCCGTCATTTCTTTGAACTTCATACCCAGTTCACTTTCTAGATATGACGGCATCCAGTTATTTACACCATAGTAGCCAAACTGTAGGAAGCCCGCAGTTAATGCCCATAAGATAAACATATTACGGTTTCGTTTATCTTGGAAAATAAGCTTAAATGCTGAAGACTTCGGAGCGTTTTGCGCCAAAACAGGTTGTTGTAGTCGAGACTTTTGCCATGCTTCTGGTTCGGGTACCAGAATATGCATGAGAACAGCAATAACGACGGGAATAATGGCAACATAAAACAGCATACGCCAGCCATGATCAGGAATAATCCAACCTGCAAGTAAAGTCGCAACAATATATCCAACAGTCCAGCCAGCTTGTAATGTTCCAAGGACTGTTGTGCGGTAACGTGTTGGTACATATTCGGCCATGAGAGTATTACAGGCGATATAGAGTGAACCTAAACCCAGTGACGCAAAAAATCTTAAAATACCAAACTGCAGAAAGCTTTGAGTAAAACCTAAGCCACAGGTGAGGAGCGAGAAAATTAAAATAGAAATAACCACAATGCGCACACGACCAAATTTATCGCATGCCCATCCCCCAAAAATGCCACCAACAGCCATACCTGCTAATGTAAAACTGCCAAGCATACCTGCCTGTACTGAACTTAATCCAAAATCTGCCTTAATACTATTTAAGCTATAAGATAGCAGCATCAAATCTGCACCATCTACCAACAGTGCCAGAAATGCAAAAATAAAAGCTATTTTCCACGTATGAGGTTGTATACGAGAAAGACCTTCTTTGTAATTTGTAGCCATAATCCATTACCTACATTTGATTGAAAGTACTTCAAGTCGTTTTAAAGTGCTTAAAATTTGATTAAGACGCAGCGCGAATCATGTTTCGGGCAATAATCACTTGTTGAATTTGAGTGGTCCCTTCATAGAGACGGAACAAACGAACATCTCGATAAAAACGTTCAATTGCATATTCACTGATGTAACCTGCACCGCCGTGAATCTGTACACAGCGATCGGCGACACGACCACACATTTCGGTTGCAAACATTTTTGCGCATGAAGCTTCAGTGCTAACGTTATGTCCGGCATCGCGTAGGCGTGCAGCGTCTAAGACCATACATTTAGCGGCATAAATTTCGGCTTTTGAGTCGGCAAGCATGGCTTGAATGAGTTGAAATTCGGCAATAGGTTGTCCAAACTGCTTGCGTTCGATGGCGTAATTTAAAGAGTCGTCTAGCATTCTGGTGGCTGCGCCAACACTTAAAGCAGCAATATGCAAACGGCCTTTATCGAGCACTTTCATGGCCGTTTTAAAACCAACACCTTCCACGCCACCAATGAGTGCTGAGGCAGGAATACGACAATTTTCAAAAATCACATCACAGGTATGGGCACCTTTTTGACCCATTTTTTTATCGCGTTTACCAAGTGAAATGCCTGGGGTTTGGCTATCAACAATAAACGCAGAAATACCACCAGCACCTTTAATATCAGAATTTGTACGTGCCATGACTGTAAATACGCCAGCATGGGGTGCATTGGTAATAAAGCGTTTAGTGCCGTTTAACACATAAAAATCGCCATTTTTTACTGCACTGGTTTTTAAAGAGGCTGCGTCCGAGCCTGCGTCTGGTTCGGTTAAACAAAAAGAACTGATCACTTCGCCACGCGCTAAACGTGGCAAGAAAAATGATTTTTGTGCTTCCGTCCCGTCAATAATCAGGCCACTTGAACCAATACCATTATTGGTTCCAATCAGAGAGCGAAAAGCAGGAGAGGTACGACCTAATTCAAAAGCGACATAGACCTCTTCTTCCATTGTTAGGCCAAGACCTTCGTACTCTTCAGGAATGGTTAAACCAAATAAGCCCAGCGCTTTCATTTGTTCAACGATGTGTTGAGGGATTTCATCCGTTTCAGCGACTTCATTCTCATGAGGAATTAATACACCTTCAACAAATTGTCGAATCATATCAACAAGTTGATCTAAGGTTTCCTGATCTCGAATCATAGTCTCGTCCTTTTACTACATGCAAAAAAAATCAATGTGATGTTCGTAAAATCATCAATATTTGAAGCGATAGTAATCAAAGGATGAACGTAAAACAATATATTTTGAAAATTAATTTCGCAATGCGATACTTTGTTGTTGTTTTATGTTTGCCTAATTTATTGATTTATTTAAGCTATATTTTTCTATGAAAAATCATTATTTTTAGTGGAAAATTAAAGTTTGATTTTTAAAATGAGCTGTGTATATTAAAAATATATATCGCTATGCGAAATTTTAAATGGATAAATTTTCCAATAGGAAATGAGTCACAAAATATAGTGGGATGAAGATGGGTGCTTTAAATGGAATTCGGGTGCTCGACTTAAGTCGGGTATTGGCTGGACCTTGGTGTGGGCAGATTCTCGCCGATTTGGGCGCAGAAGTAATCAAGATTGAAAGACCGAAAGTTGGTGACGATACTCGTTCTTGGGGGCCACCTTGGATGAAAAATGACTCAGGCCAAGACACTCAAGAAGCTGCTTATTACCAGTCCACTAACCGCAATAAGTTATCGGTTGCTATCGATATTGCCAGTCCTGATGGACAAGAGCTAATTAAAGCCCTCATTCAAGACACCGATGTCGTGATTGAAAACTACAAAGCGGGTTCTTTGAAAAAGTACGGTTTGGACTATGAGTCTTTATCTGCCATTAACCCTAAACTGGTGTATTGCTCGATTACAGGCTTTGGTCAAACTGGCCCAAGAGCAGAAGAACCCGGTTATGACTTTATTATTCAAGGCATGGGCGGACTCATGTCAGTTACGGGTGAACGTGATGATTTGCCGGGTGGGGGGCCACAAAAAGTAGGGGTCGCATTTTCCGATTTAGCCACAGGTCTTTATTCTACGATTGCCATACAAGCTGCTTTACTCAACCGCCATGTAACGGGTTTAGGTCAATACATTGATATGGCTTTGCTTGATGTTCAAATTGCCACAATGGCAAATCAGGGAATGAACTATCTTTCATCGGGTAATATCCCGAAGCGTTATGGCAATGCACATGCCAATATTGTGCCTTATCAGGTATTTAAAGCTTCTGATCGTGATTTTATTATCGCGTGTGGAAATGACACTCAGTTTATTCAGCTTTGTCGAAGTATTGGGTTACCCGATTTACCAAATGATGCACGTTTTGCCCGAAATGCAGATCGAATCAAACACCGTGAGGAAATCATCGGGATTTTATCAAAACACTTTTTAACTAAAACGGCAGATGAATGGGTAGATGCGATCTACGCTGCTAAAGTTCCGGTAGGTGTGATTAATAACTTGGAACAAGCTTTCCAAGAGCCGCAAGTGATAGCCCGAGAAATGCTGGTCGAAATGAATCATCCTCAACGTGAAAAATTGAAGGTCATTGGGTCACCAATCAAACTCTCTAGAACACCTGTTGAGTACAAAACAGCACCTCCGTTGTTAGGAGAACATACTCAGGCGATTTTAGGTCGAGTGGTTTCTTCAGAAAAACTAGCTGAGTTGAAAGAAAAGGGCGTAATTGGATAAGTGGCATAAAGCGAGGGGTTAAAATTATATTTAAAATCAGAAAATAAAATATTTAACCTTTTGCTTTAACGAGTTAAATGAAGTTATTTTTTAAACGCAGACTAGGATGTTTGCTCTTTTGCTATTTATAGAAAAAATAGATTATAATTTTCGCAGTGCGAAACAAAATATGGATTGGTATGACAATGAATGATGCAGTAGATGCAGAACCGACAGAAAAATTATTAGCGCCGTTAAGGCATGAATTATTACATCCGATTGAAGACATGCAGGATGAAAATGATCGCCAATTTATTACTGCATTAGCACGTGGTTTAGAGCTATTACGTTGTTTTACGCCTAAGCATCAGCATTTGGGCAACCAAGAGCTTGCTCAGATGACAGGTTTGCCAAAACCAACCATTACTCGCCTTACACATACCTTGTCTCGTTTGGGCTATATCAAACAAGTACCCAATTCAAGTAAATTCCAGCTTTCAGTAGGGGTTCTTGCGTTTGGTTATTCCATGCTATCTAACGTGTCAATTCGCTCTATTGCTCATCCATATATGAAAAATTTGGCAGACTATGCGGGCGCTGCTGTAGCCATGGCAACACGCGATCGACTGAATATGATTTACCTTGATGTAGTACAAGGTAAAGGCAATATGACCATGCGCCGTCAAGTTGGAACCTATTTACCGATTCATTTAAGTTCGATGGGACGGGCCTGTTTAGCTGCAATGCCTGAAGATGAACGAGAGTTTCTGCTAGATGCCATTCGTAGCAAACATAAAGAAGACTGGATCAAAATTAACCGTGATCTAGACAAGGCTTTTAAAGACTACCAAGATTTTGGATATTGTTTTTCGATCGGTGAATGGCATAAAGATGTCAATTCGGTTGCGGTTCCACTCATTCATGAACAACATGGTTTACTAGTATTTAACTGTGGCGGTCCAAGTTTTATTATGAACCGTGAAAAGCTTGAAGAAGATATTGCACCACGTCTTTTACATATGGTGAATAATATTCGCACCGAAATTAGCTAAACCAATCTGATTTACTTATAAAAGCCAGCTTTGAAAATCAAAGCTGGCTTTTTAGTAGGCGAACTTTAAGCTGTTTGCTTGTGAAAGTTCGGTTTTCTTTTTTCTTTGAAAGCATTTAATGCTTCTTTAAACTCGGAACCTTGCAAACAATGCGAGAAAATAGTCGACTCATGATCAATACGATTGAGTAGATCATCAATTGGCATATCTCTTAGTAACTTTTTACTGAGCTGTAAGGCTTGACTTGGTTTGTGAGCCAGTTTAGTTGCTACATCTTCAACGACTTGATCCAACTCAGTTGCCTCAAATATTTCATTCAATAAGCCATAATTCTTTGCTTGATCTGCCGAAAACTTTTCACCGAGTAAAATAATTTCTGAAGCACGAGCAAAGCCCAATAATCTTGGCAAGATATAACTTGAACCTGCTTCAGGTACTAGTCCCAAGTTTACAAATGGGAATTGGAAAATAGAGTTTTGGCTTGCATACACAAGGTCGCAATGTAGAAGCATGGTGCTGCCGATGCCAATGGCCACACCATTTACTTTGGCAATAATTGGTTTTGGAAAGGTTGCCAAGCTTTTTAAGAAAACAATAGAAGAAGGCGGTTCGGAACTGGTTGTATCGCGTGTTTCGAATGCGTTGACATCATTGCCGCTGGTAAACGAAGAACCTTCACCAGTAAGCACAATCACATGAACGTCTTGATTGGTTGCAGCCTCATCTAATGCCTGACTTAGGGCCGCATACATTTCGTAATTAATCGCATTCTTTTTAGTGGGATTACTCATGGTGAGCGTTAGTATATTTTTATCAAAAAACTGTTGAATTGAGCCTGTTTTAAGCATGTTTTGAGTTCTATTGTCCTGCTGCATTATTCATTCCTTTAAATAACTTTTCGTCTAAAATTTAAACTGATTAAAATGATGCTATCGGAAAATAATTCCGTTATCAATTATTTTGTTTTATATTGTGGTATAAAATTTTGTATTGTGAAATTTTTACCTTAAATTACTTTAAATGAAGACAGGATTTATGCGTAAATAAGCATCTAGCTCTGCTAAGGAAGTGAGAAGCTAGCTATAAAACATTGAGTGGAAATAATATGAAGACCAAAATTACAGAATTATTTGAAATCGAGCACCCAATTATTCAAGGCGGTATGCATTATGTGGGTTTTGCAGAGCTGGCTGCTGCGGTTTCAAACGCGGGCGGTTTAGGCATTATCACTGGCCTGACTCAACGCACTCCTGAAAATCTGGCAAAAGAAATTGCACGTTGCCGAGAAATGACCGATAAGCCTTTTGGGGTAAATTTAACCTTTTTGCCTACGGTGAATACCCCTGATTATCCGGGTTTTGTAGAAGCAATTATTAAAGGTGGTGTAAAGATTGTGGAAACAGCGGGGCGTAATCCCGAACAGGTCATGCCTTATTTAAAGGCTGCTGGTATTAAAGTAATACACAAATGTACTTCGGTTCGACATAGCTTAAAAGCTCAGCAAATTGGGTGCGATGCAGTTTCTGTAGATGGTTTCGAGTGTGGTGGGCATTCTGGTGAAGATGACGTGCCCAATATGATTTTATTGCCTTTAGCTGCCGATGCATTAGAAATCCCGTTTGTTGCTTCAGGTGGAATGGCAGATGGACGCTCACTCGCCGCTGTTTTAGCGATGGGAGCAGATGGAATTAATATGGGAACGCGCTTTATTGCGACTCAGGAAGCTCCCGTACATGCAAATGTGAAACAGGCGATTTTAAATGCAACCGAGCGAGATACACGTTTAATTATGCGTGCGTTACGTAATACTGAACGTGTCATGAATAATGCTGCTGTAGAAAAAATCGTGGCAAAAGAAAAAGCACTCGGCGATAACATTAAATTTGAAGATATTATTGAAGAAGTTGCTGGTGTTTATCCAAAAGTCATGATTGATGGTGATGTTAATGCAGGTGCATGGTCATGCGGTTTGGTCGCAAGCTTGATTCATGATATTCCGACATGCGATGAATTGGTTAGTCGAATTGTCAAAGATGCAGAAGATATTATTCGCGGACGCTTATTAGGACTTTTATAGATTTATCCTAGCTTCTATAACTCATTATTAGTCTAATTTATATAAGATCAGCACAAGTTTTAATAGTGCTGATTTTTTGCATCACTCACACAATAATAAAGGCATAGTACGGCAAAAATTAAGCCTAAAATACAGACACCCATCCATCCGTAGTGTTTCCAAGCATAGCTTCCCGCTGTTGTGCCTAATGCGCCGCCAGCAAAGTAACCTGTCATATAAATCGCATTAAACCGTGAGCGTAATTCTTGATTAAGTTTAAATACGATACTTTGGTTGGTGACATGAACAGCAGAAAGTGAAGAGTAGAGAATGAGTAAAGCAATAATATAAAAGGCGAAATGGTAGGCTAAAAGTGAAAAAAGAATCCAACTTAAAATAAGCCCAATGCCGCAATAAATTGAAATTTTGTGGATATAGCCTTGGTCAATAAATTTGCCTGAGAAATTGGCAACGAACGTTCCTAACACACCAACAAAACTAAAAAGCCCAATGGTAAAGTCACTAAAAAAATAGGGTGCTGGAGCCAGAAGCAACGACATGGTGGTAAAGGTTAAACTCACACAAGCAAATGTAAAACCACCAATATAAGTTCTAGTCCTTAAACGTCGATTTTGAATAAAAATCTGCGGAAGCGAGCGGATGGTTTTTGCATAGTTTTCAGATTTAGTCGGTGGAAATAACCCAATATTACGATGCAAAATAAAGGCAATAACAAGTAATAGAAAACCACTGACCAGATAAATAATATTCCATGCAAAAAGCGTAGACATCAGCCCTGAAAGGGAACGGGCGAGTAAAACCCCCATCATCAGTCCGCTCAGTAAAAAGCCAACCACACGACCGCTTTGTTGAATCGGAACCAGACTTGCAGCAAGGGGTAATAACAATTGAGCTGAACTGGAAAATAGGCCTGTAATCACAGTACCAAGCAGTAAAAGATAAATATTGTGTGAAAAACCGCTAATAATTAATCCACTTGAAGCCAATAACATAAAGATAAATAGCAGCTTGCGTTTTTCTATTATGTCGCCCAACGGCATTAAAAAGAGTAAGCCACATGCGTAGGTGATTTGGGCTAGAGTTGGCACCCACGCTGTAGTTGTTTCGGTTAAATCTAGGCTTACACTAATTGAATGAATAAGTGGCTGACTAAAATAATTTCCGCCTGTACAAATGCCTGCGGCAATCGCCATTAAAATAATGGTTGGGGTATAGAGTGCGTTTTTCATCATGCCTTAGTCATAATGAAAGAGGAACTTTAACCATCACAACCATTACTTTTCTAAGTACGGTTGTCAGTGCGTTTCATTCAAAGCATCTTGAATATTGTGCACCATATGGATTAAACGTGGTCCAATTTCACCTTCAAGTTTTTCGGGATTTAAATGAAAACTTGGCGCACCACAGTTAAAAACATAAAGACCATGTTTGGAGCTGACTAAAGGTACAGCCACCGAGTTCACTTCTTTATGCCACTCGCCTAAAGACAAACAATATCCATAATCTTGGTAATCACGGAAAGCTCGTTCTAAAGAACGTTTTATAGCTGGCCAGTTTTCGGGATTCTTTTGTTTCAACGCATCGAGTAGAAAGTTGCGCTCACGTTCAGGAGTCGCAGCCAAGCATGCTCGTCCCATAGAACTGCTATGCAGTGGTAAAGTCGAACCAATTGGACGGCGCATATTTAATGCAGTTTCAATTTGCACAACATCGATATACACCATATTTAAGCGGTCACGCGTTGCCATCGCTACAGGTGCTTGAACATACTGACTCATCTCTTCCATATATTGATGAGCAATATTGCGAATCGAGATGTTAGATAATGCTGCGTATCCTAAAGATAAGACACCAATATCTAGTGTGTATTTGGTCGAATTAGGCAATTGTTTTAAATAACCTAATGACACAAGGGTATTGGTAATACGTGCAATGGTCGGTTTCGGTAAACCTGTCATTTTTGCTAATTCTTGGTTACCAAGCACCTGATTATTTGCAGAAAAGCATCTTAAAAGTTCTAAACCGCGTGCTAAAGAAGCAATAAATTGTGGGTTATTTTCCCGATGTATATGCGAAATAGGATCTAAACGTATCTCATCAAAATTTATTGGTTTTTCAGTTTCCGTGTTTTGAGACATTCGATCCTCAAATATAATTAAAGCAATAGTTTTGCCATTATATTTCGCTCTGCAAAATAAATCCATTCATCACTGCGCTGTTGTGATGAATGGATATCTGGTGCAGTTTATGAAACGTTTTCAATCACCATCGCAAGACCTTGACCTACACCAATACAGAGACTTACCACGGCATATTTCTTTTTACGGCGAATTAACTCGCGAGCTACTGTTAAGCTAAGACGAGCGCCAGATGCACCAAGTGGATGACCAACAGCAATCGCGCCACCGTTTGGATTTACACGTGGGTCATTAAAATCAACATTTAAGCCTTTTAAACAAGATAAAACTTGTGAAGCAAATGCTTCATTAATTTCAATAATATCCATGTCATCTAAAGTAAGACCAGCACGCGCAACGGCTTTTTTAATGGCTTCAATAGGGCCAGCACCCATAATACGCGGTTCAATACCCGCAGCCGCGGCTGATAAGATTTTTGCCATTGGTTTTAGGCCATATTTTTGACCCGCTGCTTCTGAACCAATCAAAAGTGCTGCTGCACCGTCATTAATCCCTGAGGCATTACCCGCAGTGACCACACCACCTTCAAATAGAGGTTTTAACTTTGTGAGTGCTTCAACAGTTGAGCTTGGGCGAGGGTGTTCATCTTCTGAAACGAGTTTAGGTGGCAATTTTTTGCCTTGAAAAACCTCAATTGGAGTAATTTCATCGGCAAAGAAACCTTCTTCTTTGGCTTTTTGATATTTGGCTTGTGATTGGGCTGCAAATAAGTCAGCTTGCTCGCGGCTAATACCAAAGTCGGCTGCGACGTTATCACCCGTTTCAGGCATTGAATGTCCGCCGTACTGAGCAATAATTTTTTTATTTGGAAAACGAGAGCCAATGGTGGTGTCATAAATTTTTGCATCACGGCTATAAGCACTTTCGGCTTTACCCATTACAAAAGGTGCGCGAGACATACTTTCTACACCACCTGCGATATAGAGCTCACCTTCACCACAAGTAATAGCGCGTGCTGAATCAATTACCGCACCTAAACCACTCGCACATAGGCGGTTTACCGTCTGGCCCGGTACAGTGACAGGTAAACCTGCAAGTAACAGGGCATTTCTCGCTACATTACGACTATCTTCACCCGCTTGGTTGGTGTCGCCTAAAATCACATCTTCAATATCCGCGCCCGGTACACCAGTTTTTTCAAGCAACTTTTGAATGACAGTTGCAGCTAAATCATCAGGACGAATTGAGGCAAGTTCACCTGCATGACGGCCAAATGGACTGCGTAAACCATCATAAATATATGCATTTAACATTGAGAAATTCCTTTTCAAGACTCGTGAGTAAAAGTAAGAGGTAAATGAAGTGCGACACGACGCTGTAACCACGGACTAGGGCGGTAACGCGGGTCATGCGTAAGCGCTGTTATACGGTTCAGAATGAGTAAGATTTTTTCGCTGCCGACTTGATCGCCCCATTCAATTGGTCCAAACGGATAACCTAAACCAAGACGCACCGCGGCATTAATGTCATCTACCGTGGCAACATTTTGCTGGGCAATATCACAGCCTAGATTAATCACCATCGCTAAAACACGCTGAGCAACAAAGCCAATACTTTCATTAATCATGCTGACCAGATTTCCATCTAAATTGAAAATAGAGTGAGCGGCTTGTCGGTATTCAGATTTAGTAATGAGTGAAGGCATCAAGGTGCGGTGCTTTGCAATGCCATAAAGCATGTCTATAGCAACGGCTTGTTCTGGGTTAATCCCTAAGCGGGTAGCCGCTTGGGTTGTGTCTTCACCGTAACAAGCGAGTAAACATAAACTATCTGTTTGAGGTTCGGGGTTGGTGTCTAGAGCAATATTTTGCTGAGTTAAATAATCTTCAAGCTGTTTTTTATCGTCTAAGAAATCTGCCGCAATCCAAACTTTTGGATATTGCGTTAAACGCTCTACAAACTTGGCAGGTTGTTCACCTGTTTTTGAACCCGTTTCATAGTTATAAAAACCTTGATTAACTTTACGTCCAAGTTGCTTTGCATCAAGCATTTGCTTGGTAAGTGGGTTTGGTTTGTAACGGGCTTCTTCATAGTACTGATGATAAATCGACTCCATCACAGGATGAGAAACATCAAGGCCTGTTAAATCGAGTAATTCAAATGGCCCCATTCTAAAACCAACGCCGTCACGTAAAATTCGGTCAATTTCACTGATATCACAGACGTTTTCATTTAAAATTTTAAGCGCTTCTGTTCCATAAGCTCGACCAGCGTGATTAATAATAAATCCAGGGGTGTCCTTCGCAACAACAGGGCGATGACCAAATGCACGAGACAGATCGTTTAAGGCATCAATAATAAGTGGGTCAGTTTTTAGACCACGAATGACTTCGACCACTTTCATGAGTGGAACGGGGTTAAAAAAGTGATAACCCACAACACGCTCAGGCTTTTTACAGTTTGCAGCAATGGCTGTAATAGAAAGAGAAGAAGTGTTTGAGGCTAAAATGGTATTTTCTGAAACAATATCTTCAAGCTGTTGCATCAAACTTTGTTTGATATCGAGGCGTTCAACAATTGCTTCTACAATAAGGTCGCAATTTTTTAAATCCTCAATTTGCTGAGCAACAATCAAATGGTTATTTGCCGCTGCTGCTTGCTCAGATGTAATTTTATTTTTGTCGACTAACTTTTGAAATGTGGCAGCTAGTTTTTCTTTAGCCTGTTCTGCTGCGCCTGCTTTGGCATCATATAAATAAGTAGTATGACCTGACTGCGCCGCAATTTGAGCAATACCACTGCCCATAATACCGACACCAATCACAGCCATGCTTTTAATATCATAAGTCATGTCGATCATCCTGATAATTAATCTATATTTGAAATTAAACGGAAAAATAGGGTGGGGTGATTTAGCTTAAGCATTGTTTATCACCATCAATGGGTAAGATTTGTCCTGAAATTGAGCGACCACTATCTGAGGCTATAAATAGGCATAAATCTGCAATATGCTTTGGATTTACAAAATATTTGAGCGACTGATTTTTCAGTGCGTTTTGAGTCACTTCTTCAAGTGAGGTATGCGCTACATCGGCACGGGCCTGTAATACACGTTGAACTCGATCACCATCTACTGCACCCGGAAGAATAGCGTTAACTCGAATATTGTCTGCACCGAGTTCCATAGAAAGCGTTTTGGTAAAACCAATCAGCCCCCATTTTGAAGTGGAATAAGCCAATCGGTATGGATAACCTAAGCGGCCGGCAATAGACGACATATTAATAATCACGCCTGCTTGTGCTTTTTTTAAATAGGGAATGGCTAACTGGGTAATTAAAAAAGTACTATTCAGGTTTAAATTAATCACCGTGTTCCAATCATCAAAACTTAGTTCATCTGCGGCAACAGTCGGGCCTGAGATGCCAGTGTTATTGACTAAAATATCAATACCGCCAAGTTTCTGAACTGCTTCATTAAACATGAGTTTAATTTGCTCATGATCAGCCAAATCACACGTATGTATATGCAGCTTAGGATAATCTTGTTGTAATTGTTCTAGGCTTTTAGCACTAATATCACAAACGAAAACTTCATCATGATTGTTTAAAAAGACTTCAGCAATGCATCGTCCAATCCCTGAACCACCTGCACTAATTAATACTTTTCTACTCATTTTCATTCCTTTGTTATTATCGTTTTAAGTTATTTACCTTGATAAGACGGTTTACGTTTTTCAATAAAAGCTTGAACGCCTTCATTTTTATCTTCGGTAGAAAACAGTAACTGGAATGATTTTCGTTCTAGAGTTAAGCCTGCATTTAATGGCACGTCTTCGCTCATGAGTGCAACTTCTTTAATTTGTTGCAGGGCAATAGGAGGCATTTTTGCGAGGCTCTGTGCCATTTGAATCGCGGTTGGAATGGTTTGGTCGTCTTCTGTGACTTGTGAAACAAGACCAATGATATAAGCTTCTTCGGCTTTCACCATAGCACCCGTCATAATCATGCGCATGGCATGAAATTTACCAACCGCACGGAATAAACGTTGTGTCCCACCAGCACCTGGCATTAAACCGACTTTAATTTCCGGTTGACCAAAGGTTGCGCCTTTACCTGCAATAATAATGTCAGCGTGCATTGCAAGTTCGCAGCCACCCCCTAATGCATAACCATTTACAGCAGCAATCACGGGTTTAGGGCACTGAGCAATCGCATTCCAATAACGTTCAGTGTGTCTTAATAACATTTCAGTTGAAGTTGCGGTTGCCATTTCTTTTAAATCAGCACCTGCCGCAAAGACTTCCTCACCACCTGTGAGCACAACTGCATTGATCTCATCGTTAAAACTTAATTCGGTAAAAGCTTGTGCTAATTGTTTGCGAACCTCTGTATTCAGTGCATTTTTTGCTTCAGGTCGGTTTATTTTTACAATCGCTATTTTTTGAATAGAAAAGTCGACTTCTACGAAATTATTCTCTGTTAATACACTCATTTTTGAATTCCTTGTTTCGCATATCAAAACTATATTCCTTTTATGATGCTTATTTTGGAATTTATTTCAAGTCTTATTTAGTCCATTAGAGCAATTAGGATTTATTAAATAAGCTAAGTATTTGATATTCCGTAATGGTGTTTTTTTAAATTTCGTTTAACGAAATTAATTTTCAAAAAAGCTTGAAATTTGTATTTTTGTTCTCGTACTATGAAACACATTCGCAGTAAACAAGATTTAAAACATGGTATCCAGACAAGCTGGAGATGGCTGATGGGTACGATGGAAATACATAAAAAGGGAGATCACAGATGATCCGTGATGAAGGGATGTTGGAGCAGTTACTTTCAACAATTCGAGATTTTGTAAAAAATGAATTGATCCCTCGTGAAAACGAAGTGGTAGAGAAAGACAAAATTCCGGATGACATTGTGCAGCAAATGCGTGAGCTTGGTTTATTCGGCCTCACAATTCCCGAAGAATATGGTGGCTTAGGTATCACCATGGAAGAGGAAGTCAGAGTTGCATTTGAACTTGGACAAACTTCACCGGCTTTTCGTTCTTTAATTGGTACCAATAACGGGATTGGCTCAAGTGCAATTTTGATTGATGGCACAGAAGAGCAAAAGCAAAAATATTTACCTCGTTACGCAAGTGGCGAAATTATTGGTTCATTTTGTTTAACCGAGCCTGAATCTGGTTCTGATGCGGCTTCTTTAAAAACCAGTGCCGTAAAAGATGGCGATTTTTATGTATTAAACGGTACCAAACGTTTTATTACCAATGCACCTCACGCTGCAACTTTCACCGTAATGGCGCGAACCAATCCTGAAATTAAAGGGTCAGGCGGTATTTCAGCTTTTTTAGTTGAGGCCAATACACCAGGTATTACATTGGGAAAAATTGACCAAAAAATGGGACAAAAAGGCTCACACACCTGTGATGTAATTTTTGATAACTGCCGTGTACCTGCTTCTGCATTGATTGGTGGGGTAGAGGGTGTCGGTTTTAAAACGGCCATGAAAGTGCTGGATAAAGGTCGCTTGCACATTGGTGCGTATAGTGTGGGTGTTGCTGAACGTATGCTAAACGACGCATTGCACTATGCGATTGAACGTAAGCAGTTTGGTCAGCCTATTGCAAACTTCCAGCTGATTCAAGCCATGCTTGCTGACTCAAAAGCCGAAATTTATGCGGCTAAATGTATGGTTTTAGATGCAGCCCGCCGCCGTGATAATGGTGAAAACATTAGTACGGAAGCATCTTGCGCAAAAATGTTTGCGACCGAAATGTGTGGCCGCGTTGCTGACCGCTGTGTACAGATTCACGGTGGCGCAGGCTATATCAGTGAATATGCCATTGAACGTTTTTATCGCGATGTCCGTTTGTTCCGTCTCTATGAAGGAACCACACAAGTTCAACAAATTATTATTGCCAAAAATATGATTAGGGAAGCTACAGCCTAATAAAAAATCAAATGCCATGAGGCATTGGATGCCTCATGTTCCTTCTGAGGATATGGATATGACAACAGAAACAGTTACGCAAAATACGGCTAGCAGTGAAGCTATCCAGACGCCAAAAAAAATTTGGATTACCGCATTTATATTCGCTTTTTTAACATTGTTGTGTGATGGGGCAGACTTAGGGTTTTTGGCATTAAGCCTGACCAGTCTTAAAACAGAATTTCATTTGACGGGGGTACAAGCTGGAACACTAGGTAGCTTAACGCTTTTTGGATCGGCTATAGGTGGTCTAATTGGTGGCTGGGCGTGTGACCGTTTTGGGCGAGTTCGCATCATTGTGTTCTTTATTGCTTATTCTTCAGTTTTAACCAGTGCACTGGGTTTTGCTGATTCTTATATGCAATTTGCAGTTTTAAGAACCTTTGGAGCGATGGGCTTAGGTGCGCTCTATATTGCTTGTAATATTTTAATGTCTGAAATGGTGCCAACCAAACATCGCTCAACTGTTCTGGCTACGCTCATGACAGGTTATACCTTGGGTTCTTTGCTAGCGACTTTATTAGCAGGACATATTATTCCTGAACATGGCTGGCGTTTCCTATATTGGATTGCGATTACTCCTGTAGTGTTGTCAATTTTGATGCACTTTTGTGTACCTGAACCAGAGTCTTGGAAAAAATCTCGTCAATTAAAAGCGTTAGAAGTCGCTCAAAGTAACCAGCCTAAAAAACGTCAAAATCCATATCTTGAAATTTTAAGAGATAAGAAACATGGCACCATGTTTGTTCTTTGGATAATTAGTACTGGTGCATTGCAGTTCGGTTATTACGGCGTAAGTAACTGGTTACCGGCTTACTTAGAGTCTGATCTTGGCATCAAGTTTAAAGAAATGGCCATGTATATGGTCGGTACTTTCCTGATTATGATGTTCGCCAAAGTGATTGCAGGAATTATTGCCGATAAATTAGGACGCCGTGCTGTATTCGCCTTCGGAACCATTGGGACTGCCTTATTTATTCCAGTTATTGTTTATTTAAATACACCAACCAACATTTTATGGATGATGCTGTTCTTCGGTTTCCTTTACGGTATTCCATACGCAATTAATGCCACTTATATGACTGAAAGCTTCCCAACTTCCATTCGTGGTTCGGCAGTGGGTGGTGCTTATAACATCGGCAAAGTACTTTCAATTTTCTCTCCATTAACAATTGGTTATCTATCACAACATGGTTCTATTGGCTTAGGGCTTTTAGTAATGGCTGCAGCTTATTTTATCTGCGGGGTAATTCCATTGTTATTTATTAAAGACCGACTATTTAACCCGCAAAAGGCAGAGTGACAGATCAATCTGTCACCTTAAATTAAGGATGAAAAGGGACAAGTGAGATGATAAATAAAATCACCAGTGACATTGAACCAATTTTAAAAGCGATTCCTGATGGAGCAACCATCATGACAGGCGGGTTCGGTGTGACGGGGCAACCTGCTGAATTAATTGAAGCCTTAATTGATTTAGGAAAAAAAGAACTCACCATTGTAAATAACAATGCGGCTTCTGGTGATCGTGGTTTAACTAAGCTCATTATTGCTGGCTGTGTTAAAAAAATGATTTGTTCATTTCCGAAATCTGCTGGGTCAACCGTTTTTCAAGACTTATATCGTGCGGGAAAAATTGAGTTAGAACTGGTTCCACAAGGTAATTTGGCATGTCGGATTCAGGCAGCGGGGGCTGGTTTAGGTGCTATTTTTACTCCGACTGGCTATGGCACCAAAGTCGCTGAGGGTAAAGAAACACGAACTATTAACGGTAAAAATTATGTACTTGAATATCCACTTGAAGCTGACTTTGCATTGATTTATGCCGATAAAGCCGACCGTTGGGGCAATTTAACTTACCGCAAAGCAGCCCGCAATTTTGGGCCAATTATGGCAAAAGCCTCTAAGACCACAATTGTTCAAGTGAATGATACCGTAGAGCTAGGAACTCTTGACCCAGAGTGCATTATTACACCGGGAATTTTTGTTCAGCACGTTGTAAAAGTAGGAGATATCTAATGTCAGTTCAAAAGCGTTCTCGTGAAGATATTGCCAAACTCATTGCTAATGACATTCCGGAAGGTTCTTATGTCAATTTAGGCATTGGCTTACCGACCAACGTTGCTAAATTTTTGCCAAAAGACAAAGAAATCTTTTTACATTCGGAAAATGGTGTCTTGGCTTTTGGTCCACCACCACAACCGGGTGAGGAAGATGAAGACTTAGTGAATGCCGGAAAAGAACTTGTCACTTTATTAGATGGTGGATGCTTTATGCATCATGGTGACTCGTTTGACATTATGCGTGGCGGTCATTTGGACATTTGTGTGATTGGGGCATTCCAAGTTGCGGTAAATGGAGACTTAGCAAACTGGCATACCGGTAAAGCAGATGATGTACCCGCAGTTGGCGGTGCTATGGATTTGGCAGTCGGTGCTAAAACAATTTATGTCTATATGGAACATGTCACCAAAAAAGGTGAGTCCAAAATTGTAAAAGAACTGAGCTATCCAATGACAGGTGAGCAGTGTGTAAATCGTATTTATACCGATTTATGCATTATTGAACTCAAAGACCAAAAAGCTTATGTCACGGAAATGGTGGAAGGCTTAAGTTTTGAAGAATTACAGGCAGTCACAGACTGTGAACTAATCGATGCACGTGTAGCCTAGATTACCCACGGAAAAAACGCTTCTTTAAGGATTAAAAGATGAAAAAATTAATTTTAGCTGCAGCTTGCGCTGCGGCTTCAGGGACTATTTTTGCAAATTCTTCAGATACAACAGAACAAAGAATTAATTTGCTAGAAACCGAGCTGCAAAAATTAAAAGCAGAACTTGCTGCTCAGAAACAAACTCAAAATAATTTACAGGTTAAACAGGTAAAGATCGAAGAGAATATCGAAAAAACTAAAGCAACGGTAACAGAGAAGCCCATTGCTCCCTCGTGGGTGACTTGGACGGATAATGTGAAGGTTTACGGTATTGCCCGTGTTGATGCAGCGGTCGATTTTAAATCATCACCTGACTCGGGCGGTAGAACGACCAGCAGTCTGTACCGAACACCTTTTGAAAGTGAAAAGCGTTCAAATCATGCGCGCTCTGATGCGATGATTAATGCAAGTCGAATTGGTGTTTATTTTAATAGCCCAAATAAAGCAGTTACAGGGAATATCGAAGCCGATTTCTTTGATAGCTCTAACATGGGAACAGGAGATGGTAAATTCCGTATCCGTCATGCTTTTTTCACCTATAAAGACTGGACTTTTGGTCAAACATGGTCACTCATGTCTAACATGGAAACTCGTACCGAAGCTGTCGATTACACTCAATTTGTAGGAACCTCTTATACACGTACTCCTCAAATACGCTATGACTGGAAAATTGATGCCAATAATGATTTAAAAGTAGCCTTGGAATATACAGGTTCGAGAGTCTCGGCATTTCCAACTTTAACGGGTCGCTATACCTTTAAACAAGGCCCTTTAACGGCCCTTGCTCAAGGCTTTATTAATGAAAAATCTACGGATGTCGCAACTGCTACGGTTAAGAAAGTAAGCTGGGGCGCTGGCGGCGGCTTAAAATATCAACTCACGCCACAACAATCGGTACAAGCAAATTATCAATATATTGTTGGCGATCAAAAATTTATGCCTTACACCACCCAAAGTGGCTTGGCAAATTCGGCAAGTTTAAATGCAGCGGGTGATTTTTCTTTAAATGAAGACAAAACAGAGTTGGTGATGAATAAGTTGAATAGCATCAATATTGGTTATTCATATAAATTCAACGAGCAATGGCGTGCAAACTTATCGGCTTCAATGTTTGATTATGATGACGACACGGCTTATGCCAAACTCAATCCAGATGCCAATAAACGCTTAACTGACTATGCCGCGAACGTCTTTTATTCACCGATTGAGCAAATGGATATTGGTATGGAATATCACCAAGGCAAACGAGAAGTATTTGATGGCAGAACCGCTGATGTATCACGCGTAAACTTTGTATCGATGTATAAATTTTAAAATGGGGCGTAATTAAAAATGGAAAAAATAGTTGAGCCCAATGCAGAAAATATACTGTCAAAAAGCTTTATTTTTATCATGGCAATGACATGTGGAATTTGTGCGGGTTCAAACTATTATAACCAGCCCTTAATCTATTCAATTGCTGAAGCATTAAGAGTTAATGCAGATCAAGTCGCTTTAACTATTGTGATTAGCCAACTGTCCTATGCAGTTGGCCTTTTTATATTGGTTCCCTTAGGCGACTTCTTTGAAAAGCGTAGTTATATTTGCTTGCTCATGTGTTGTACGGGCTTTGCACAAGTAGGGCTATCCTTAAGTCAAACTTTGCCAGCTTTATATGGCTTTACCTTTTTAGCTACGTTCTTTTCTATTGCGACTCAAGTTTTAGTCCCTTTTGCCGCAGGTTTAGCCAGCCCGAAAAAAAGTCCTCAAGTTGTAGGCACTCTCATGAGTGGTTTGTTCTTGGGAATATTATTGGCACGTTCTATTGCCGGTTTACTTTCTACAGTTTGGTCGTGGCATGCGGTTTATTTAATTAGCGGAATTACCATTTTGGTGTTTGCTTGGGTAATGTGGGTGAAGTTGCCAGTTGCGCGTAAGTCTCATCAACTTAATATTCTACAGATCTATTGTTCACTATTTTCATTAGCTGTTCATCAGCCTCATTTACTACGCCGTGGTTTGGCAGGGGGAATTGGCTTTGGTATTTTGGCTCTCATTTTTACCACCATGACTTTTATTTTGGCGAATGAGCCTTATCACTTTAACGATTTCCAGATTGGTTTATTTGGAATTGTTGGGTTAGCTGGTGTATTTGCGACCCCATGGGCAGGTAAGAAAATTGCAGCAGGACTTGAAAATAAAATTGCAGTGATTTGCATGGGGCTATTAATAAGTGCATGGATACCACTATTTTTTGCCCAGCAATCTTTGGTGGCCTATGCTGTTGGCGTGATTATGGCGTACTTTGGTTTGTCGGCATTTCATGTGCTTAACCAAAATCTGGTCTACCGAATTTCGGCCGAGGCGCGTTCTCGTATTAATTCAATTTATATGACCTTATATTTTGGTGGGGCTGCTTTAGGTTCTTTTATTGCGGTTTATGCATGGAAACACTGGGGATGGGAAGCGTGTGCTGCCTTAGGTTTAGCGATGGCAATGGTGAGTTTTATGATTGATCGCTTAGATTTTTATGAAATGAACAAGATTGCAAAGCAAGAAAAAGCTCCATAAACAGGAGCTTGGATATTTTATTATTTTCGAATAATCATTAAGGTTGCCGAGGCAAAGGCATACACTTTGCCATTTTCATCTACGATTTTTCCTTCGGTACTAATAATATTGCGGCCTGCGTTAATCAACTCGGCTGTCGCATAGTACGACGTATCAACTTGCATGGGACGGATCATTTTTACATTTAAATCAATAGTTCCATAGCCAACGCCATGTTCAAGTAATGTATGAGCTGCGCTGCCTGTTGCTGTATCTAAAGCGGTGGCGCAAAAGCCGCCGTGTACACCGCCTTGTATATTTCTATGTTCTTTGCGAGGAGTAACTTTATAAGTTGCTTTACCTTCGGAAACTTCAACGAGTTCCATCGGTATGGTGTGAGCCATAGGTGATGGAGAAACTTCACCATTTTTTAAAGCGGTTAAAAATTCGAGACCTGTGTATTTCGGGCTTTCCATAAATCGTCCTTGGATGATTAAGCAATCTAATTACCATACTATAAATTGAATTTTTACGGAATAAAATTTTGCTATACAAAATTTAAAATTATTCTTATAAACAATATTTATTAATTTATTTCTAATATTTTTACTTTAAAACATGAACTTACATTTTATACCTATATTTTGGTGACAATAATTTTATTAAATTAGTGAAAATATATTTTGCTATAAGAAATTTTTTGATATTTTGGTGAGATTGAAACAATAAAAGTTCATTTAAGGAAAAAACGATATCTGCCCCCTAACAAAGGCAGTAACGTGAAAGGGAAAAACTATGCCTTTATATAAAGCTCCATTACGTGATATGCAATTTGTGCTGCATGAAATGCTTCAAACAGAACAGAACTACCAAGGTTTAAGCAAATATCAGGAAAGCGTAAATCGAGAATTAATTGATCAATATTTAGAAGCAGCAGCAGATTTTTGTGAAAATGAGTTGGCACCGATTAACCAAAATGGTGATCAGGAAGGGTGTCATTTAAATCAAGGCGTAGTTACAACGCCGAAAGGTTTTAAAGAAGCCTACCAAAAATATGCCGAATTAGGTTTTACCTCTTTAACGGCCGATCCGGAATATGGTGGGCAAGGCTTACCGACATTGTTGCGGATCGCTATTTCTGAAATGTTATGTGGTTCTAATTGGGCGTGGGCAATGTATCCGGGTTTGTCTCATGGCGCGATGAGAACCATTGAGCACCATGGTACTGAGCAACAAAAACAGCAGTATTTGACTAAACTCATTAGCGGAGTCTGGACTGGAACCATGTGTTTAACCGAATCACATGCGGGTTCGGACCTTGGGTTAATTAGAACGAAAGCAGAACCAAATCCGGATGGTAGCTACTCCATTACTGGCGAAAAGATTTTTATCTCGGCGGGTGAACATGATCTTTCCGAAAATATTATTCATATTGTTTTAGCTCGTTTACCTCAGGCACCCGCAGGGACCAAAGGTATTTCTTTATTTATTGTGCCTAAATTTAATGTAGATGATGAAGGTAATTTAGAAGACCGTAATAAAGTCGTCTGTAGCGCGATTGAACATAAAATGGGGATTCATGGAAATGCCACCTGCGCACTAAATTTTGATGGCGCAAAAGGTTACTTGATTGGTCCGGAAAATCGCGGGCTCAATTGTATGTTTACCTTTATGAATACCGCACGTATTGGAACGGCAGTACAAGGGCTTGCAGCTTCTGAAATTTCATTTCAAGGCGCATTAAGTTATGCCAAAGAGCGTCTCGCCATGCGTTCGCTATCTGGTCCTAAATATCCTGAGAAAAATGCCGATCCAATTATTGTCCATCCCGCTGTACGTTCAATGTTAATGACCCAAAAAGCGTTTTCTGAAGGCGGCCGTGCATTAGCTTACTTTTTAGCTCAGCATGTCGATATTGTGGAAAGCTCAAATGATCAGCAACAGCAAAAACACTCAGATGAATTACTGGCTTTTTTAACGCCAATTGCCAAAGCTTTTTTAACCGAGTCAGGCAATGAGTCTGCCAAGCATGGCGTTCAAGTATTCGGTGGTCATGGTTTTATTGTTGAGCATGGAATGGAGCAAATTGTACGTGATGCGCGTATCTCAACATTGTATGAAGGAACGACCGAAATTCAGTCTTTAGATCTACTTGCACGTAAAGTTCTCAAGTCAGAAGGCAAACTTCTAAAAAATATGACAGATCTAATTGATCAATTTATTGGTCAAGCGCAATCCAATGAAGTCTTGGAATCTTATTTAGAAAAATTAGCTGAGCTTAAGCAGCAGTGGCTGTCACTGACCAAATCGATTGTAGAGAAAGCCAAGCACAACCCAGAAGAAATAGGGGCCGCTTCGGTGGATTATCTTTATTTTTCCAGTTACGTCGTGTTCGCGTATTTGTGGGCTCGAATGGCACAAGTTGCCCATGAAAAATTAGAATCAGGTACACAAGAGCAAGCTTTTTATAAAGCGAAGTTAACGACAGCTAAGTTTTTCTATCAAAAGCTTTTGCATCGTACACAGAGTCATGCTGCTTCTATTGAATCTGGCGCTGACGCTGTGATGGAACTCGATCAAGATGCTTTTGCATTTTAGTGAATAGTCATTTTTAGAATCACTGGGTGAAATTTATGTGCGGAATTTTACCTAGTGATTAAATTTGTAATTTTAGACTCATCAGTTTTTGGTAGGAAAAACCAGTTGAGCCAAACAAATAGAGGGTTAACATAAGCATTAAAACGTGAATTTTCATCAAATATTGATGTTGAATAAGGACTACGGAAAGAAAATCATGAATGCTTATTATCAATTATTGAATAGAACAATTGGTCCTCAAGGTGAAGTCATTGCTCATTATTGCTCAACTGTTCATGCACAAGGGGCTTGGAACCCTCATGAACAGCATATGGCGCCTGCAAGTGGCGTAATTGCCGCAGAGTTAGAGCAATTTTCACCACGACAAGATATGCGAATTGGCCGAATTAGTTTTGATATTTTTGGACTAATTGCATTTGGTGAATTTACGATTAAGACCCATGTGATTCGTGCTGGTAAAACCATTGAATTGATTGAAGCAGAAATGCAAGCGCAAGGTAAAACCTGTATTGTGGCTCGAGCGTGGCGCATGTGTACTCAAGACAGTTCCGCTATTGCGGGGCTTGAAGATCAGCCCGTTCATCATCCAGATACTTTTACAGAATGGACGGGCATGAAAAGATGGCCGGGTGGTTTTATCCAGACATTAGTCACTAAAACTGATGATCAGCATCGCGCGGGTAAAGGCATTGTTTGGCTAAACAATGATAAAGGCATGGTTGAAGGGCAGCCGACCACAGATTTTGCGCATTTAATTGGTATGGTAGATACTGCAAACGGAATTGTACCAAGACAAGAAGGTGAATTTACGTGGGGCTTTCCAAATCTGGATTTGCAAATTCATATGCATCGTTATCCGCAAGGTAAATGGTTAGGTCTAGAAACCGTTCAGCAATATGGGGCTGATGGTATTGGTTTAACTAGTGCAGTTTTACATGATGTGTATGGTCCATTTGGACGAAGCGAGCAGATTTTGACGTTACGTAAAATGGCTAAATAAATTTTTGAGCCAATAAAAAGTCATCCCTAAGGATGACTTTTTTATTTCGAGATTTAAATTTTCAGCAATTTCTTAGCTACGCACTTTAAGAAGTGTTGGTGTAAGTTCATCCCAGCGCTGTTTTGCAGCGTCCATTGCTTTCATTTTAATATGACCATAACCACGAACTTCTGCCGGTAATTTTGCAATTTGTTCAGCAACTGCCAAGTTGTGATTTTCTGGAGCTTCAACGAGTGCTTCAACAAATGCGATGTAACGATCACGCCATGCTTGTTCGTGCTGACGCTCTTCTTGACGAGCAAATGGGTCGAGGAAAGTTTCACGAAGCCATTGTAAGCGAGCAAGCATCATCATTGGGAAACGCATCCAGTAACCAAACGCACGTTTACGAACATTTTTCAGACCACCGAGTAACGCTGGTGGAGCAAGGTGATACGTTAAACGTAAGCCTTTACCGAATTGGGTTTCGATCGATTCTTTGAAACTTTTACCTGTTAACAGGCGTGCAACTTCATATTCATCTTTATATGCCATAACTCTATAAAGCTGAGTTGCAATCGTACCAGTTAATTCTTCAGGTAACTTTTTAGCTGCTAGTTCTACAAGTGTACGGTATTTAGTTGCGTAAGCTTCATTCCAATAGTCCGTTAGACGAGCAGAACGGTCTTCAACAAGTTCAGCTAAAGTTTGCGGAGTTTTGGTTTTTGGCATTGCCGCAAGTAAACGTGCAGCTAAAGTTGGGTCACTTGCAAGATGACAACCCACGCGGAAAGCTTCGAGGTTTTTTTCAACAGCCGTACCATTTAAGCGAATTGCTTTTTCAATGCTTTCACGCAGTAATGGAATGCGACCAGACTGCCATGCCATACCGAGTAATAACTGGTTGGTATAAATTGAATCACCTAAGAGTAGTGTTGCAATACGAGCTGCTGGCAGAGAAACCAGTTGACCTTGACGAACACGACCACGAAGGCGGTCAATTAAATCGCTAATAGGTGCATACCAGTCACGAGATTTAATAAACTCAGAAGTAGGAGTACTGTCTTCATTCACAATGACTAAAGCATCATCTTTTAAGCGAGAGAGAGCAGCGCTACCACCAGCGACTACGGCATCAGCACCAATCAATAATTCACATTGACCTGCTGGAATTTTAGTAGAAGAAATTTGCTCATCACTTGCTGCAAGTTGTACGTATGAATAAACCGTACCACCTTTTTGGGCAAGTCCAGCCATGTCCATAACACGTGTTGCTTTGCCTTCTAGGTGAGCTGCCATACCAAGCAGTGCACCAATCGTCACAACACCCGTACCACCAATACCGCCGACCATAATACGACTTGGAACGTCATATAACTGGGGAATAATTGGTGATGTTGGCCAGCCTGCGCCAATGCCTTCAAATTTAGCTGGTCGTTTCATATCACGTGTATGAACAGTCACAAAACTTGGGCAGAAACCTTCAGCACAAGTGAAGTCTTTATTACAGCTACTTTGGTTAATTTGACGTTTAGTACCCAAAGCTGTCTCTACTGGTTCAATAGATAGACAGTTTGATTTTTTCGAACAGTCGCCACAACCTTCACAAATATCACTGTTAATGTATAAACGTTCAGCTGGGTCAGGGTAGACATCACGTTTACGGCGACGACGTTTTTCACTGGCACAGGTTTGTACATAAATTAAAGCGGTTACACCTGAAACTTCACGGAGCTCGCGTTGAACTGCATCAAGTTCATTACGGTGGCGAATTTCTACGCCCGGTGCAATACCGTCTTCTTCATTTAATAATTTTACTTCATCAGTCACGATGACTTGTTTTTTAATACCTTCCGCAGCAAGCTGACGAGTTAACTGCGCAACGCTTAAATGCCCATCTACATGCTGACCACCTGTCATAGCGACTGCATCGTTGTAGAGGATTTTGTAGGTAATATTCGTTTTTGCAGCGATAGATTGGCGAATTGCTAAGTAACCAGAGTGGAAGTAAGTTCCATCACCAAGGTTAGCAAAAATGTGTTTTTCATTGGTAAATGGTGATGCACCAACCCAACTTACGCCTTCACCGCCCATTTGAGAGAATGTTTCGGTACCACGGTCAAGTGAAACAGCAATATAGTGACAACCGATCCCGCCAAGTGCACGGCTACCTTCAGGAACTACGGTTGAAGAGTTATGTGGGCAACCGCTACAGAAATACGGTTTACGTTCAGCAAGATCAATAACACGTTTTGATTCTTGCTCTGCTTTTAGCAGTAAATCGATTCTGCTTTGGATTTGTGTTTTTAAGCTTTCTGGAATATCGAGTTTTAAGAAGCGAGCAGCCAGCATTTTTGCAATTGGTTCTGGTTGGTACTCATAGTGACCAATGAGAGGTGCTTCTTCAATAGTGGTACTCCATTCACCTTTACCATCAGTTGCTTTACCAATGACACGAGGACGTTTGCCATCAGGCAGTGAGTACAGCTCGTCTTTAATTTGCGTTTCAAGAATTGGACGTTTTTCTTCAATAACAATGAGTTCTTCTAAACCTTCGGCAAATTCACGAATGCCTTGTGGTTCTAAAGGCCAAATCAGACCAACCTGATAAACACGTAGCCCAAGCTGTTGGGCTTTTTCATCTTCAATACCTAAAATACGTAAGGCTTCAATAGTATCTAAATAACCTTTACCACTTGCGGCAATACCGACACGGGCATTTTCACAAGGCCATGTTACGGTATTGATTTTATTCGCGCGAGCATAGGCCAAAACAGCAGGTAAGCGATATTTATAAAGGCGTTCTTCTTGCTGAATGCCATGATCTGGCCAACGAATGTTAACGCCGTCGGCAGGGAAATTAACATCTTCTGGGATAACCGGAGTAACACGGTCTAGGTCGACATGAACAGAAGCAGAAGTTTCAACAATTTCACTAACCAGCTTCATTGAAGTCCATAGACCAGAAAAACGTGAAACGGCAATGGCGTGAACACCAAAGTCTAAAATTTGTTGAACGGATGTTGGGTAGAAAATTGGAATACCGCAACCAATCATGACATGTTCAGACTGGTGAGGGATTGTAGAAGATTTACATGAGTGGTCATCACCAAATAAAGCAACAACACCACCACGTTCAGAGGTACCAGCTAAGTTAGCATGGCGGAGTACATCGCCTGAACGGTCAACACCCGGGCCTTTACCATACCACCATGAAGACACTCCATCATATTTGCCTTGGCCTGAAAGATTAACTTGTTGGGTACCCCAGATTGCGGTAGCAGCCAAGTCTTCGTTTACACCAGGTTGAAATACAACATTATGGGATTTAAGTAATCCTTGAACTTGCCAAAGGAAACTATCATAGTTACCAACAGGAGAACCGCGATAACCAGAAATAAAACCAGCAGTATGATAACCATTCAACGCGTCACGGCGAGTTTGGGCAAGAGGCAACCGAACAAGTGCCTGAATACCGGTCATATATGCTGTACCGTTATCACTTACATATTTATCTTCAAGTGACACATCCTTTGTTGCAATAATATTTGGAGTGACTTTTGTAGCTATATTCATTTATATCTCCTTAGAATTTTTAGTAGCTCGGACTACTTTCTTTTTTCAACATCCAGTTGAATATTTGGAGCAAGTGACATACGAAATAAAAAAAGATCGGTTCCTCTTCTTAAAAAAGAATTAGTGCCAATGTATGTACATTTAGTCATTGTGGTTGATCTAAACTGGTGCAACAATCCGTAATTTAGGAAAAGATATTTACGTTATGCGCAAAAATCTCGATGGTGGACTATTGCATGCAATGCATGCATTCCTGAAAGTGATTGATAGCGGGAGTTTCACAGCAGCAGCTGAGCAGATGGATCTGACCACAGCACAGGTTTCACGTCTTATCAGCGAGCTAGAAACACGCTTAGGTACAAAATTAATACAACGCTCAACCCGCCAGCAGGCACTCACCGACATTGGGGCGACTTACGCTGAGCGCTGTCGCCAAGTCATTTCAATGGTAGATGAAGCGGAGTCAGAAGTAACAGGAACGGCATCTAAACCCAAAGGGCGTTTACGTGTATTAAGCATGGGAAGCTTTGGGCATCATTATGTTTTCCCAGTGATGGCCGAGTTTTGTAAGCATTACCCCGAATTAACGGTGGAATATACGACTTCACAATACGTTCCAGACCTGTTGGCAAAAGGGGTGGATGTTAGTCTTTATCTCACTGAATCATTAACAGACTCTCGTTTTGTTGCACGTAGAATTGGCACTATTTTTTCTGTTTTATGTGCTTCACCTGCGTATCTCGAGAAACATGGTGTACCGTCTTCTCCAGAAGACTTAAAAAATCATGCCTGTTTACGCTTGGTAAACCCGTCTATTACGCCAGATTGGCACTTGTTAAATGCAAAGGGTGAGTCTTACCAAATCGACATTGGCGGGCAACTCATTGCAGATAATCCAGAGTTGTTATTAGATGTGGTGCAACAGGATATGGGAGTCGCGTTATTGCCGATGTTCTCGGCTTTAGATGCGGTTCAAAATGGAAGATTATGTCATATCTTGCCAGAGTGGCGTTCGCCCGATATTGGAGTTTATACCTTATTGCCTTCACGCCATTTCATTGATGCCAAAACACGCGCATGGCTGGATTGGGTAGAAGAATATATTTCTCCAAGAATTGAAATGGATGCATCTTATTTTTATAAATAATGAGATAAATTTTTTTAAGAATTAAGTTAGAAAAGGATGAAAAATAATACGGATTAGAATAAAAATAGGGTAGAAAATGCTTCTTTTGAAAGAGGCATTTAATACAGCGATGAATAATAAATTTTAAATAAAATGCACAAAGATATTTAATCCCAATTCCTGAATGAAATGAGATAAAGATGAGATAGGATGATCTGGTACTAGGTCTAATATTCAACCTTATACCAGATGCTAAGTTATTTTAATTTGTGACTATGCACACTTGGTTTGCCAATAAGCATTTGCATAGTTCGACAAGCTTTTTCGGTTTAATACATTGCTAATATTTTGGCTGGCTTGCATCAATTTTTCTAAATCAATGCCAGTTTCAAATCCCATGTGTGAAAGCAAATAAAACAGATCTTCGGTCGATACATTGCCCGAGGCACCTTTGGCATAAGGGCAACCACCAAGACCTGCAAGAGACGAATCAAAAACACGAATGCCTTGCTGTAAAGACTGATAAATATTGGCAATCGCCATGCCATAGGTATTGTGGAAATGCCCAGCCAAAACCTTGCTGTCGAGTTCAGCGAGGCATGCTTGCCAAACCTTTTGAACGCGATCTGGTGTTGCGGTACCAATAGTTTCACCTAAAGACACCTCATAGCAGCCCATGTCATAGAGTCGTTTCACAACTTTTACGACTTGCTCAGGGGCAATTGCGCCTTCATATGGACAATCGACAATACATGAGACATAACCGCGTACACGGATGTTATGTGCTTTTGCTGCGCTCAGGACATCACTAAATTTTTCAAAGCTTTCGTCAATAGAACAGTTAATATTTTTACGGGTAAAGCTTTCAGAAGCTGCGGTAAACACCGCAACCTCTTTGCATCCTACCGTTTGAGCAGTTTCAAAACCTTTAATATTGGGGGTAAGCAAGCTAAATTGCACATCGGTTGTTTGGGGTAATAGTTTAAATAGCTCATCACTTTGAGCCATTTGTGGTACCCATTTTGCCGAAACGCATGAACCGACTTCAATCGATTTTAGACCTGCATTAATCAGGTCATTAATAAAGTTTAAGCGTTGTTCGACGCTTAAAGCCTGTTTTTCGTTTTGGAGGCCATCTCTGGGACCGACCTCCACGATTTTGACAAACTCACTCATGCAACTTCCTCCTGTGCAGGCTGAAATTCCACAAGCTCATCGCCAGCTTTGACCTGATCACCGACTTGGAAATAGGAATCTACAATCAAGCCGTCTTTAGGGGCACGAATTGTATATTCCATTTTCATGGCTTCAAGCGTCATTAAAATATCGTCTTTTTTAACACTATGATTTGCACTTACTAACACTTGAGTGATCACACCCGGCATTGGTGCTTTTAAGTGGCCTTCATCGGCTTGGCTATCTGCTTGATTAAAGTCTTGGCGAATATAAGCAAACTTATAGCTTTGTCCATTTTGAAATAAGGTAATGCCTTGCTGACTTTGGTTAAAAGACAGCTTTTGCTGAGTTCCACCAATTTGGACAGAGGCCGTATGCGCATCAAGCAATTGGCCAGAAATCGGGTAGCTTTGTCCGTTATATTCTGCGGTGAAGCCATCTTCATTTAAGGCAAATTTGATTTGGATATTTTGGTTTAAATAGTTCAGCTTAATACTGTGCTGATAAGCAATATTTAAACGCCAAAGCGGTTGAGCTTGCCAAAGCTGTTTTTGGCTTGAGCTGTTGTTATTAAGTTTACTTAGAAACTCAATAAATGCCGCTACCACCACAAGTTCAGGTTTGATCTCTTCAGGGCTAAACAAGAAGTTTTGTTCACGTTGAATCAGGTTGGTATCAAGCTTGGCTTGTTTAAAAGATTCGCTACGAACAATTTTTTCAAGAAAAGCAATGTTATTGCCTAAGCCATCGACATGAAATTGACTTAAAGCATGCTGCATTTGAATAAGCGCAGCTTCACGGTTTTTACCCCATACAATCAATTTGGCAATCATTGGGTCGTAATAAGTCGTGATTTCATCACCTTCAACAATACCGCTGTCTACACGTACATATTGGTTTTGCGTTGGGTAATGCAAATAGTCAATTTTACCAATAGCAGGTAAAAAGCCTTTTTCAGGTTCTTCAGCGTAGATACGTGCTTCAAGCGCATGTCCGTGAATTTTTAATTCATTTTGCAGTTTAGGCAAAGGTTCGCCATAAGCTACACGAAGTTGCCATTCAACTAAGTCTTCACCTGTAATCATTTCAGTGACTGGGTGTTCGACTTGTAGACGAGTATTCATTTCCATGAAATACGCTGTACCGTCTTGTTCCACAATAAACTCAACCGTACCGGCACCGACATAATTTACCGCACGTGCCGCATCAATTGCCGCTTGGCGCATTGCATCGAGCTTTTCGCTTGGCATCTGTGGAGCAGGGGCTTCTTCTAATACTTTTTGATGGCGACGCTGTACCGAACAATCACGTTCAAACAAATGCACATAGTTGCCATGTGTATCGCCAAAAACTTGGACTTCAATATGGCGCGGTTGAATCACATAACGCTCAATTAAGACATCATCATTACCAAAGCTCGATTTAGCTTCACGTTTACAAGAGGCTAAGGCGTGCAGAAAGTCTTCACTGCGTTCAACCAGACTCATGCCTTTACCACCGCCGCCAGCACTGGCTTTAATTAAAACAGGATAACCAATTCGGTCTGCCTGTTGTTTTAAAAAGTCAGCGTCTTGATTGGTTCCGTGATAACCCGGTGTTAAAGGAACACCTGCTTTTTCCATTAAAGCTTTAGAGGTTGCTTTTAAGCCCATCGCTAAAATGGCATTAACTGGTGGGCCAATAAAGCAGATGTTGTGTTGTTGGCAAGCGAGTGCGAACTGGTCATTTTCTGAAAGGAAGCCGTAGCCTGGATGTACCGCTTGGCTGCCTGTATCAATTGCTGCTTGAATAATACGGTCAACCTGTAAATAACTCTGAGTTGCAGGGGACTGACCAATATAAACTGCTTCATCTGCAAGTTTGACGTGTTGTGCATTTGCATCTGCATCTGAGTAAACGGCAACTGTTGCAATACCTAATTTTTTAGCTGTACGAATTACGCGGCAGGCAATTTCGCCACGGTTCGCAATTAAAATCTTTTCAAACATGATGATCGTCCTTAATTGTTGTTATTCGAGTTAGAAACCCAAGCAGGCTGCTGTTTATTTAAAAAGGCACTCAGACCTTCTTTTGCCTCGCTGCCTTGACGAACTTGAGCAATATGATGTGCTGTCTGTTGCAGCAAGTCATTGCTCATGGTCTGGTTGCTCACCATTTGAATGAGTTGTTTTGATGCCGCTTGAGCATGCGGACCACCGAGTAATAGAGCATCAATAATTTCTTGAACTTTTTTATCTAAGTCTTCGGCATCTGCAACTTCGTGGGCCAAACCGATTTGTTTGGCTTCACGTGCTGAAATTCGCTCGGCAGTTAAGAAGTAACGAGAGGCTTGTCTTGCGCCAATTGCACGAATTACATAGGGACTAATGGTAGATGGAGCAAGCCCTAAACGAACCTCAGACGTTGCAAACTTGGCATCCGTACTGGCAATGCAAATATCACATGCTGACGCTAAGCCCATGCCGCCACCAAAGGCAATGCCATGTACTCGGGCAATGGTCGGTTGCTTAAGTGTTGCAAGTGCATCAAGCATTTGTGCAAGTTTTAATGCATCTGCTTCATTTTCTGCTGAAGATGCCTGACCTGCCTGTTTCATCCAGTTCAGGTCGGCACCTGCCGAAAAGCTTTTGCCGCGACCCGCTAAAACTACAACACGAATATCATCACGGGTATTGATTTGCTTAAAGCAGGCATGTAGCTCTTCAATGACTGTCGTATTAAAAGCATTGTGCAATTCAGGACGATTCAGCCAAACATAGGCAACCTGACCTTGTTGTTCGAGTTGTAAAAATTGATAGCTCATATACACCTCTTACATGCGGAACACGCCAAATTTGGTTGGCTGGATTGGGGCATTCATTGCAGCAGCAAGACTTAAACCAAGTACTTGGCGAGTTTGAGCTGGGTCAATGACACCGTCATCCCAAAGGCGCGCAGAAGCATAGTACGGATGACCCTGACGCTCGTATTGTTCGCGAATTGGTTGTTTAAACTCGTCTTCTTCTTGCGCTGACCACTCGGCACCTTTTTGCTCAATCTGGTCACGTTTTAAAGTTGAAAGTACGCTTGCTGCTTGTTCGCCGCCCATTACTGAAATACGAGAGTTCGGCCAAGTCCATAAAAAGCGTGGTGAATAAGCACGGCCACACATTCCGTAGTTACCTGCACCAAATGAACCACCAATAATCAGGGTGAGTTTTGGTACATTTGCGGTGGCAACTGCCATAACTAATTTGGCACCGTTTTTTGCAATTCCTTCGTTTTCATACTGGCGACCAACCATAAAGCCCGTAATGTTTTGTAGGAATAACAATGGAATATTGCGCTGCGTGCATAGCTCAATAAAGTGCGCACCTTTTTGTGCAGACTCAGAAAATAAAATTCCGTTATTGGCAATAATGCCGACTGGCATACCGTAAAGTGAAGCAAAACCCGTAATTAATGTTGAACCAAAACGTGCTTTGAACTCATCAAAACGAGAGCCGTCTACAATACGTGCAATCACTTCACGAACATCAAAAGGTTTACGCGCATCGCTTGGCACCACGCCATAGAGTTCTGATGCATCAAATAGCGGTTCATCAACTTGTTTATTTAAGTCGTTTGGCTTTTTATTTAAGTTAGCAACAATGTTCCGCGCAATCGCAATGGCATGTTCATCATTTTCAGCTAAATGGTCAGCTACACCCGAAAGACGTGTGTGTACATCGCCACCGCCTAAGTCTTCACTGCTCACCACTTCGCCAGTTGCAGCTTTTACTAAAGGAGGGCCGCCTAAGAAAATCGTACCTTGGTTACGGACAATAATGGTTTCATCAGACATAGCAGGAACATAAGCACCGCCAGCGGTACAACTGCCCATCACCACAGCAATTTGAGCAATACCTAGGCTCGACATGCGTGCTTGATTATAGAAAATACGCCCGAAATGATCGCGGTCTGGGAAAACCTCATCTTGCATTGGCAAATAAGCACCACCTGAATCCACCAAATAAATACAAGGCAAGTGATTTTGTTCAGCAATTTCTTGGGCACGTAAATGCTTTTTAACCGTAAGTGGATAATACGTTCCGCCTTTAACCGTTGCATCGTTGGCAACGATCATGCAAGTTACACCGTTGACTTGACCAATACCCGCAATCACACCTGCGGCAGGTACATCATCTTCATAAACGTTATACGCTGCCAACTGACCAATTTCTAAAAATGCTGTACCGACATCAATCAGTTGATCAATACGTTCACGGGGTAAAAGTTTACCTCGAGCCAGATGTTTTTGACGGGCATTTTCACCGCCGCCTAACGCAATACGCTGGGCAACTTGTTTTAGATCTGTGACCAATGTTTGCATGGCTTGCTGGTTTGTTTTGAAGTCTTCACTTCGAACATTAATCTTGCTTTGTAATTGGTTCATAAGATGCGTCCTTATTTATAATTATTATTTGGTTTCATTGAAGAGTTCGCGGCCGATCAACATGCGGCGAATTTCAGAAGTCCCTGCACCAATTTCATAAAGTTTTGCATCACGCCATAAGCGGCCAGCAGGGAATTCATTGATATAACCGTTGCCGCCTAAAGTTTGAATTGCCTCACCAGCCATCCATGTCGCTTTTTCAGCAGCATATAAAATGGCGCTTGCAGCATCTTTACGTAGACTGCGGTCATGGTCAGCTTTATCACATGCAGCGCCGACAGCATAGACGAGGGCTTTACATGCCAACCAAGTTGAATACATATCGGCAAGTTTGCCTTGCATAAGCTGGAATTCACCTAAAGCTTGGCCAAACTGTTCGCGTTGATGTAAATATGGAATTACCACATCTAAACAGGCATCCATAATACCTAAAGGCCCGGCACTTAAAACTGCTCGTTCATAGTCCAAACCGCTCATCAGTACTTTTGTACCGTTACCAACACCACCGAGTACGTTTTCAGCAGGTACTTCTACATTGTCAAAAAACAGCGGGTAAGTGTTAGAGCCACGCATGCCGAGTTTGTCTAAATGATTACCATGGCTAAAACCTTTCATGCCTTTTTCAACTAAAAAAGCAGTCATACCTTTCGCTCCAGCTTGCGGATCAGTTTTGGCATATACCACTAATACGTCTGCATCCCCGCCGTTGGTGATCCACATTTTTGAACCATTTAAAACGAAGTGATCTCCTTTTTGCTCAGCACGTAATTTCATGCTGACCACATCAGAACCTGCATTTGGCTCCGACATCGCAAGGGCACCTACATATTCACCGGAAATCAATTTTGGTAAATACTTCTGTTTTTGCTGTTCGTTACCGTTACGGTTAATTTGGTTTACACATAAATTAGAATGAGCACCGTAAGACAAACCAATAGCTGCCGAAGCACGAGAAATTTCTTGTAAGGCAATAATATGAGCTAAATAACCCATATTGGCACCGCCGTATTCTTCAGAAACTGTCATACCTAAAAGGCCCATATCTCCGAATTTCTTCCAGAGATGTGCAGGGAATTTATTGTCTTGATCAACTTGTTGGGCAATTGGTGCAATTTCCTTTGCACAAAATGCGGCTACTGAATCTTGAAGCGCAATTAAAGTTTCATCTAGACCGAAATTCAAGCTGCGTAGGTTCATGATATTTTCATCCTATTGGTTATATTTGTTGTCCATAAAATATTTTGTGGATATCTGATATGTACCATACAATGATTTTTTAAAAAAGTGAATACTGATTCATAAAATGATTTACAATTCATTTTATTTGTTAGAGAATAAATTATGAGCTATAAACGATCATCTTTAATGCAAGAGCGGATGGAGCAAAATCGTAAGTCGATTTTGAGTTCAGCCAGAAAATTAATTTCAGAGGGAGGGTTTAAAGACGCGCAAATACAAACAATTGCAGAGCAAGCGGGTGTATCAAGTGGACTGGTTTATCGCTACTTTGATAATAAAAGCCAAGTGCTGATTGAAGTTTTGTCTGAGGCTATTAATACAGAGTTATTGGTCATCGATTCGATTACCGAAAGTGAGTTATCGGCAAAACAGAAATTACATAAGGCGGTGGCGACCTTTGTAAAACGGGCACTGAATAGTCCTCAGCTTGCATATTCACTCATGTTTGAACCCGTCGATTCAACGGTTGAACATGAGCGTTTTCGTGTGAAGCAATTGATTAAACAAAGTATCAAAAAAATACTGGCAGATGGAAATGCAAGTGGTGAGTTTGTCTTGGATGATTTAAACACAGCAGCACTTTGTGTTGTCGGTGCCATGACCTATGTGGTGGTTGAACCTCTAGATCCAGCTCAAAATACAAAGTTTGATCATGCACACAAAGACTATTTTTCAAAACAGATTGCTGACTTTTGTGTAGATGCTGTGCAGAGGAAATAGGGCATATAAAGGATAAAACAACACAAAATAAGTAGTTTGGAAAAGTAGTTGCAGTAACAAAAATTAGATCAGGTAAGAAGAGAATAAAAGAATCAAGGAGAATGATTCAATGCAACAAGAACGGTTAAGCTACGCCTCGGGACCAAGCACGCAGCCCTTATTGGGTATGACCATTGGTGAACAATTTGATCAGGCCTGTCGGCAATATGCTGAAAAGGAAGCAATCGTTAGTTTTCATCAAAACAGACGATTAACCTATAAAGCTTTGCAGGATGAAGTCAATGCTTTTGCTTGTAGCCTTTTAAAATTGGGATTAAAAAAAGGAGATCGGTTAGCCATCTGGTCGCCCAACTGTGTGGAATGGACAGTTACCCAATTTGCAGCTTTTAAAGCAGGGATTATTTTAGTTAATCTGAATACAGCTTATAAAAGCCATGAACTTGAATATGTGTTGAATAAAGTCTCATGCAAAGGATTGGTGATTGCTTCTCAATTCAAAACCACTGATTACCAAGAATTACTTACAAAAATTGCCCCTGAGTTAACCAACAGTCCAGATAAAGTGCTCAGTTCAGCGCGACTGCCACATTTAAAATTTGTCATTAAAATTGATGATCAGCAACATACGGGTATCCATCGCTTTAGTGATTTAGTTACTACACCAACATCAAAACAGCTAGAAGAGTTAAAGCAGTTAACCAAACAGCTCCAGTTTGATGAAACCATTAATATCCAATTTACTTCAGGTACAACAGGTAATCCAAAAGGAACCATGTTGACCCATCATAATATTTTAAATAATGGTTATTTTGTCGGTGAAGGCATCCGCTTAACTCCTCAAGATAAAGTGTGTATATCTGTGCCGTTGTTTCATTGTTTTGGCATGGTGATGGGGAATTTAGCCTGCGTTACACATGGTTCAACCATGGTCTATCCATCGGCAGTGTTTAATCCTTTAGAAACTTTAAAAGCGATTCATCAAGAACGTTGTACGGCAGCTTATGGTGTGCCAACCATGTTTATTGCCACCTTGGAACATGAACAGTTTAATGAGTTTGATCTATCGAGCTTAAGAACAGGTATTATGGCAGGTAGTCCTTGCCCACGTGAAATTATGCAGCGAGTTATAGACCGTATGCATATGTCTGAAATCACGATTTGTTACGGTATGACTGAAACCTCGCCAGTAAGTGTACAAAGTTCGGTAAATGACTCGATTGATAAACGAGTAAGCACAGTTGGACATGTTCATCCGCATGTCGAAATTAAAATTGTCGATTTAGAAGGGCAAATTGTTTCGCAAGGCACTTTGGGTGAGTTATGTGTTCGTGGTTATTCAGTAATGGCGGGTTATTGGGGCGAAGAAGAAAAGACTCGAGAAGTGATTGATGCTGCTGGTTGGATGCACACGGGTGATATTGCCGAAATGGATCAAGACGGTTTTATTAAAATCAAAGGCCGTATTAAAGATGTTGTGATTCGTGGTGGGGAAAATCTCTTTCCGAAAGAAATTGAAGACTTTTTATATACCCATCCCGATGTGAGTGATGTACAGGTCATTGGGCTGCCAGATGCGAAATATGGTGAAGAACTCTGTGCTTGTATTATTTTGCATGAACATCATCAAATTGATGAAGACAGTATTCGCCAATTCTGTAAAGAGCATATTTCTCATAATAAAGTGCCGCGCTATGTTCGATTCTTTAATGAGTTTCCAATGACTGCTTCAGGCAAAGCACAAAAGTTTAAATTGCAGGAAATTATGCGAGCTGAACTTAATTTAACTGGAAATGTCTTTGACTAAAGAAGTCGAAAGCCCGCTCAAAGTGCAGCAAACTATAAATTTAAAGGCAGTTTAAATAGAGGATAAGCAAAATGGCAAAAGACTTTAATAGCCCAAAAGTAGTCGAAGGATATGACGAACATATTCGTAAATTAATTCCAGGTTATGAAGTCATCCATCAACAAGTGGATGCCATTTTGCAATCGGTGTTGAAACCTCATGCTCATATCTTAATTGTGGGCTGTGGTACTGGGTATGAACTTGAATATTTACTTAAACGACATCCGAACTGGAAATTTACAGCAGTTGATCCATCTTTGACCATGCTGCAAAAAGCTCAGGAACAGGTTGAACTTTTAGATAAATCTTCACAAGTGACCTTTGTACATGGTGAAACTTCGGCTTTGCCTCTGGAAAATTGCTTTGATGCTGCACTTTCTATTCTCGTGGCGCATTTTATTGCAGATGAGATAAAACCTGTTTTTTTTAAAGATATTTATGATCGCTTAAAGGAAAAAGCAGCTTTACTTACTTACGATTTAATGACATGTGTAAACCCACAGCAGCTTCAAGCTTTACCTTATTTATGCTTGGATCAAGGTTTAACTGAAGAGCAATGTCAGAAAATGTTAGAGCGTATGGCACAAGACTTTTTTAGCTTAACCACAGAAGGATATATAAAACTTTTGCAAAAGACTGGTTTCGATAGCGTACAGCCATATACGCAAATTTTGACGTATCAGGGTTTTATTGCAAAAAAATAATGTCAGTAGAGACAAAGGAATGTTGTCTTGATACCTAAATATTCTCAATGAGGATGAGAATATAAAAAACGAAAAAAATTAGAAGAACTAGCTTTACCTATAACACATTAAAAAGTGGCCTCAATGCTGCTTAAGGGAGGTTTTGTCTAAAAAATATGATGCAAGACTTTCTAAAGGAAGAAAGTCTGATGTTTAAGGGCCTGTTTTAGACAGGTACATAACAAAAAGGATGTCGGGATCTTTAAGTCTAATTAAAGATCAAAAAAGGAAAGTTTTATGATAAATGCTTTAAATACAACGGTTCAAAAAAACCTATTAGCTATTTCTGTGACTCTGTTTGTGTCTTCTGCTTTTGCAGGTCAAACAGATCCTGAAATAGCACAACTTCGCCAAGAAGTAAAAGAACTACGGGCTATGCTACAAGCCAACATGCAAGCTCAAAAATCTTTATCGCAACAAAGAGTAGAGCTAGCAACTTCGGCAACACCCCAAGCTACTCAGCCTACAAAACAAGTGTTAACTAAGTCTGGCGCAGAATTTAACTTATATGGATATATACGGGCAGATGCTTCTTATCAAATGAAGGGCGCATCTACCATGTATAACAATATTAGCGGTGTTCCACTCGAAAATACGCCAGAAGAATCTGCTCAAAAAGACCAATTACATAGTACTGTTAATGTGACACGTTTCGGGTTGAATTTTAAAACCCCAACGGCTGCGGGAGATGTGGGCGGAAAACTGGAAATGGACTTCTTTGGGGCAGCTACTCGTGATCAGTTTCGGATACGCCATGCTTATTTAACGTTTGATAAATGGCTCATTGGTCAAACGTGGTCAACATTTATTGCACCTGAATATTATCCGGAAACGATTGATGCGGGCACATTTGTAGGCAGTGCATTATTAAGATCACCGCTCATCCGTTATAGCGATAACATTACGGCAAATACCAGTTTTGCAGTCAGTGTGGAAGATCCGAAATATACTGCGACAACTGATCCTGACAATAAAATGCGCTTACCAGCTTTGGTAGGACGCTTAAATCATAAATTTGCCAATGGTTCGATGCTATCTGCCCGTAGTTTAGTTGCTGAAAAAAGAACTAATAATGATGAGCAAATCGCTTGGGGCGTGGGCTTTGGCGGTAAATATCAAATTACGCCCGATACATTACTCAAAGCCGATTATTACCATGTCAAAGGAGATGGGCGTTTCTTGCTATGGAGTAACAGCGGCTATGCAATAGATGATCAAAATAATATGCATAGCAATGAGTTTGACACCGTTTCTTTGGGTATCACTCATCAATTTACACCACAAATTCGTTCAACCTTAGCTTATGGCTATATGAAAGCCAAAGATGACAACCGTTTTGCCGAATTACAACGTAATAGCACCACTCAAAACAAAGAGCTTTGGCAGGGTTGGGTAAATGCACTGTATAACCCTTACAAGCCAATTACCTTGGGTGTCGAATATGTGTATGGCGAACGAGAAACTTTTGATGGCCGTAACGGGATTGATAGCCGCTTCAATATGATGGCGAGTTATGACTTTTAATTTATTCAATAAGACCTTGAATAATCTGTTTTTTCTTTAGGGTGCAATATGTCGTTTTAAAAAATTAAATATGAATTTATCTCACAGAGGAGGTGAGTAAATGACAACATCTAAATTAAATGTAAATGAAGTTATTGATCAGGCCCGATTTACCCCTTTTCACTGGAGCATTTTGCTTTGGTGTTTATTAATTATTGTTTTTGATGGTTATGATCTGGTGATTTATGGCGTTGTACTGCCTTTGCTAATGCAAGAGTGGTCATTAACAGCTGTACAGGCGGGGATGTTAGCAAGTACAGCACTATGCGGAATGATGTTTGGGGCAATGTTCTTTGGAACTTTGGCAGACAAAATAGGCCGTAAGAATGTGATTTTAATTTGTGTCACTCTTTTTAGTGGTTTTACCTTTTTAGGTGCTTTTGCATCAAGCCCACTTGAGTTTGGGGTGCTTCGGTTCTTGGCGGGACTAGGCATTGGTGGGGTTATGCCAAATCTAGTTGCTTTAACCTCGGAATACGCACCTAAACGTATACGTAGTACTCTGGTGGGAACTATGTTTAGTGGTTATGCGATTGGGGGAATTCTTTCGGCCTTAATTGGTAGTTATTTGGTTGAAAGTCAGGGGTGGCAAATTATGTTTTTAATTGCCGGTATTCCACTATTTTTATTACCTGTAATCTGGAAGTTTTTACCTGAGTCATTAACTTTTTTAGTTAAAACGGGTAAAACTGAAAAGGCACAGCACATTATTCAAAAAATTTCTCCTGAACAAACACTAACAACCCATACGCAATTAGTGCTTAATGAAGATAATGTTCCAACAGGTAGTTCTGTAAAGGGATTATTTCAGCAAGGCCGCGCATTTAATACACTCATGTTCTGGCTCGTATTCTTTATGTGCTTACTCATGGTGTATGCCTTAAGTAGCTGGTTACCAAAACTCATGCTGGCAGCAGGGTATTCACTCGGAAAGAGTATTTTATTCTTGCTTGCTCTAAATGTTGGCGCAATGATCGGTTCAATCGGCGGCGGTATTTTGTCTGATAAATTCCATTTAAAACCGGTAATTATGGGAATGCTACTGGCGGGAGTTTTAGCACTAATCGGTTTAGGTTTTAAGTCTCCAGCCTATGTTTTATATGGTTTGGTGACTGTTGCAGGAGCAGCAACGATTGGTACTTCAATTCTTCTTTATAGTTACGTTGCACAATATTATCCATTAAGTGTGCGTTCTACTGGAATTGGCTGTGCTTCTGGTGTTGGTCGTATTGGGGCAATTGTTGGTCCAATCTTAACGGGTCTGTTATTAGGTTTTGAACTGCCACATAAGATGAATTTTGTGATGATCGCAATCCCTGCAATTTTAGGACTTTTTGCTGTCATGGTACTTCGACGACATGTAGCTGAAAAACAGTCCATTACCCCAAAACTTAACGTTGAGTTAGGGGGTAATTAATCAATATTGATACAGGTAGGGAGCAAATTCCTACCTGTATCTGGACGTTTTATTTATGAAGTAACTGGTTTACATCGACCAGATTTGCCATTTGTTGATTACCACGGTCATTAGGATGTAAATGATCTCCCGAATCATAAATTGGATTTAATCGATCAGGATGTTTAGGATCTTTTAAGCCTTGATCAAGATCAAGTACGCCGTCAAATGTATGGCTGGTTCTCATCCAGTGATTAATGCGCTGACGTAATTCATCTTTATTCGGTTGATAGTAATTATCTAAAGGAGTGTTGGGTAAGGCACCTGAAAATGGAAGTAACGTTGCCCCAATCACTTGAATACCTTGGCGATGTGCTTCATCTACCACACGTTTATAGCCTTGGGTTAATGCTTCAAAAGTCGGTATTGGTTGTTTAGGTGCAAATGCGGTACCCGGCCATGAAATATCATTAATACCCACCAGAACAATTAATGTTTTCACTCCAGAATATTGAAATACTTCTTTTTTTAAGCGTTCTAAAGCACTGTCGCCCATACCGTCGTTAAGTAACCGATTTCCTGAAATTCCACTATTAATGACCGCTACTTGATGTGGTGATAAGCGCTTAGCTAAAAAGTCGGTCCATCTGGTATTTGCATCTAAAGTTGCAGTTGCACCATCGGTAATTGAATCTCCAATGACTGCAACAACATGTGCTTTACGCTTTGGTTTTACTTCCACAGCCGACAATAATAATCGCGCAGTGGTGGTTTTGGCACTGCTAGGTGCTTTTAAGTCCGCGGTCTGGTTCCCAGTAATTAGCCAACTGGTTTGTTTGGCATCCCAATGAAAAGTTTTAAATGTAGTTGGTTTTTGAATAAAGGTATTGACCATTAACTGCCCATGATCGGGAACAGGGAGCTGGATTGGATCACTTATCAGCTGTTTGCCAGGTAAAATTTGTGCTTTAAGCTTTCCAGAAAAATAAACTGGATAAGCATTCTTTGATTTAAGACTTTGTCCTTTGATTAGTCCCACGGTAGTTTTATCAATATAGATCGGTCGATCCCCATATTGATTGGTAAAGACAAGCCTAACAGCTTCACCACCTAAACTAATTTGACTAATTTGTTTGATGGTCTGATTAGATATTTGATCTGGAATTAGGGTCGGAAAAACGAAATCTTTATTCCAAACTTTTTGTGGACTCGCTGCCCAAGTGGTAATCCATTGGCTATTTTGTACTTCTGCTTGCGCTACAGTAGAAAATAAGACAAGAGAGAATAGGGCAGATTGATAAAGTTTCATCTCGTGAACTCTTTAAAATAAATTAAAGTTATCTTGAAACAAATTGCTGGCTTGTTATAGCGACATAAGCGGAATAAGATTTGTGAATGAAATTCATAAATAGCTTTTGTTATGTCCTATTTTGATATTAATCGGTCTGGTGAGTTGGCAATTTTTATTCGTGTAGTTGAATTAGGAAGCTTTTCGGCAGCCGCAAGAGCTTGCGACATGACGCCATCTGCGGTCAGTAAGTTAATTTCTCGGTTGGAAAAAAGACTTGGCGTCAGGCTACTGAACCGTTCAACACGTCAGTTCCAACTCACCAGTGAAGGATGCCAGTTTTATGAGCAAGGTATTCAAATCCTGAACGATCTAGACGAACTTGAACAATCTGTTACTGCAAACCACATGCCGCAAGGGCGAATTAGAGTTCATACTAGTCTTTCATATTGGACGCATTTTTTATTGCCTTGTATTTCTCTATTTAATCAACGCTATCCACAAATAGAATTAGAAGCTCATTTAAGCGATGAAGTGATTAATTTGGTTGAGCAAAGAATAGATGTTGCAATTCGTACAGGGCCTTTAAAAAGCTCAAACTTGATTGCTCGTACACTCGGGAGCACACAGAAACATTATATATGTTCACCAGCCTATATTGAAAAGTATGGCTGTCCGCAGCATCCAGAAGACTTATATGAACATCAGCTTTTAGATGTAAGTTATCAACGCCAGAATAAAACATGGTTCTTTAAAAAAGACGATCAAGAAATCACGCTTGCCCCGACTAAAGTGTTAAGAGTAAATCATGGAGAAGCGATCTTACAGTTAGCACTTAAAGGTGTGGGCGTTGCACAGCTTAATGAATTCCAAATCCAAAAAGCTGTAGAGCAAAAACTATTGGTCAAAATTCTTGAAGACTGGAATACCAATGCTTCTGAAGAATTTCATGCCGTCTGGATCGGACATGACAAATATGTTCCTAAACGTGTCAGGGCTTTTTTAGATTTCTTGGTCGAGCATGCAAACATTAGTTAATTGGTTTTTTTCTGGCACTTAACCGACATTGATCCATGGTTTCATTCATTGTTTCCACAAAGTGCATATCCGCATTAATATTTTGTAAGCTTACTTTTGGTAAGTTTTCTACAAACTGTGGCGAATAATGTTTTTCTAAAGAGTTATAAATACAGTTGCATTGTGAAAGTGCACGACCTGCCCAAACACAATGTGTATTAAATTCATTTTTACTAATAGATCTGCAACCTATTAAACTTATAGAACTTATTAATAGGATGCACGTTAAAACAATACGATATAAAAAAAACATCATTATTGCTCTTTGTTGGTTGTTGTTATCGTTCAGTTGGGTTTGAAGATGTCTTAATCTTTAACATGCGTTAAATATTGAGATCTTTTGTCGAGAGAGAAGAGTGTGTGTATGGGCGAAGAAATACAAAAAGTTTTTTAAAACTGTTTTAAGCCAAATAAAAGGGTAGTGAAGAGTAAGAAAAATAAAATAATATAAAATAATAGTCATTAGAGACTCCTTGATAAAAGAAGTTGCGCCCAATCACTGCTATTAATTATGGTGGTGAAACGAAAGAGGGTTAGCAGACTGATACCTAAGAAACCAGCACACCCGAAGGTGTCCCACTCCCGTTCCTCCGTCAAAGGCACGAGGGGCTCCACACCAAAAAACTTGTTTTTAGTGCACTTAGGTAGACGATCTGCTAAAACCGACTGACAAAATAGGTCAGCGGGAGCATCATAAGCTGAGCCTTAAAGCGGGTCAATTGCAAAAATAAAAGATTGGTTTATATAAACAAATATTAATATTTTTAAATTTTTATTAATAAAATAAGGAGTTATTTAGAATTTGAAGTATTGAATAAACATTCAATAAAATTTAAGAAATGAGTTTTAATGTTTATATATCAAATATTTATTAATTGTGTATTTGTATAGTGTAGAGGGCTATTAACTTAATAAGGCATAAGTTTAAAAAGGGTAAGAATTTTTAATTTTATAAATATGATGTAATTAAATAATTAGCTGTTGCCAAAAAATAATCAAAATATCAATTGCAAGAATAGTAAATTTTTTTAGATTTATTTTATTTAGCTTTTTACAAAAGCTTGCATAACCTACAAAACTTAAGAGAACGATAGCGGTAGGTAAACATAAGAAAATGTTATTCATAAACCTACATCTTAAGATTTAAATGGGTGACCTCAATGTTAAGAATATTTTGTGCAGTGAGTATGGTAGTGACAATTGCAGTTGGTATGAGTGCGTGTCAAGATCGGGATCCGCGAGATAATGGGACCCATGGCGCTAATGACCCAACTACTCCTCAGCAAATGGATAAAAACTCATAATGATTGTGCTTAAGAAAACTCACTGTTATGTGGGTTTTCTTATCGTTTATTTCTATAAAATATGTAACATAATAAAAAAAGCAATTATATGAAAATATAAAATTAATCAATAAATTAGTGGGTTATTATGTTTATATAAATTTGTTGTTATTGAATTGTGTCTAACATAAATTATAGTTTCAAAAAATTAATAAAATAAACACAATAAATTACTTATATTCATCCAAAATTCATTTTAGTGAAAACAATTTTTTAAAGGTAAGGATATGCCCCAGTACTTAAGGATAGCTGAGAAAATCTATCAAAATGTTAAAGAAAAAAAAGGATTTACAGATGATCCTATGGAAGATCTTAACAATTTGATGATTGAGCTCAGACACGAGATTAAGGGGACAAAGCTTAAACTTTTATACAATTATATTGATTTCGCTGAATTACTGATTAAACCTCTTCAGGAATCTAAAATTAAATTAGATTTAAGTATTATTCCTAAAAGTAAGAATACACAGGAATTTGTGCTGTGGCTTGCAGGTTTTATCGAACGAATTACGACGGGCGGTCAAGAAAAATTACCTCCCATCCGCGCAAAAGTTGCTTTGCCTGCCTATGCATATGAAGAAACATATCCCTCTACGGGAAGCCCCGTAAATAACGGGGAAGAAATTATTGAATATTTTAAGAAAAAAGAAAATTAAATCAATTTTCAGACAAGCCTGATGTGAACACTAGATCAGGCTTAAATAATATTAGAACTTTATTACGATGATGCTCAAATGAATACTTAAGGTGGTTAAGCATGTTTGTATACTTTACGGATGGGACGTGTATTAATGAGTCTGAAATCTATGGGGTAAAAGCCAAATATGAGCAAAATAAGTTTGTAGTTGAAGTAACCATTAAACCGACTCATACATTATCGGCATCGAGTGTACAGTTTAAGAAAGAAGTTTTTGATAATGCTCAATTAGCCAATCAATATTTAAATAATAATTTTAATATGCCACCTTTCTTCTAAAGAGTGGTTCTAAACTGAAGTTTTAAGAAATTTTAGCAATAAAAAGAGCTTATTTCCGAGGGCCAATAGGAAATAAGCTCATGGCTTTGGACCAATAGAGAATGTGATTAGAAGAAGTTATCTTCCATTCCATGCATCTTTAATGGCTTGTTTAGCATGTTCCCATTTTAAACGAGATTCAGCTTTTAATTCTTCCCATTTTTGTTCTAAACCGCCTTCGACATCTTCAAACTGAGTGCCTTGTTCCGATTCAGCACGTGCACGATGACCTAATTCATAGGCTGTCGAAAAGTCTCGGTCATAATCGAGGTCTGGGGTAGTGAGCTGAGCTTCTTGATAATAAGGACGAGTAACGTAACTTTCGCGCCAATAATTATGGTCGCCAGCTGGCAGTCGTGCGTGATCGCTATTTTGATCTGTCATCAGTTTTTTCCTCATCTATTATTTAATTTTATGCTTATGGTAAATTTAGGAAGGTGAGGGCACCTTCCTAAATAAAATGAATGACCGCATCAAATGACATTTAAGTCAGTAACGAATTAACGTTGCTGATTATTGTTATTTGAGTTTTGTTGGCCTGAATCTTTTTGATTAGAGCCTTGTTGTTGGCGGCGGTTGTCATTTTGCTGTTGTTGCTGATTGTTTTGTTGCTGTTGATCGTTTTGCTGTTGGTTGCCTTGTTGCTGCTGGTTGTTACGGTTGTCATTTTGCTGTTGTTGTTGCTGTTGATTATCGCGTTGATTGCTTTGATTATTAGTAGTGCTCATCTTTAATTACCTCATATCATTTATGATGTGTGTTTTATCTGAGAGCTTCAGATAGGTTCATTAAAACATGAAAATTTTTATTGTGTAGCCTTGGGGTGTTACCCTATATTTAACTGTAACTATGATTATTTAATAAAACCTTGATTTCTATAAAATGTAATTTTAATCATTAAACATAATTAATATGAAGATGGATAAAATTACATTTAGGTACATTGGAATTAAGCAAACACTATGATCATTTCCAAATATGTATTTGTTATCTTTTATAAAGAAAAGCTATTTTTTATTATCTAATATTATATATTCAATATCTTGGGTAATGTAATAAAGAAGTTGTCTAAGTTTAAGGCAGGGTAAACCTTTAAATACTCTTCTAAAGTTATAAAAATTATTCTGATAATAAATAGAATAAAAGAAAGTGCCTACAGGTTTTTCAGCAGTTTCTGATCCCCCCTTTTTTAGCAATCCGGTACAGGCAACATAGAGGTCGGCATGCAAGAGTTCTTTGCCTTTTTTGATCATCTCTACAGTGACTTGCATAGACTCAGGCGTATATTTTTCAATAAGTTCAGGTGAAATATGAAGAGTATTTTCTTTAACACGTAAGTCATAGCTGACTAAACTCCCAATAAGAATGTCACCTGAATAAGGGCTTAAAGAGAAGCGGTAAGCCAAATAACCAGCCGAAGCACTTTCAAAAAATGCGATTTTAATTTTTTCTTGTGCGAGTAATTTGCAACATGAGTTAAACATTTATTTTCTCCTTACAACTGTTTTTAATTTAGTTATAAGATTATTTTTAATTTCTTTTTGTTAATTTTTAGGTCTTTATAATTTTAAAGGTAGGTTAAATGTAAATAAAATTTATAATTTATTTATTTTTTATAAAAGCAGACAGTTAAATTATTCTAAAAGTGAGAATGTAAGTTTGTGTTATTTTTTATCTTATTGAATTTTAATATTTTTAAATTTATAAGTTGTTTCTTGATAACGTAACCTAACAAAGTTACGCTGGGATTATGGTTTAGCTGAAGTATGGTAATTTATATCTCACTAAAGGAGAATAGAAATGCCTGTTGTAGTGAAAAAAAGATTATTAGACTTATTACAAGATAATCAACAGAACTATTACGAATTATTTGTTTTTTTCCTTGATCCTGATATTTCTAGTTTTGAAAAAGAAAAGACAGCAAGAGAATTTCTTATTAAGGAAATAGATAAAATAGATCAAAATGAAATTGATTTTCCTTCCTCTATAAATATGGTTAAAGAATGGTGTGAAAAAGACAATAAAGAAAATTGTGAGCTATTTCAGACCTATTTGAATCGTAGACAAAGTGGAGGTGAGAGAGAGTACTTTAAAAATGTCGGTCAGGCATTTGAGTTTTTAATTAAAGTTTCACCCACTAAAAAAGTAGACGGTGCATGGCTATATAGTTCAGTTAATTACTGGAATGATCCGGTTTTTCATGACCTTATTATTACCTATTTGGAAGAGCTGGGGCTAGGTGAGCCGAAAGCAAATCATGTGTGTATATATGATGACTTGTTACGTAGTCTTGGGCTCGATAGTTTTGATCTACTCTTAGAAGATGAATATTATCATAATGCTGTGATTCAGCTGGCGCTTGGTTATGCTCCATCTGAGTTTATTCCTGAAATTGTTGGCTTTAATTTAGGCTATGAGCAACTGCCACTTCATCTGCTCATCAGTAATTATGAGCTTGCGGAACTTGGTATTGATTCTAAATATTTTAATTTGCATATCACTATCGATAACATTGATAACGGCCATGCAGATAAAGCAATTAAAGTTATAGAAAATATTTACGATAAATATAGAGACAAAGAACACTTCTTTAATAAATTGAAGCGCGGTTTTGCTCTTAATAGCCATGGCGTATCATCTTCTAAAATTATTAAAAATTTAAATCTTGAAGATTTAGTTCTTAAAATTTTAAAAAGAAAAGCGCTTGTGGGTCAGCTCATTCATAACGAAAAAAGACAGTTTGGATGTAAAACCATTAACCAATGGTTATCAAAACCAGAAGACGTTAAAGGCCTGGTTACACATCTTATTGATCATAAATGGATTAAATTTAATACTGACCCCGAACAGAGCGTGTTCTGGCGAATGATTAATGAAGAAAATGGAAAAATGTTTGGGGTATTTAACCCTGTAGAACGACAAATTATTCATGACTGGATTGCTGGTAATGACCATTCTTCTAACTTTTTGGCTTACAGCAGAGAACTAAAAAATAGTCAACGTATTCAAGATTATCTCTTTAGCTATATTTCTGATGGCGAACTCGATGCACTTCAGGAACGTATACGTCAAACACCTGATCTTGCCATAAAGATATGTAAGCTGATCCCGTTTTTGGCCCCAGATTCACATCATAAAAGCATTGGTCTATGGAGCACACGTAAATATGTTGAGCTCCTTTTTCCATATTTAAGTTCCTTTAACAAAAACTAACTCTTGGAGTTTTTTAATTCACCCCACGTTTAACTTTAAAACATAGGTAATGAACATGACTGATAATGTTAAATCAACAAATAAAACAAGTGAAATGGCTGGTGCGGACGCTGCAAATAAAGCCAATACTACCCAAAAAACTGAACAATTAGACTCAGTCAGAGATGATGCAACCAATGAGGCATTAACCACAAACCAAGGGGTTAAAATAGCGGATAACCAAAATAGTTTAAGAGCGGGCATCCGTGGTTCGACACTACTAGAAGATTTTATTTTAAGAGAGAAGATCACTCATTTTGACCATGAACGTATTCCTGAACGTATTGTGCATGCACGTGGCGTAGGTGCACATGGTTACTTTCAGGCCTATGAAGGAAATGAACGTTTTACAAAGGCGGGATTTTTAACCGATCCAAGTATTCAAACGCCAATTTTTGTACGCTTCTCAACTGTGCAAGGACCACGTGGTTCTGCCGATACTGTGCGTGATATTCGCGGCTTCGCAATTAAGTTTTATACCCAAGAAGGCAATTTCGATTTAGTGGGTAACAATGCACCCGTATTTTTTGTACAAGATGGTATTAAATTTCCAGACTTCGTACATGCCGTAAAACCTGAACCAGATACAGAAATGCCAACAGGCGCAACTGCTCACGATACTTTCTGGGATTTTGTATCTTTAGTGCCTGAGTCAGCACATGCAGTCATTTGGGCGATGTCGGACCGTGCTATTCCACGTAACCTACGCTCAATACAGGGCTTTGGGGTACATACATTCCGTCTTATTAATGCTCAAGGCAAATCTCATTTCGTGAAATTCCACTGGACGCCTAAACAAGGTTTAAGTGCTTTAGTATGGGATGAAGCTCAAAAACTTGCAGGTAAAGATCCGGATTTCCACCGTCGAGATCTCTATGAAGCGATTGAGAATGGTGTTTATCCAGAATGGGAATTGGGTGTACAAATTGTCGAAGAAGATGATGAAATGAACTTTGACTTCGATTTGTTAGATCCAACAAAAATTATTCCTGAAGAGTTGGTTCCAGTAACACCAATTGGCCGATTTGTTTTGAACCGCAATGTAGATAATTTCTTTGCAGAAACAGAGCAGGTGGCTTTCTGTCCAGGCCATATCGTGCCAGGAATTGATTTTACAAATGACCCACTTTTACAAGCACGTCTATTCTCTTACACCGATACGCAGTTAAGCCGTTTAGGCGGACCAAACTTCCATCAAATTCCGATCAATAAACCTGTATGTCCATTCCATAATAATCAACGTGATGGTCTTCACCAACATACGATTCACAAAGGACAGGCTTCATATCAACCAAACTCAATTGATAATGATTGGCCAGCAGAAACACCACCTGATGCTTCAAATGGTGGTTTTGAAAGCTATCCTGAACAAATTAGTGGTCACAAACTTCGTCAAAGAAGTGAAACCTTTTCCGATCATTTTTCACAACCGCGCCTTTACTACAAGAGTCTTGCGCCTCATGAGCAAAAGCATGTGGTCGATGCCTATACTTTTGAATTAAGTAAAGTGCAAAGAAAACACATCCGTGAGCGCCAAGTTCAACAAATTTTGGCAAATATTGATCTCGACTTAGCTCGACAAGTAGGCGCTAATTTAGGAATTGAAGTTCCTGATTTGACTCTAGATTATAAGAAAACCGCAGTTGAAAAATCGGCTAAATTATCTTTCTTGGCTTTCCCACCAGAAGATATTCAAGGCCGAAAAGTTGCTGTGCTTATTCATAACCTTGTGAAGTCAGATACACTTGAAGCTATTAAAAATTGGGCGATTAAAGAAGGTGCGGTTGTTCATTTACTAGCGCCGAGCTTGGCTCCAGTAAAAGACCATAAAGACAATATTATTGTGGCTGATGGTATGCAAATGGCTGAACCTTCAATCGCTTATGATGCGGTGATTATTCCTGATGGCGATAACTTAAATGCCGTACTGCAAGATGGCGTAGCGCGCCATTATGTACTCGAAGCTTACAAGCATTTAAAACCAATTGCGTTTTTAGGTAATAAATCTGATTTGCTTGAACCGCTAGGTTTAGTTGCCGATGAGGGCACTTTAGTTGAAGATGAATTCCAGCCTATTGCTGAAAAATTCAAAAAACTGATTATGGCTCATCGTGTTTGGTCACGAGAACAAATAGCCGCTCAGGTACCAGCTTAATAAACAAAAAAAGCCCTGAAAGATTTATCTTTCAGGGCTTTTTTATATCTTAGGGATTAACCATTTACGATTTGTCCACCGTTTACATGAATCACCTGACCTGTAATATAACTTGCATCATCTGAGGCAAGGAATAGGTAAGCAGGTGCAACTTCACTTGGTTGTCCCATTCTTCCCATTGGTGTGTCTTTACCAAATTCCTTAACGGTTTCTGCATCGAAACTGCTTGGGATTAATGGGGTCCAGATTGGACCTGGTGCAACACCATTTACCCGAATTCCTTTTTTCTGCTTCATTAAATTGTTTGATAAGCTACGTGTAAAAGTCGTAATCGCACCTTTGGTACTTGCATAATCAATAAGCTCATCATGGCCTTGATAGCTGGTAATACTAGTCGTATTAATAATACTGTCGCCTTCTTCCATATAAGGAAGAGCTTCTTTAGTAAGATAAAACATTGGAAAAATATTAGTTTTAAATGTTTTTTCTAATTGCTCATTACTAATACTTTCAATTTCCTTTTGTTGATATTGCACGCCAGCATTATTCACTAAAATATTAATTTTTCCATAATGTTGTAGAACTTTATCAATATCTAGTTTGGCAACATCTGGGTCAGAAATATCACCTTTTAATAAAAGGCAATGTTGTCCTTCTCTTTCAACGAGTTGTTTAGTGATTTCGGCATCCTCGTCTTCTTCAAGATAAAGGATTGCAATATTGGCACCTTCACGGGCAAACAATACTGCGACAGAACGACCTATACCGCTATCACCACCACTAATAACGGCAACTTTATCTTTTAACTTATCGCTACCTTTATGAGAACTTTTTATAATTTCAGGTTCAGGATGCATTTTTTCCTGATCACCTGGTTGATGAGATTGAACTTGTGCAGGTGCGGATGTTGGATACTGATTTGTTGAGTTTTCCATACGTCAAATACCTCAGTTAAATATCTAATTTATAAATAGTGCGCTGTTACTACGTAAATATGAGTAAAATGAATTTTTTAATAAGTTGCCTTTGTTATTTTATTTGTAAGGATGTAAAAAAATATTTTATATTTAAAAGTTAAATAATATCCATTAATTTGATTTTGTTCTTATCAAGCATACTTTCAATAATAGATCTATTGCCTGTGTCTTCTAGCCAATTTTCAATAGGTATATTATTAGATAAGTCTAAAATTTCTTTAATAATTTTTTTAGCGCCTTCAATATTTTGTGTCTCTTTATTATTTTTAATAATGATATTATCAAGCAATAACTTTATATCTTCTTGCTCTATATTCTTTGACTTAATAATATATAAATCTCTTTGAAAGGGATGGCTCGCATGCGGAGGATCTAATCTATAGCTCCATTCTTGGTCATAATTTTGCCATGAATTCTTAGACTTAATATGGCCGAGTAAAATTTCTGGAATAGAAATATGGATGTATTGTAGTGTTGACTCTTGATCTTTTAATTGCATGGCTAAACTACTCAAATTGCCTTAATAAAAATAGTTTTAAATATTCATATTAATCTCTCAAGTAAATTCACTTTGAAAATGTAATGATATATATTATTGTTTTATATTGAAAATAAGTGTTTTACTTTGTGTTTGTTTAAGTAAGTATGTTTCATTATTTTACTTTTTGTTTATAGTTAAGCTGTTTTGTTTTTTGTATAGATATTTTAAATCTGTTTGTAAAAATATATTGTAATGTGCAGTTAAGTAATAATAAGTGAGCTAATTATTTAAAAAGTAAAATGTGAGAAAAATTAGAATGTATAAATCTTTATTTAAATAATGAAGTTATAGAATTTTTAATCTTTCATTTTATATACATTTAAATTGATTGATACAGTGCATCGGTAGGAAAATATTATAGATCTTCTATCTTTATTAAATCCGTTAATCAAAAGCGGTAGTGACTATAATTAAATATAGGAAGATATAACTATGGCTAATACTAGATATGAAGATGATGATAACAATAGTACAGGTACTTCAAATCGTGGATTTGCAAGTATGGATCCTGAAAGAGTTAGAGAAATAGCCAGCAAAGGTGGGCGAGCAGCCCATGCCAGTGGTAATGCGCATGAATTTACCTCTGAAGAAGCTCGTGAAGCTGGTCGAGCAGCGCATGCAAGCGGTAATGCACATGAATTTACATCTGAGGAAGCTCGTGAAGCGGGTGCCTTAAGCCATAGAAATGGTGGTCGCGGTCGTAGTCGCGATGATGACGACGATGACGATCGCGGTAGCCGCTCAAGCGGCCGTGGTCGTAGCCGTTATGATGATGACGATGATGACGATCGCGGTGGCCGTTCAGGTGGTCGAGGCCGAGGTCGCGGCCGTGATGACGACGATGACGATGATGATCGCGGTGGCCGCTCAGGCGGACGAGGTCGTGGTCGCAGCCGTGATGACGATGATGATGACGATCGCGGTGGCCGTTCAGGTGGTCGAGGCCGTGGCCGTAGCCGTGATGACGACGATGATGATGACGATCGCGGTGGCCGTTCAGGTGGTCGAGGCCGTGGCCGTAGCCGTGATGATGACGATGATGATAATCGTGGTGGCCGATCAGGTGGTCGAGGTCGTGGCCGCAGCCGTGATGACGATGATGATGATGACGATCGCGGTGGCCGTTCAGGCGGACGAGGTCGTGGCCGCAGCCGTGATGACGACGATGATGATGACGATCGCGGTGGCCGCTCAGGCGGACGAGGTCGTGGCCGCAGCCGTGATGACGACGACGATGATGATCGTGATGGCCGTTCAGGCGGACGAGGCCGTGGCCGCAGCCGTGATGACGATGATGATGATGATCGCGGTGGCCGCTCAGGCGGACGAGGTCGTGGCCGCAGTCGTGATGATGACGACGACGATGATCGCGGTGGCCGTTCAGGCGGACGAGGTCGTGGCCGCAGCCGTGATGACGACGATGATGATCGCGGTGGCCGCTCAGGCGGACGAGGTCGTGGCCGCAGCCGTGATGATGACGATGATGATCGCGGTGGCCGTTCAGGTGGTCGAGGCCGAGGTCGCAGCCGTGATGACGATGATGATGACGATCGCGGTGGCCGTTCAGGCGGACGAGGTCGTGGCCGCAGCCGTGATGACGACGATGATGACGATCGCGGTGGCCGTTCAGGCGGACGAGGTCGTGGCCGCAGCCGTGATGACGATGATGACGATCGCGGTAGCCGTTCAGGCGGACGAGGCCGAGGTCGCAGCCGTGATGATGACGATGATGACGATCGCGGTGGCCGTTCAGGCGGACGAGGTCGTGGTCGCAGCCGTGATGACGACGATGACGATCG
>NZ_JAHPTU010000009.1:0-167542 GCF_025514355.1 Acinetobacter sp. WU_MDCI_Abxe161
GCGTCCCTACGGGGATTCGAACCCCGGTTACCGCCGTGAAAGGGCGATGTCCTAGGCCTCTAGACGATAGGGACGTTTCAGAGGTGGGCGTATATTAGGTCGATTTAATAAAAGTGTCAAATAGTTTTCTGAAGAAATATTAAAAAAAACAGCCAAGCGATTAAAAATAACTCAAATCGTAGAAAATATATACGTTTAGCCTCCATTTTTCTGAAAAGGCTCAATAATTGCCTTTATAACCGAGGGGTGTTGTAGATACCCTAAAATCTCATGCGGCTGGTTAGCGAAAGTATAAATTTTCTGATTAATAATAGGCGGCTCAAAATTAAATGGAGCCTCGCATAATGGAAATGCGGTCAAAAAATCATCTTGTGAGTAAAAATTAAACCAATCACCATGGATACAGGGTGGTCTAGAAATTGGACTGGCAAGCTTGCTTTGAATCACGCGAAAAGATAAAGGAGAAGCTAGCGTTATAAATCGTTTAATCGAAAACTGATAAGTAGGGTCCGAAAGAAGGTTAAAAGCAATAACCGAGCCGAGAGAATGAGCAACGATAATATAATCTTCGTCTTCTCGCATTTTCTTTAAAATCCGCTCATTCACTTCCTGCATAAACTCAGGATTAGACAAATACATATATGTTTCAATTAAAAACTGCTGGATCAAACTTTCATGCAATTTAGGGAAGTTATTTAAAAGTACGACTAGCTCTTTGAGTACGCGGTCTTTTACAAGCTGAGAAGTGAGATAAAGTCGTTCCGAAAAGCTTTTTTCAGCTGGATCTGTTGCTGGAGGTAATAAGGGAACAAATGGGGTGTGTTCTTTAGCTGGGGGATTGTTGTGATGGAAGTGAATGGGCAAATAATTATTTAAAAATGATTTAGGTAATAACGTATTAAGGTCTAATTGATTGCTTAATTGATATTTAGTCATTAGGTCGCCATAAAACGGCATATGAATATGAAGATCGCGGACATTAATTTTGCAAGGCATTTGTTTTAGGCCGAGCTTAAATACTTTTAACCAATGCTCTTTCAAGCGATGTGCTGTGTAGTTTTGTTGATTCATCCCGTGGATAAATATAATTTTCATTCTATACAAGATTTTGTTTTTAATATAAATTTCAATCTACAACGGTATCTTGTCGAAAACCAGTATGTAGGCAAAAAAAAGTGTAGCTTTTTGCTACACTTTTTTCACAACAATAAGTTTAGGCCTTATTGCGGTAAAAAATAAAATAACTGAGATAGCATAAAGCTGTGAAAATTAGACAGCCTACAAAACCGGCACGCATTTCAGGATCTGCTGCCATACTTAAACAAGTAATAAAACAGAAAACGAAACCTAAAATTGGCACAATAGGGAATAGAGGGGCAGCATATTGTAAGTCTTTAACCGTATGGCCTGATCGATACCATTGGCGACGGAAATTGAACTGACTTAAACAAATACTCATCCATACAATGACCATAGTAAAAGCCGCAACACCAAGCAGATTTTTAAAAATAGTCTCTGGTGCAAATTGCTCTGATAACAAACCCGGAATGGCACCGAACATCGTTACCACTAGAGCTACAATCGGTGTTCCACTTTTTGATAGAGTGGCAAATACGCTAGGCAGTAATTTTTGTTCCGACAGTGACCACATCATACGTGAAGCAGCATAAAGTCCAGAGTTTGCTGCCGAAAGCAGAGCTGTAATAATTACAAACCTAATAATATCATCCGCATATGGAATGCCAATATAATTAAATACAGTAACGAAAGGGCTGCTACTTACGCCGTCACCGCCTAAGCCAGCAAGTTGGAAAGGAAGTAAGGCACTAATAACAATGATGGTACCTACAAAGAAAATAAGTAGACGCCAGATTGCAGCATTAATTGCTTTTGGAACATTTTGAGCCGGATCTTTTGTTTCACCTGCTGCTACACCAATTAATTCGGTTCCTGAGAAAGCAAAATTAACAATTAACATGGTTGTAAAAATAGGAATTAAACCATGAGGGAACCAGCCTTGAGCTGTCAGATTGCTAAATAGAGGAGCAGTTTGGGAACCATGGAATGGAATTAAACCAAAAATTGCTAATAAGCCCAGCACAATAAAGGCAATGACGGTAACGACTTTAACAAGGGCCAGCCAGAATTCAGATTCAGCGAAAATACGAGTTGAACTAATATTTAAGCCAAAAATAGTAACCGCAAAAATAATTGTCCAAATCCACATTGAAATATGCGGGAACCATTCTTGCATGAGTAGAGCAGCGGCTGTGAATTCGGTTCCAAGCGTTGCCGTCCAAGTTAGCCAGTACATCCAAGAAATCATGTAGCCCGTACTTGGACTAATATATTTTTTGGCATATGCACCGAAAGAACCTGAAACAGGCATGTGTACAGCGAGTTCTCCTAGGCAGAGCATAACCATGTAAGCGATCGCGCCACCAAGAATATAGGCAATAATTGCGCCAATAGCTCCAGTTTGTGAAATGACTTCCCCTGAACCTAAAAATAGACCAGTTCCGATCGCTCCGCCCAGTGATAACATCACAAGATGGCGAGTACTCATGGCTCTTTTTAAAGGTGCAGTACTGTTCTGATGCTGATGAGCATCTAGTTGATTGTCAGATGGCTGCATATTACACATTGAGAGAATTAAGAAAGACGCTATTTTAGATAAAATAGACAAATGTGCAATCTAGAAAGAGATAAAGAATAAACAGTAAGGTGACGATAGAGTCTTTTAATAATTATTAAAGCAGAATATGGCGTCCCTACGGGGATTCGAACCCCGGTTACCGCCGTGAAAGGGCGATGTCCTAGGCCTCTAGACGATAGGGACTTGATGAGGCAAACACAAAGGAGCGTGGTGGAGTCAAGCGGGATCGAACCGCTGACCTCTACAATGCCATTGTAGCGCTCTACCAACTGAGCTATGACCCCAGTTTGTGTGAGCGCAATCTTAGGGTGAATGCGCTCACACGTCAACAAAAAAATGAATTAAACTTCGCTAGTTGCGTCATTTTTCGGCAATTTTAAGCTCTCATTGAGTTTTTCCCAATTTTTAACTTCTTTCTTACTTGGTGCACCCACAATTTCTAGGGCATGACGTAAGCGAGCGAAAGTTAAATCAGGTCCAAGCGTAACCATTGACTGCATAACTGGTGTTGAGCTCGTTGAACCGGCAATTGCAATAAAGAACGCTGGCATAAAATCACGTAATTTAATGCCCATCTGATTTGCAAGATCCATTAGGATTTGGCTAACGGTGTCATTATTCCAAGTAAATTGGCCTTCAAGACGCCAAATTGCAAATTGCAAACTTTGACGAACTTGCTCTTGAGTCAATTTTTTACTTTCAAACATTTCTGCTGTGATTTGTGGCATATGGTTGAAATAGAAACCAGCCCAATTCACAGCTTCTGAAAGTAAATTAATACGTGGTTGAATAGCGGCAGCAATGTCTTCTAAAGTGCTGCGGTCACTTTTCCATGTTAATAAGCGGTCTAATAATTGACCTGGAGTTAACCCTTTGATCCATTGACCGTTAAGCCAGTTCAATTTTTCAACGTCAAAAATTGGTCCGCCTAGTGATACACGTTGAATGTCAAAGTTATCCATCATGTCTTGTAATGTGAAAACTTCTCTTTCATCTGGCATTGACCAACCCATACGGCCTAAATAATTTAACAAGGCTTCTGGTAATACACCGATATCGCGGTAGTAGTTAATTGATGTTGGGTTTTTACGTTTAGATAGTTTTGATTTATCTGGGTTTCGCAACAATGGCATGTGACAAAGTGTTGGCATTTCCCAACCAAAATATTGGTAAAGCAATTGATGCTTTGGTGCAGATGGAAGCCATTCTTCACCACGCAATACATGAGTGATTTCCATTAAATGGTCATCAACAACGTTAGCTAAATGGTAAGTTGGTAAGCCATCTGTTTTAAGAAGAACTTGCATATCGACTTGTGCCCAAGGAATTTCAACCTCTCCACGGAGCAAGTCATTAAATTTACAAACACCTTCTTCAGGCACTTTCATACGAATGACATGAGGTTCACCCGCTTCAAGACGGCGAGTCACTTCTTCTTGGGAAAGCTTTAAGCCGCGGCCATCATATTTTGGTGTTTCGCCACGTGCTTGTTGTTCCGCACGCATCTGGTCAAGTTCTTCTGCTGTTGCAAAACAGTAAAAAGCATGACCTTTTTCAACAAGTTCTAATGCGTATTGCTTATAAATTCCCATACGTTCAGATTGACGATATGGTGCATGCGGACCACCTACATCTGGACCTTCAGACCAATTCAAACCTAACCAACGTAATGAATCCAAAATCATTTTTTCAGATTCTGGTGTAGAACGAAGTTGGTCTGTATCTTCAATCCTTAAAATAAATTCTCCACCATGTTGTTTTGCAAAACACATGTTAAATAAAGCAATGTAAGCTGTGCCGACATGAGGAAAACCGGTAGGGGAAGGTGCAATACGAGTACGAACTTTCATAGATAAAGGGTCAGAATAAAAATTGAAACTATTATAACGAAAAAGCCCAGTATTCTGACGTTTTATTTAACGTCAGTCTGGGCTAAAACTGAAACGAAGAGGGGGTGTTTCAGATTTTAAGAAGCATGCGGCTGAAAGATTGCCTGAACAAAACGTGAAAAACGCTCATGTTGTGCAGCTAGAAAATTTTGAGTTGGTGTAACGCGAATCGTATTTAGAACTTTAAGTTCATCATTTGTAGACGGTAACACAATAGGGTTGCGTTTTTGTTGATCTAAAGCTTTTTCAATAAGTGAAGTTTGCTTATCTGAACCAGTTTTATTTGGAGTATCTTTAAGTACTGCTGCTGCAGAGAACTGTGATGCCAAACCCAGCACCAAACTTAAGCTTAACGCTTTTCCATAATGAATTTTCATTGTAAATCATCCCCTCTGTTCATTACATTTCATCTATTTTTTGAGTTTAACAAAATGTAAAATTACGGTAATACTACGATTTAAACATAAATCTTAATAAAAAAGTTGAACTGTGTCACAATTTTTACAAAATTTACCTATATTTTAATCTGGTCGACTTAAATGTAAACCATATGTATCCTTTGCACTTCATTATTTATCAAATTAATGTGTAGATAAAGTGAAGGTCCTAAATAAGTTGTAAGAATAATTACAAAATTTTTCAAAAATGAATAACTCAGACTTTCTAAAGTATATCTTTAAAAAAGATTAGTAATAAAGATATAAATATAAGTAATTGATTGTAAAAAATAAAATTAAAAATATAGTAAAACTAAAATGAATGATGGATTTTGTAAATGAAAAAAATATCAATAATGGCTGTCGCTTTGTATATGGGAATGGCGGTAACAGCAGCTCAAGCAGCTACTTCTTTTTTAAATGTCTCTTATGACCCGACGCGGGAGTTTTATCAAGAATATAATCAGGCTTTTGGTAAGTTTTGGAAACAGCGGACAGGGCAAGATGTTGAATTTAAACAATCACATGGGGGATCTGGTAAGCAGGCTCGTGCAGTAGCAACAGGGCTTGAGGCTGATGTAGTAACGTTAGCACTTGCGAATGACATTGACGAGATTGTGAAAGCTGGTTTTATTCAACCAAATTGGCAAAAAGGATTTCCAAATAACTCGGCGCCCTATACTTCAAGTGTCGTATTTTTAGTGCGAAAGGGTAATCCAAAAAACATACGCGACTGGAATGATTTAACAAAACCGGGAATAGAAATTATTACACCTAACCCTAAAACAGGTGGCGCACCGCGTTGGATTTATCTATCTGCGTGGGGATATGCTTTAAAACAGCCGGGTGGAAATGATGCTAAAGCTCGTGAGCTGGTTAAAAAGCTTTATCACAATGTGAAAGTGCTTGATTCAGGAGCACGTGGTTCACTTACAACATTTGCTGAACGTGGCATTGGTGATGTTTTATTGTCTTGGGAAAATGAAGCATTATTGGCAACTAAAGGACTAGATAAAGATAAATATGAAATTGTTTATCCATCAATTTCGATTTTAGCTGAACCATCTGTCGCAATTGTAGATAAAACAGTAGATAAAAATGGAAACCGGACCTTGGCAAAAGGTTATCTGAACTTTTTATATTCACCTTTAGGCCAAGAATTGGCTGCTAAACATTATTTCCGACCGCGTAATGCTCAAGTGGCTGCGAAATATGCAGCGCAATTCCCAAAAATTAAATTATTTACCATTAATGATGTATTCGGTGGCTGGGCTAAAGCACAGAAAACTCACTTTGCAAATGGCGCTATTTTTGATCAAATTTATGGTGGCAAACAGTAAATAGAATGTTTAAAAAACAGTAGTCCAAAAGAAAAGTTAAAAGCTAAATATTTATAAAGAAAGTAAGCAAACTTAAAAAAGTGGGCTTGCTTTCTTTTTTTGCTTAAAAAATGCTAATAAAACGGTTTTATCTATGAAAAATTAATATTTTCCTACAAAAAGCCGTTTGGTGTTGGACATAAACAAGGTGATAATGTGCAGTTACATTTTTACGCAATGATTTAACACCTATGTCGCATATTTCTGTCTTACTTTTTGAGACCGTTGAGAGCTTATTGGCAGATCGCACAACAGGGGTGTATATCGATGCAACCTTCGGACGAGGTGGGCATACACGTTTATTGCTCTCGAAACTTGATGAAAATGCACGAGTGTATGCATTTGATAAAGACCCTCAAGCTTTGGAAGTTGCGGCTGCTTTGGCACAAGAAGATCCAAGATTTACTATTATTCATGCCAGTTTTGCTGATATTAAAGAAAAAATGCAGGAAATTGGTGTGATGAGTGTTGATGGCATTATGGCTGACTTAGGGGTGTCATCTCCTCAACTCGACCAAGCTGAGCGTGGTTTCAGTTTTATGCAAGATGGTCCGTTAGACATGCGTATGGATAACTCTAAAGGATTAACTGCGGCTGAGTGGTTGCTTGAAATTGAAGAAGAACAATTGGCAAATATTATTTATCAATATGGCGAAGAACGTTATAGTCGACGTATTGCAAAAGCTATTAAACTGGCTGGAAGACTCGACACGACAGCACAGTTGGCAGAACTTGTTAAAACAGCTCATCCAAAATGGGAAAAACATAAGCATCCAGCCACACGTACATTTCAGGCAATTCGTATTGCTATTAATAAAGAACTAGATGATATTGAAGTATTTTTACCACAAGCTGTAGACTTGCTAAAACCAAAAGGACGTTTGTCTGTGATTAGCTTTCATTCTCTTGAAGATCGCTTGATCAAACAATTTATTCAAAAAGAATCGACTTTGGCAGAAGATTTTGGCTGGGGGATGCCACAGCAACAGGTAGATACAAGAAGGTTAAAGAAAATTTCACGGGTTCGTGCGAGTGAAGAAGAAGTAAAAGCGAATCCTCGTTCACGTAGTGCATGGCTTCGGGTTGCTGAACGCTTGGAACAAAAAGGCGCGTAATGAAAAGCAGTGATGAAATTGAAACCACCGAAAATAAAGTGGTGAAAAAAGTTGTGGTATATACCGTACTAGTGGCACTTGTTTTTATTAGTGCCATGATGGTGGTATTTCAAGTATTTGAATATCGTCATGATTATAGAGAGCTTAGCTCTTATATGCGTGAGCGTGATGATCTCAATGCTGAATGGGGGCGTTTGCTTATTGAGCAACAAACCTTCGGTGCAACAGCACAGATTGGTACGCGTGCTGTAACCCAACTACGGATGTTTTCGCCACCTGCTGCAGAAACGGTGGTAATTTCTTTACCGATGACCTCAGAGCAAAATAAGTAAGGCCTTGCTGTATGGTAGATAAGCGAACAAAGCAAACACGGAAAAAACAGCAGTCTATTTCGGAAAAACCAACTCTTGCCTTTGATATGTGGCGGTTTTATCTGCTCTGGGCAACAGTACTGCTCTGTTTTGTTGTATTAATTGCACGTGCATTTTATGTGCAAGTCATTAATAAAGACTTTTTACAAAACAAGGCCAATGCCAATATTTTGCGTACGGAACGTATTGAGGCAATGCGTGGGGTGATTAGCGATCGCCATGGCGTGCCTTTAGCGATCAGCACTCCGATCATGAAAATCGTAATGGATCCGCGTGATTATTTTGATACTAAGCATTTATATGACGAAATTACGGCAGAATTAAAGAAAGATCCGAATAATCGTAAGTTAAAACGCCAATTACCAGATAAAAACCTGAATCTTGATGAATTGGCTGATGTGGTTGGCTTAGACCGTGCTGATCTTAAGAAACAGATGAATGCACGTCCACGTTCTCGTTATTTAGTTTTGAAAAAAGAAGTGCCACCACAACAGGCAGATCTGATTACAAAGGGTAACTTCCAAGGCGTTTATGCCGAGAAAACGTATAAACGTTATTATCCTCAACCGCAGCCAAATGCTCAGATTATTGGTCTAACAAATAGTGAAGGCCAAGGGATTGAAGGCTTGGAAATGCAGTTGAATAAACAATTGTCAGGTGTGGATGGTGAGCAAAAAATTATTCGTGATAAACGTGGTAACCGCTTAAAAGTTTCAGAGGTTATTCGTGAAGGTGAGCCAGGCGAAAACATCACTTTAAGTATCGACTCTCGTTTGCAATATATTATGTATCGTGAGTTGACTGCTGCTGGCGTTGCAAATAATGCCCGTTCGGCAACAGCAATTGCTGTAGATGTTAAAACAGGTGAAATTCTGGCAATGACCAGTTGGCCATCTTATAACCCGAATGATAAAAACGGCTTATCTAATAAAGATGCTATGCGTAACCGCGGTGCGATTGATATGTTCGAACCAGGTTCTACCATGAAGCCTTTTACGATTTCTGCTGCGCTCGAAACTGGAAAATACACTCCAAATACGATTGTCAACACTTCACCTGGTTCAATGCGTTTAGGTTGGCATACCATTCGCGATACACATAACTATGGCGCTTTGACGGTTAGTGGCGTAATTATCAAGTCATCAAACGTAGGTTCGGCAAAAATTGCGTTATCACTTCCTAAGGAAACATTACCGAGCTTCTTTAATCGTGCTGGCTTTGGTAAACGTTCTGCTGTGAAGTTCCCTGGCGAAAGCTCTGGTTTAGTGCTTCCCGTAAGTAAATTAAACTCTTCTCAAATCGGTACTATGGCTTATGGTTATGGTCTAAATGCAACTATTCTCCAGTTGGCGCAAGGCTATGCAATGCTTGCAAACCATGGGGTGAAAATGCCTTTAAGCCTACATAAGCTCGATCAAGCACCGAAAGGTGAGCAAGTTCTTGCTCCAAAAATTGCTGATCAGGTTTTGCTTATGCTCGAGCAAGTAACTATGCCGGGTGGTACTGCCAAACAAGCTAATATCCCAGGTTATCGTGTTGGCGGTAAAACAGGTACGGCTCATAAACTTCGTGCAGACCGCAAAGGTTATTCAAATAATGAATACCGTGCTTTATTTGCAGGTGTAGCTCCGATTAGCGATCCTCGTTTAGCAGTTATTGTCGTTGTTGAAAATCCACAAGGTCGTTATTACGGTGGTTTGGTGGCGGCCCCTGTTTTTGCACGCATTATGCAAGAATCATTGCGTTTAATGAATGTGCCGCTTGATAAGCCCCTTGATACTTCAGTAAATCCTATTCGCAGGTAAGCTATGTCTGTTTCTTTTCAAGAAATTAATCCAGTCGAGATTGATGCACACTGGTCTAAGCAGCCTTTTCAGGGTTTTAGCTTAGACAGCCGTAAGGTTGAGTCAGGCCAGATCTTTATCGCTTTGACCAGTTATAGCCAACCTGAAAAAACGCGTACCTTTGCTGAGTCGGCTTTAGCGAATGGTGCGCTTGCCATCATTAGTGAGACTGAGCTGGGTGTGGCAAATGAGTGGGTGTGTCCTGATGTACGTCAACTTATGGGCGAATGGCAAGAGCGTTATTTACAGCGTATAGATCCTGTGACGCCAGCACGTATTATTGCCGTGACTGGTACAAATGGTAAGACCACAATTTCGCGTCTAGTGGCTGAATTAATTAGCTCACAACAACAGCGTTGTGCCGTGATGGGTACTACAGGTAATGGTATTTTGCCAGACTTAACGCCATCAACTCATACTACGCTTGATGCTTTACACCTACAAAATGCATTGCATGATTATGCTAAACAAGGTGCGACTTTTGCTTCTTTAGAGGCAAGTTCACATGGTTTAGAGCAGGGACGTTTAAATGGCTGTGCTATTGAGATTGCCGTTTATAGTAATTTGAGTCGTGATCATCTGGATTATCATGGAACTTTAGAAGCTTACGCAGAAGCAAAGGCTCTTTTATTCCGTTTCAATTCTTTAAAAGTAGCTGTTATTAATTTAGATGATGAGCATGCTGCTCTCATGATAAATGCAGCAAAGCAAAATCCTGCTCAACCAAAAATTTTAACGTATTCACTTACTCAAAATACTGCCGATTATTATATTACTGACCTAAGTTATAGTTTAGCTGGGGCAACATTTAATTTAGTGAGTCCGCATGGTTCTTTTGCGGTACAAAGTCCATTATTGGGGCATTTTAATGTTGAAAACTTGGTTGCAGCCCTCATCGCTGCTGAACAAGCGGGTTTTGATTTAAAAGCACTAGTCGCTTTCGTTCCTCAACTGATTGGTGCGCCAGGCAGAATGCAGGTCATTCGCGATGGTGATCGCTTATTTGTTGTTGATTATGCGCACACACCAGATGCATTAATTCAAGTACTTAAAACATTAAAACGCCATGTTTCGAATCAACTTTGGGCAGTATTTGGATGTGGTGGAGACCGTGATCGCGGTAAGCGTCCACTTATGACTCAAGCAGCTTTAGATGGCGCAAACCCGATTATTTTGACTTCTGATAATCCACGAACAGAAGACCCTGAACAGATTTTTTCAGACATGAAACAAGAAATCGATTTTTCAGGGCACCGTATGCATGAAATTCATGACCGCCGTGAAGCAATCAAATTTGTTGCACAGCAGGCTCAGCCTGGCGACATCGTTGTGATTGCTGGTAAAGGACATGAAAATTATCAAGAAATTAATGGCGTGCGTCACTGGTTTGATGATGTTGTCGAAGTGCAATCAGCGATTGCTGCGCAATATCATACTGTAGACGCTGCTTACCCTGCACAATAGGACAAATTATGCATACTTCAACCACCAGTACCGTGCCTTTGGAACCGTGGACAGCTCAACAATTACAACAGGCAACACAGGGCTACTGGCATAAAGACCAGATCCCTCAAACTGAAATTAAACGTATTTTGACGGACTCGCGTCATGCGGAAACTGGGGATGCCTTTTTAGCGCTAAAAGGTGAGCGTTTCGATGCGCATGATTTTGTTGCGCAAGTTGCTGAAAATGGTTGTCAAATCGCCATTGTTGAACGTCCGCTAGATGTCGATATTGCTCAATTAGTCGTTGCCGACACCCGTTTGGCTTTAGGACAACTTGGCGCTTATCGCCGTGAGCAAAACCCACAATTAAAGGTAATTGCCTTGACGGGCAGTAGTGGTAAAACGACGACCAAAGAAATGTTGGGAAGTATATTGTCGCGCTTAGCATCGACATTAATTACCCGAGGCAATTTAAATAATGACCTTGGTGTCCCGATGATGTTGCTAGAGCTTCGCAAGGAACATCAATATGTGGTGATGGAGTTGGGTGCAAACCATCAAGGCGAGATTGATTACACCTCAAAACTTGTTCAGCCCCATGTTGCAGGTATTTTAAATATTGGTACAGCTCATCTAGGTGAATTTGGTGGGCGTGAAGGTATTTGCCGCGCTAAATCGGAAATTTATCACCATATTTTACCAAATGGCGTTGCAATTGTGCCGCAACAAGATGACTTTACTGCTGAAATTCTTGAAGCTGCAAGGTCGCATCGCATTTCTACATTTGGTGTAGGAGGCGATGTCTATGCAACAGATATTGAATTATTGCCTCAGTCAACGAATTTTAACCTTCATACACCGCAAGGTAGTAGTGCCGTTAAGCTTCCTTTTGCTGGCGAGCATAATGTTCAAAATGCGACCGCAGCCGTAGCTTTTGCTTTAGCACTTGGTATTGGACTAGAAGATATTGTTCAAGGTTTAGAGCAAGCTGAGGGAGCGAAAGGTCGTCTTAACTTTATTCAAAAGTCACCTTACTTATTTATTGATGATACCTACAATGCCAATCCGACTTCTATGCGCGCTGCTGCACAAGTGTTGTTGCAGCAACAAGGCGTAAAAGTGATGGTCATCGGGGATATTGGTGAGTTAGGTGATAGCAGTTGGCAAGAGCATCATGATTTAGGGCGTGATCTCGCCGAGCTTCCTTTAGACCATATTATTGCGGTTGGGCAGTTTGCTCCAGCTGCTCTCGAGGGTGCAGGCTCTCATTCTAATAAAATGAAAGCATTTCAGACACAAGCTGAGGCGCTTCCATTTTTAATTAATCTAATCCAAACACATCAACCCCAGTCCATGAGTTTCCTGTTTAAAGGTTCTCGCTTTACTCATATGGAAACGTTGATGGCTGATTTGATGGAGAAACTTTAAATGCTGTTATGGTTGTTTGAACAACTTGCGGGCTATCACAGCTCGTTTCAGGTCGTTCGTTATTTAACATTACGTTCTTTACTCAGTGTATTAACTTCACTGACCATTGGTCTGGTCCTTGGGCCGATCATGATTCGTAAATTACAAGCGTTAAAATACGGTCAGGCAGTAAGTTCGTTTGCTCCTGAAAATCATGCTAAAAAAATGGGTACACCAACCATGGGCGGGATTTTAATTCTGCTTTCAATTGGTATTAGTACCTTGCTATGGGCTGATTTATCTAACCCTTATGTCTGGATTGTGCTTGGTGTAATGGTTGTGTTCGGTGCTGTAGGCTGGGCAGACGACTGGATTAAAATTCGCTATAAAGACAATGCGGGTTTACCTGCACGTAAGAAGTTTTTCTGGACTTCTGTTGCGTCCCTTGGGGCTGGTATTGCGTTGTATTTAATCGCAACTCAACAGTCCAATGCAGAACATACCGCAAACATGTTGGATTTATTGATTCCATTCTTTAAGAATCTTTCAATACCACTCTCAATTGTTCCGTTAGGTTTAGCGTTTATTGTGTTTACCTATCTGGTAATTAATGGTGCTTCTAACGCAGTTAACTTAACAGATGGTTTGGATGGCTTGGCAATCATGCCAGTGGTTATGGTAGCGACGGGCTTGGGCGTATTTGCTTACTTGTCTGGTGACATCCGTTTCGCTAACTACTTACATATTCCGTATGTGAAGTATACCTCTGAGCTTGTGGTAATCTGTTCTGCCATGATTGGTGCAGGTTTAGCATTCCTTTGGTATAACGCGCATCCTGCTCAAGTATTTATGGGTGATGTTGGCGCTTTAGCTTTGGGTGCGATGCTTGGAACAATTGCAGTTATGGTGCGCCAAGAAATCGTATTTGCAATTATGGGCGGTGTATTTGTAATGGAGGCAGTATCTGTATTCTTACAAATCGGCTCGTTGCGTATGCGTAATAAACGTGTGTTCTTAATGGCGCCGCTGCATCATCATTATGAAAAGCAGGGCTGGAAAGAAACGCAAGTCGTGATTCGTTTTTGGATTATTACAATTATATTAGTAGTTTTAGGTCTAATGACTTTAAAATTGCGATAGATCTTATTTTAGTGTCAATATAAAGCCAGTTCTACTGGCTTTTTTTATTGGAGAGGTGAATGACAAAAGTTGCTGGTCTAGACCAATTATCTGTGATTAATCAAAAAGTAGTTGGAGAGGACGAAGTATTACCTCAAGTTGTACTTAAAGATGGAAGTCAAGTTCAAACAGGAACTGTAGCGACAATGCTACACAATATTGAATTATATAATGCAGGGGAAAGAGGACAAATTGAGGAAGAATTGAAAATTGCAATTCCAACTTTGATCAAAGTAGGTCTGTTTGATTTATTTCAAGTAGATGAATGGATTAAGGGAACAAATACAGGTCGCACCTTTGTTGGTCTGCATGCAAAGGCTTATTTACAACAAAAAGAACAAGAGAATAATTAAAAGTGGCTAAGCAAATTTTAATGTGTCCAGTGTGTCGTCAGCCTCTAAATTTAACTGAAAGAACATGGCGATGTGAGCAAGGGCATAGTTACGATGTGGCTAAACAAGGCTATGTCAATTTACATGTTGTGCAACATAAACATAGTAAAAACCCAGGGGATACACCCGAGTCAGTAGATGCGCGCCGAGCTTTTTTACAAGGCGGTTACTATCAGCCATTACAGCAGGCTGTAGTCGATTTATTAAAGCAACTCGATGTAAAAGCGATACTCGATATTGGTTGTGGTGAGGGCTACTATACAAGTGCCATGCAGCAAGTCGTTGAGCACTGTGTTGGTGTTGATATTGCAAAAACTGCTGTACAGCGCGCGGCAAAGCTCAATCCTGAAGTAACTTGGGTTGTAGGAACAGGGGCGACTTTACCGGTGCTAGACCATAGCATGGATGCCTGCACCAGTTTATTTAGCCCGATTCCCCAAGCCGAAATTGCGCGTGTTTTAAAAGATGAGGGTTATTTAATAGTTGTTACGCCTGCCTCTGAACATTTGTACGCCATGCGTGAGGCTCTTTTTGAACAAGTGAACCCTCACACACCAGAAAAGTTTGTAGAGCAGTTGCAAGATTTGTTTGAGCTAAAACAAGAGCAAATTATTGATGCACCTTTTGTGCTTGAGCAGCAGGCTTTAAAAAATCTGATTGCTATGACGCCTTATGCTTACAAAGCTTCTCCTGAGCGCCGTTCACAGTTAGAGCAGCACTCACAATTAGAAGTAACAGCATCTTTTCAAATATATGTTTTTCAGAAGCGCAATAAAAAAGCCATCTGATGATCTATTTTTAAGAGCGCAAAAAAAAGAAGCCATCTGATGATGGCTTCTTTTTTTTGCTATTCAATCTGATTAATCAGATTTTCTAATTCATCTTTTTCACGCTTAGGCGCAGGCTCCTGTGAAGGTTTCATAGCAGGAGGCGCAGCCTTAGATGGAATAACAATTTCTTCGCCCGGTAAATCAGAGAAGTCATTGTCATTGCTCAGTTTTGGTTGCGGCGGTGCTGGACGGTAGAGCGGACGCGCTAATGGTGGAGCAGCACGATAAGTTTTCTTATCGCCTACTTCAGTAACGGTTTGTTGTTTGTCGCGAGAAATAGGGCCTTGAGCGTCTTTATCTAAACGAACCCAAGCTGCTGGCGTACCTTGCAATGCTTGACCCATAAAGTTAATCCAGATCGGCAATGCAGCAATACCACCATATTCACGGCGACCAAGTGTAGTCGGTTGGTCAAATCCAACCCATGCTACAGTCACTAACTTACCGTTGAAGCCTGCAAACCATGCATCTTTTGCATCATTCGTAGTACCTGTTTTACCACCTAAATCACTACGGCCAATTTTAAGCGCAGCACGACCTGTACCATGCTCGATTACGTCACGTAAGATATTCGCCATATCGTAAGCAGAACTTGATTTTAAAATACGTTGAGCTTGACGATATTGACTGTTGTTTTTATCAGTCTGTTTAAGATTAAGCTGCTTAGCGGCTTTTTCCTTCTGCTCTACGTCTTTATTCGTAACTTCGATGACTTCATCATCAGTCGTTGTAGTTTTTTGCTCATCACCTGTTGTGTCAGGTGCATTAATACATGGAATACATGCGTATTCCGGTTTGGCTTCATAAATAACTTTGCCGTAAGCATCTTCAATACGTTGAATGAAGTGCGGTTGTACACGATAGCCACCATTTGCAAACGCTGCATATCCAGTTGCCATTTGAATTGGTAATACTTGAGGCGTACCTAGTGCAATGGTGTAGTTACGTGGAATTTGATCTTCTTGTAAACCAAAATCCATAAATAATTGGCGAGTACGTTCAATCCCTACAGTTTGTAGAAGTCTTACTGATACGGTATTACGAGACAAATACAAAGCACGACGTAATGGAATCATACCTAGGTAACGCCCATCAGAGTTTCGTGGTGTCCATTTGCCAATCGTAATTGGGCTATCATTCACCATGCTATACGGGGTCATACCTCTTTCTAATGCTAAAGCATAGAGGAATGGCTTGATCGTAGAACCCGGTTGGCGCCAGCCTTGTAAGGCACGGTTAAATTTTGATTGGTAGAAGTTATAGCCACCTACAATTGCTTCAATTGAGCCATCATTTGGGTTAATTGCAATAAGTTGACCTTGAACTTTAGGAACCTGAACTAAAGACCATGCGGTTTTATTATCATTCGGGCGTAAACGAACAATATCTTTAACTTTTACAATTTGAGATGCGCGCGAAGGAGCACCACCTACACTATTTGCATTGCGATAGGGACGTGCCCATGACATGCCTGACCACTGAACAGTAACGGTTGAGCCATCTTGCATTAATGCTTCAAAAGAGCTGCTATTTACCTTAGTAACTTGCGCAGGATAAGTGTTGGCATATGCTCTAAATTCACTTAATGGTTTGTCATGCGCTTCTGCACCACGCCAGCCATGACGACGGTCATAAGCTTCAAGACCATCTTGCACAGATTTTTCTGCAATCGCTTGGCGTTTAGCATTAATCGTTGTGTAGACTTTATAACCAGAATCAATCGCTTGTTCACCAAAGTGCTTTACAAGTTCTGAACGAACCATTTCACCAGCGTACGGGTGAATATTATTTAAATCTCGATTGGGCATGTTCAGGTTAATCGGTTCTGCTACACCTTTTTGATATTCTGCTTGAGTAATATAACCCAGTTGTAACATACGACCCAAAATCCAGTTACGTCGTTCGAGTGCACGTTCCGGATTAACCACTGGGTTGTATTTAGATGGTGCTTTTGGCAAACCAGCGATCATTGCCATTTGGGCAACACTCAGTTCATTAATACTTTTGTTGTAATAAATCTTGGCTGCTGCCGCGATACCATACGCATTTTTGCCTAAGAAGATTTTATTCACATAGAGACTGAGAATTTCTTCTTTAGATAAATTCTGCTCAATTTTTCGAGCCAAAAAGATCTCGGTTATTTTACGTTTTAGGGTTCTTTCTGGACTCAAATAATAGTTCTTTGCAACTTGCATGGTGATCGTTGAACCACCAGTTTGCACATCTGAACCTGTCACACTTTCACTTAAAGCACGACCTAAGCCTTTAAAACTGATCCCGCTATGTTCAAAGAAAGAAGAATCTTCTGCTGCTAAAAATGCATGAATAAAAGCAGGAGGAATTTGTTTGTATTCAACTGGAATAGAAAGCTTACCACCATACTCGGCAATCAGTTGATTATCCGAGGTATAGACCTGTAGCGGTTTTAAAAGCGGAGCTTTTTTTAGTGAACTCATTTCAGGGAGCGATGGGGCGATATAGAGATACATGCCATAAAAGCCCATCGGAAGTGAGACTAAGATAATAATAATGATCAAAAAAATTGGACGCACGAAGCCCAAACTGGATAGCTTTTTCATGATAAGTAAGCTTTAATAAGATCGAATACAAACTAATTGTGGTCAGTATAGCCTTTAGACATGCGGATTGTTAGATGAGATATTGTATCCGTGTAAAAATAAAGACCTAGATTATTGGTTTGTAATTTTTTTTGGGGATAAAAAAATAATAGGACAATAGTGTGCTCAGGTTATATCGTAAACCGAATAAGGGGTTAATGGGCGTCGATATTAGTTCGACTTCTGTTAAGTTGTTAGAGCTCTCTGTTAAGAACGGTAAATATTGGGTGGAAAGTTATGCTTTGACGCCTTTACCTGAGAACAGTGTAGTTGAAAAAAATATCTTAAATCCAGAAGCAGTTGCAGAAGCTTTGGAACGGGCGATGAATTTAGCAAATCCCCAAACCAGTAATGCTGCAATTGCTGTTCCGACATCGACGGTCATCCATAAGACCATCGAAATGGATGCAGATATGAACGATGATGAACGTGAAGTTCAGATTCGATTAGATGCGGAGCAATATATACCGTTCCCTTTGGATGAGGTGAGCCTTGATTTTGAGGTTTTACCAGATCGACTGCCAAATCCAAATCGTGTGAATGTACTTTTAGTCGCAACGCGCACAGAAAATGTTGAAACACGCGTAGAAGTACTGGAACTGGTAGATTTAACGCCTAAACTTGCTGATGTCGAGAGTTATGCTGTCGAGCGTGCTTTTAGTGTGTTTGCTGATAGCTTACCCATGGGTGCAAATACTATTGGTATTTTAGACATTGGCCATACCATGACCACATTATCGGTTATGCAAAATGGCAAAATCGTTTATACCCGTGAACAAGTCTTCGGTGGTAAACAGCTTACTCTCGAAATTCAAAGCCGTTATGGTTTGTCATTAGAAGAGGCGGGACGGGCTAAGAAAGAACGTTCTTTACCAGATGATTATGACATCGAAATCTTAGAGCCATTTTTAGATGCTGTAGTGCAGCAAGCGGCTAGATCGCTACAATTTTTCTTTTCTTCATCTCAATTCAATGAAATTGACCATATTTTGCTAGCAGGCGGGAATGCCAATATTCCAGGGCTAGCTAAATTGTTGCAACAAAAACTTGGTTACCGAGTCACTATTGCCAACCCGTTTTTACAAATGGGTTTTTCTCCTCAAGTCGACATTCAAAAAATTGAAAACGATGCCTCATCACTAATGGTGGCATGTGGCTTGGCTTTAAGGAGTTTTGATTAATGGCAACAATTAATTTACTTCCTTGGCGTGATGGGCTTAGGGAGCAGCGTAAAAAACAATTTATTATTTTATGTTTTGGGGTCGTTGTTTTGGGGATAACCACTGTATTTTCCGAGTGGTTTTATTTGAATCAAAAATTAGATGATCAAGAACAAGCGAATCAGCTCATCATCAGTACAAACCAAAATCTAGATCAACAACTTAAAACCTTAAACGGTTTGCAAGAACAACGTGATGCCATTATTGAGCGTATGAAACTCATTCAAGGTTTGCAAAGTCAGCGTCCAGTCGTCGTGCGTTTGGTAGATGAATTGGTGCGCGTGACTCCGGCAGCTATGTATTTGACCAAATTCAGTCGAACTGGAGATAAATTTACCATTGAAGGTAAAGCAGAAAGTCCAAATACAGTTGCAGAGTTATTACGTAATCTTGAGGCATCTCCATGGTATCGCAATGCTTTTATGAATTCTTTCTTGGCGACTGAAGAGAAAAAAGATAAGGCTGTGAGTTCTTTGCTTCCCCGAGTGGAAGATAGCTATGGCAGTTTTGTCGTTACTGTTGATGTAGGGGAAATGGGAGTGACAGCAACAGATGATACTGCCAACTCATCTGTAAGTACGGATAAGGAGGTAGCAAAATGAGTCTTGATGAACTTCATGAGCTGTCTTTAGAACAAGCTCCATCTAAGAAAAAAAAGATTACCTTAGAAAAATTTCTTCAGCAATTTAACACACTCGATATGAACAGTTATGGTAGCTGGCCATTATCTGTGAAAATTACGTGCTGGATTTTTATTTTCTTTGCTGTATTGGCCTTGGGATATTTTGTTGCTATTCAGCCAAAGCTCCAAGCAATTGATAATGCTCAAGCACAAGAAAGTAATTTATTAAATGAGTTTCGAGAAAAAGATTCAAAATTACGTAACTTGCAGCAATATCAGCTTCAACTTCAAGAGATGCAAGCCAACTTTAATCAGCAGTTAGAACAATTGCCAAAGGAGACCGAAATTCCAAGTTTAGTTGAAGATATTAACTTAACAGGGGTGAATTCTGGTCTGAAGTTTAAAAATATCCGTTTAGAAGATGAAGTGAAGCAGGAAATTTTTATTGAACAGCCAATTACGATTGAGGCAACAGGCGATTATCACGCTTTTGGTGCTTTTGTCAGCAGTATTGCCGCATTACCGCGTATTGTAACCATGCACGATTTTGTCGTTGAAGCTGCTCCTGTTAAAGATAGTAAATCAGATATTCCTGTGCTTAATTATGCTATTAAAGCAAAAACTTATCGCTATATGGGAGCAAGTGAAAGCCAAAATAATAATGATTCACAAGGGATAAATGGTGAGAACCAAGCCAACACCTCCGATAGCCATAATGTAAATATTCCTTCTATCAAGAAGTCAAAGCGAAAGTAGGAGGATAATTAATGAAACTAAAGAAAATTTTACTTTCTCTGGGGATAGGCTTGGTTTTAGTTGGATGCGACTCAAGAATCGACGCCGTAAATCAGCAAATGGCCGATATACGTAATCAGCCACCACAAGCTATAGAACCTGCACCTTTTTTTACACCTGTGCCTCAGTTTAATTATGCAGCCCATCAGTTAAAGAGTCCTTTTTTACCAAGCTCACTTGCGGCTGAACTCAAAATTATGGCTGGAAAACAGGTATATCCGAATTTCTCCCGCGCACCTCAGCCACTCGAAAGCTATGCATTAGAATCCTTAAATATGAAAGGAAGTATGCGTAACAACCGCGGACAAGTCATGGCGCTTATTCAAACACCTGACCACCAAATTGAGCGTGTACAGGTGGGGAACTATATCGGAATGAATCAAGGCCGGATTACCCATATTGGTCCGACTCAGATTGATCTGGTGGAAATTGTTCCTGACGGACGAGAAGGCTATGTGGAGAGACCAAGAACCTTAGTGTTAATTGGACCTGCACCCTAAAATTTAGGGAATAACAAAGAAAAAGTATTTTTAAAGATTATTTAATTGGGGATGGTTAGACAATGAATCACGTATTCAGTCAGTTTTCTATGGGGGCTGTAGCGGTTGCAATTATGCAGGTTGCATCTGCACAGGTCAGCATGACCAACATAGCACCGACGCAAATAGCGGGTCAGGGTACGGAAATTCGAGTGATGTTTAATGGTTTGCCGCCGCAACCACAAGCATATCAACTTGAAAATCCTTCACGCTTAATTTTAGATTTTAATAAAGCGCAGCAGAATCTCACACAGACAAAAGTAGCGATTGGAACTAATGAGGCGAGCTCGGTCGATGTAAGCTCTGATGATCAGCGTTCACGTTTAACAGTAAATTTAAATGAGGCAGGTGCTTTTACTACTCGTATTGAAGGCAATACTTTTATTTTAAAAATTAATTCAGCTCAAGCTGTAGCGAAACCCGTACCAACAAGTGTCGTGCAACCCCAAGGTGTTTCAAATATTGGTTTCCAGCGCGGTAGTCAAGGTGAAGGCCTTATTGTTATTGACTTGCTGGGAAGTAATACCCCTGTTGATGTTCAACAACAAGGGAGTAAGGTCGTGGTGAGAACGTTAGGCTCTAAAATTCCCACACACTTAGCTAAACGCTTAAATGTAAATGATTTTGCTACGCCTGTTTCGACAATTGAATCTTATAATGAAAAAGGCAATGGCGTTATTACGATTCAAACTACTGGTAGCTATGAATATATGGCTTATCAGGCAGAAAATAAATTGACCATTAGCTTAAAGCGTCCGCAGGACAAAAATGTAACCTCTTTATATAAGACACCTAATTACTCTGGTAATAAGCTTTCTCTCGATTTTCAAGATATTGAAGTTCGTCGCGTTTTACAGTTACTGGCTGATTTTACTGGCATTAATATGGTTGCGGCTGACAGCGTTCAAGGTAATATTACTTTGCGTTTAAAAGATGTTCCGTGGGATCAAGCACTTGATATTATTTTAAAAACTAAAAATTTAGATAAACGCAGAAATGGAAATGTAATTTGGATTGCTCCAGTTACAGAATTGATTAAGGCTGAAGAAGAAGAGGCAAAAGCTGTTGCACAGAGTGTGAAATTAGCGCCATTGCAAACTGAGTATATTCAACTGAAATATGCACGAGCTCAAGATATTATGAGCTTAGTTACCAAAGGCTCAAACAATAGTAATGGTTTGCAGAGTACGTCTGGCGGGGGTACTTCAACCTCAACCAATTTAAATACTGGTGTTGATAGTTTAGGTAATAATGTAGGAAGTTTATTGAGTCCACGTGGAACAATTACCCAAGATGACCGTACCAATACCTTAATTATTAACGATACGGCTCAGTCGATTGATCAAATTCGCAAAATGATTGATCTTTTGGATGTACAAGTTAAACAGGTTATGGTTGAGGCACGTATTGTAAGAGCCTCTACTTCTTTTACTAAAGAACTCGGTGTTAAATGGGGCATATTATCGCAAGGGATTACTAATAATAATAATTTGTTAGTAGGTGGTAGTGAAACAACCTTGTGGAATTTACGAGAACCTAAAAAAGATGAAACCACAGGTGGTTATAAATATACGATTGAACGCCCAGACAATTTAAATGTCGATTTAGGGGTAACTAATCCAGCTGGAAGTATTGCCTTTGGTTTGATTAGTATGTCGGATTTTATGCTTGATCTCGAACTTTCTGCACTACAAGCTGATGGCTATGGTGAGGTGATTTCCACCCCTAAAGTGATGACCGCAGATAAACAACCTGCAAAAGTTGCAACAGGTCAACAGGTTCCATATCAAACCACGACGAATTCTGCTGCTGGAGCTACAGCAAGTACATCATTTAAAGATGCGCTTTTAAGTTTGGATGTTACTCCGAGCATTACGCCTGATGGTAAAATTCAAATGAAATTGGATATTTCAAAGGATTCTGTGGCTGGCGCGGCTCCTAATGGCGAGTTAATTTTAAATAAGAATCAGATTAATACTAATGTGCTCGTCAATAATGGTGAGACTGTTATTTTAGGAGGAGTATTTGAGCAGACAACTTCTAACTCACAAACCAAGGTTCCTTTCTTTGGAGACATTCCTGTCGTTGGACGTTTATTTAGAAAAGATGTGAAATCTGATGATAAGCAAGAGTTACTGATTTTCGTTACGCCACGAATTGTTAATGACACTTTGGTGAGAAATCATTAATATATTTTTTAATGAAAGCAATTGAAATAGGTGGCGCCTTGCCAAGCAAAGCGTTTGAAACCCTGCCAAATATTTATTTGGTAGGGCCCATGGGGGCAGGAAAAACAACCGTTGGACGTCATTTAGCCGAACTATTAGGGCGTGAATTTTTAGATAGTGATCATGAAATTGAACGCAAAACAGGCGCCACTATTCCCTGGATTTTTGAGAAAGAAGGGGAAATTGGATTTCGTACCCGTGAAACCGTAGTCATAAATGAGTTGACTTCCCGTAAGGCTTTGGTGTTAGCGACAGGAGGAGGGGCGATCACTCAAGCACCCAATCGCGAATTTCTAAAGCAACGTGGTATAGTTGTTTATCTGTACACCCCTGTAGAACTACAATTACAACGAACTTATCGCGATAAAAACAGACCGTTATTACAAGTTGAAAATCCTGAACAAAAATTACGAGATTTGTTAAAAATACGTGACCCTTTATATCGTGAAGTTGCTCATTACACGATTGAAACCAATCAGGGCGCTGCTCGTGATCTTGCTCAAAAGATTCTGCAACTTATTTTGTCCAACCCGCTAAAATAGCCAAACTTACTTGTGGTTTTATAAACTCATGCAAACTTTACATGTTGAATTAGGCGAACGCCGTTATCCTATTTTTATTGGCAGTCAACTTGATCCTAAGCAGTTGCTTGAGCCTTATCTTCATGGTCAACAGGTTATGATCGTGAGTAACGAAACGGTTGCTCCTTTATATTTATCTCACTATCAAGAAGCTTTAAAAAGTTTGGGTAAAACTGTAGCGACTTGTATTTTGCCTGATGGTGAAAAATATAAAGATATTCAGCATTTAAATTTGATTTTTGATGCATTACTTGAAGCTGGCTTTAATCGTGATTGTACGGTTTTAGCTTTAGGCGGTGGTGTTATTGGTGATATGGCTGGCTTTGCATCGGCATGTTTCCAGCGCGGTGTTTATTTTGTTCAGGTTCCAACTACGCTCCTTTCACAAGTAGATTCAAGTGTAGGCGGTAAAACTGGTATTAACCACCCACTCGGTAAAAATATGCTAGGTGCATTTCAGCAACCTCAAGTCGTTTTAGCTGATATGGCACAACTCAATACTTTACCTGATCGAGAGTTATCGGCTGGATTATCGGAAGTCATTAAATATGCTTTATTAGGCGACGCTGATTTTCTCGTTTGGTTAGAGCAGAATATGGATGGGTTGATTGGACGGGATGCTGAGCTTTTAGCGGAAGCTGTTTATCGTTCATGTGCTCATAAAGCGCGTATTGTGGCTAATGATGAAAAAGAGCAAGGCGAACGAGCTTTACTCAACTTGGGGCATACTTTCGGCCATGCAATTGAATCTTACTTGGGTTATGGCACTTGGTTACATGGTGAAGCAGTAGCAACAGGTATGGTAATGGCCGCTGATTTATCACAACGCTTAGGTTGGATTTCAAGCGATGATGTAGAGCGTACAAAAAAAATTATTCAACGCGCTAATTTGCCGATATCATGTCCAAAAATTCCATTGGATGAATTCCTTGGATATATGGCTCATGATAAAAAAGTCCTCAATGGTCAATTACGCTTAGTGTTGTTAAAGCAACTTGGTCAAGCAGTAATTACCAAAGACTTTGATGTCGAACTCATGAAACAAGCTATTTTGGCGAATCAACACGGATAATAAATTAAGGTAACACATGACTGTATCACGTACACTTTGGCAGAATGTTCAACAATATATCTGGTTGGTGGGTGGTATCGTCTGCTTGTTTCTGGCCTTTATTTTCTGGGTCATGACCGATAGTAAGAAGCTAGTTGAAGTTGAAAAAGCAGCTGATGCAGATGCACCAGTGCAAATTCAGCCTGAAAAAGTAGCAACAACTGCTAATTTAGGGGCTTTAGCTGATGAAGTTAGGCCTCTTGATTTAACGACTCGTACGGTTGCTTCTGGTCAACATGAGGCAGAGTTCCGCGGTACAAAATTTATTAATGAAAATAAGAAACAATGGACGCTTGAGCTTTTCCGTGCGTCTGATGAAGATATTATTAAAAACTTTTTAAAAAATCGTCCAGAGCGCAATAAATTTATCTACTTCCGTTTAAGTGGAGATAAGCAATCTGAACAATATGTATTGACGTATGGCGTATTTAAACGTTCTGAAGATGCTATTCAACAATTAACTCAACTGAATCTTGATTTGCCTGAGTCAGTTAAACCTCATCCCCAACAATTCTCGACCTATGCACCCTTAGTTAATGATTTGGGAGCGGATGAAATGAAAGGTGGAATGAGCCAAACTTATGAAGTGCGATTACGTCCAGCTGCCTTGCCTAAAATTGATGAGTCATTACTCATAGGGTCTGGCGTAGGCGGAACCGTGAATACACAACCTAAAGTAGCTTCTCCAACAACAAACTCTACAACTCGAACAACAATTATTCGTCGAGATGCTGAGGGAAATGTAGTGGATGTACATCAGTCTAATTCTGGTGCAGCTGATGCGGCTAAAAAGGCTCAACAAAATCGCACGACTGAAGTTTCTACAAAAAATGCAACAAATGAGGGCACACGAGGCAATTAATCATAAGGTTGAATTGCTCTATTATGGTGCAAAAATAAAAAACGTATATATATTTTGATCGACAGTGGTGCATATTTGGTCATTTATTAAAATGATAACCTGAATAAAACCTACCTATTTTTAACAAAAATAAATACTTAACCTCTAAAAATTATATTGGCATAGTTTTTGCTTTATTCTTGTGCTTATTAATGTGCTATAAACTATTTTGGCGCTCTAAAGAGTGAATTCTATGCAGAGTCGTGGGGTCGAACTGCTTTAAAAGAGTGCGAAATAAGTCAAAACATTTTTCTAGCAAAAACCAGTGTACGTAAAAATGGAACAGCGTATATTGGCTTATCAGCCCAAAATTTTTTTTTGCGAAACATTGAGCTAACTATCGTCCATAGGCAATATCGCAGAAATAAGTTGTTTGTTTGACGCTCGAAAGAGCCTTATTGAAAGAAGGGTACGCTATGCACATGCCATCGCCTAATACTGTAGCTCCCGCTCAAGGTTTATATCAGCCTGATGAGTTTAAGGATAACTGTGGTTTTGGACTGATCGCCCATATGAAGGGTGAATCAAGTCATCATCTTGTGGAAACCGCGATTCACAGTTTAAGTTGCATGACGCACCGTGGTGGTATTGCCGCAGATGGCAAGACGGGAGATGGTTGCGGCTTACTATTGGCGATGCCAAAGCAATTTTTCCGTGATGAAGCAAAAAAACTGAGTGATATTACACTGAGTGAAATTTTTGCTGTGGGTACTGTATTTTTAAATACTGATCCAGCATTAGCGCAACATTCTAAAAATATTTTAACGAAAGAAATCGAGTCAGATGGCTTACGTGTACTGGCTTGGCGTGTTGTCCCTACAAATAACGATGCACTAGGTGAAATTGCTCTTCAATCGCTCCCTGCTTTTGAACAGGTTATTGTGAACTGCCCAATGGGTGTGACTGAAGTTGAATTTAACCGTAAATTATTCTTGGCACGTCGTCGTGCAGAACAACAATTACAAAATGATCCGTCATTCTATGTGACTACGCTTTGTTCGACAGTAATCAGCTATAAAGGCTTGATGATGCCGGCTGCAATTGCTGAGTTCTATACAGACTTAGCAGATGAGCGTTTAAAATCACATATCGTGGTATTCCACCAACGCTTCTCTACCAATACATTACCGCGTTGGCCTTTGGCTCAGCCATTCCGTTATCTTGCTCATAATGGTGAAATCAACACAATTACAGCAAACCGTAACTGGGCGTTGGCGCGTACTCCTAAATTTGAAAACCCATTATTACCAGGCCTCACAGAGCTTGACCCAATCGTTAACCGTACGGGATCAGACTCATCAAGCTTAGATAATATGCTTGAGATCTTGGTGGGTGGTGGTATGGATTTATTCCGTGCCTTACGTATGCTCGTGCCACCAGCTTGGCAAAACGTAGAAACTCTAGATGCAGATTTACGTGCTTTCTATGAGTTCAACTCTAAGCATATGGAAGCTTGGGATGGTCCAGCTGGTCTTGTTATTCAAGATGGTCGTCATGCGATTTGTATGCTTGACCGTAATGGCTTACGTCCTGCACGTTGGGTGATTACCAAAAATGATTATATTACCTTAGCATCTGAGATTGGTGTTTGGGGATATGAGCCTGAAGATGTTATTTCTAAAGGTCGCGTAGGCCCTGGCCAAATTTTAGTAGTTGATACCCTAACAGGTAAAGTACTTGATACTAAAGATGTTAGTACGCATTTGAAAAACATGCGTCCGTACCGTGAATGGTTGCGTGACCATGCAATTCGTTTAAAAGCAAATCCAGAACTTGAAGAACAATTAGTCGATAAAGGTTTAACTGGTGATGCTTTAAAAGCAGCTCAAAAAATGTTTATGGTGACATTTGAAGAGCGCGATCAATTGTTGCGTCCAATTGCTGAAAGTGGACAAGAAGCTGTAGGTTCTATGGGTGATGATACGCCAATGGCTGTATTGTCTCGTCAAGTACGCCACGTGACAGATTATTTCCGTCAACAGTTTGCTCAAGTAACAAACCCGCCAATTGACCCACTACGTGAGTCAATTGTAATGTCGCTCGAAACCTGTTTAGGTCGTGAGCAGAATGTATTTGAGCAAGGTCCTGAGCATGCTGATCGTATCATCATCTCTAGCCCTGTATTGTCAAATTCAAAAATGCAGCAAATCCGTAGCATTGAGCGTCCGGGTTACGAAGCAGTTGATATCAACTTAAACTATGCTGAAGAAGAAGGTTTGCAAGCTGCGATTACGCGTATTTGTGAAGAAGCGGCGCAAGCAGTTCGTGACGGCAAAACTTTAATTGTTTTAACAGATAAAAATATCCGCCAAGGTTTATTACCTGCAAACGCAGCACTTGCAACAGGTGCGGTACATCATTACCTCATCAAAACTGGTTTACGTACTGATGCGAACATCATGGTTGAAACTGGTTTTGCACGTGATCCGCACCAATTTGCGGTATTACTTGGTTTTGGTGCAACCGCAGTTTACCCATACCTTGCATATGACGTGATCAATGATTTGATTGCTAAAGGTGAACTTTTAGGTGATCCAATTCATGCGCAAGCAAACTTCCGTAAAGGTATTGAGAAAGGCCTATTAAAAGTTCTTTCAAAAATGGGTATCTCTACCGTTGCGTCTTACCGCGGTGGTCAGCTTTTTGAAGCAGTAGGTTTGTCATCTGAAGTTGTTGATCAATGTTTCTTAGGCGTTCCAAGCCGTATTCAGGGCGCAACATTTGCTGACCTTGAAAAAGATCAGAAAAAATTAGCAGCAACAGCTTGGTCAAATCGTAAGCCAATTGATCAGGGTGGTTTGCTTAAATTCGTATTTGATAAAGAGTACCATGCGTTCAACCCAGATGTGATTAATGCATTACATAAAGCTGTTCGCTCTGGTAAATACGAAGACTTTAAAGAATATGCTGAGCTGGTGAATAACCGTCCAGTAGCGACAATCCGTGACTTATTTAAGCTAAAAACAACGAATTCAATTCCTGTTGAGCAAGTTGAATCAGTTGAAGATATCTTGCCTCGCTTTGACTCGGCAGGTATGTCTTTAGGTGCTCTTTCTCCAGAAGCACATGAAGCAATTGCAATCGCGATGAACACGATTGGTGGCCGTTCAAACTCTGGTGAAGGCGGTGAAGATCCTGTTCGTTACGGAACAATTCGTAACTCGAAAATCAAACAGATCGCATCTGGTCGTTTTGGTGTAACTCCTGCATACCTAACTTCTGCAGAAGTATTGCAAATTAAAGTTGCTCAAGGTGCAAAACCAGGTGAGGGTGGTCAGTTACCAGGTGGTAAAGTAAATGGCTTAATCGCGCGTTTACGTTACTCGGTACCGGGTGTAACGCTAATTTCACCACCGCCACACCATGACATTTACTCAATTGAAGATTTGTCTCAGTTAATTTTTGACTTGAAACAAGTTAATCCGAAAGCAATGGTATCTGTGAAATTAGTATCTGAACCGGGTGTAGGAACAATTGCAGCAGGTGTTGCTAAGGCATATGCGGACTTCATTACCATTTCTGGTTATGACGGTGGTACGGCGGCATCTCCACTTTCTTCAATTCACCATGCGGGTTCTCCATGGGAATTGGGTCTTAGTGAGGCGCATCAAGCACTTCGTGTAAACGACTTGCGCGGAAAAGTACGTGTACAAACTGATGGTGGTTTAAAAACTGGTCTTGATGTCATCAAGGCAGCAATTTTAGGTGCGGAAAGTTTCGGCTTTGGTTCAACACCAATGATCGCTCTAGGTTGTAAATACCTCCGTATCTGTCACTTAAACAACTGTGCAACTGGTGTTGCAACTCAACAAGATCATTTACGTCAAGAACACTACATTGGCGAGCCAGAAATGCTCATCAACTTCTTCCACTTTATTGCGGAAGAAACGCGTGAATGGTTGGCTGCTTTAGGTGTTTCTTCGTTGAAAGACTTAATTGGTCGTGTTGATTTACTTGAAGTATTACCGGGCGAAACTGAAAAGCATGCTCACCTTGATTTAAGTGCATTATTAACTTCACATCCTTCTGCTGAAGGTAAAGCGCAATACTGTCAAGTAGAAGGTAATGCACCATTTGATAAAGGCGTTTTAGCAGAGAAAATGGTTGCTGAAATACTTCCTGCAATTGAATCAAGTGCAGGCGGTCAGTTCAACTTCAAGGTCGTGAACTGTGACCGTTCGATCGGTGCTCGTGTATCAGGTGAAATTGCTCGTCGCTATGGTAACTTGGGTATGGAAGCACATCCTGTTGTAATGAACTTAACTGGTACGGCTGGTCAGTCTCTTGGGGTTTGGAATGCTGGTGGTTTACATATCCGTCTTGAGGGTGATGCAAACGACTACGTAGGTAAAGGTATGGCTGGTGGTCGTATTTCGATTTTCCCACCACAAGGTTCGCCTTTCCAAACACAAAATACAGCAATTATTGGTAATACCTGTTTGTATGGCGCAACTGGCGGTAAGCTTTTTGCAGCAGGTACAGCGGGTGAGCGTTTTGCAGTTCGTAACTCTGGTGCATTTGCTGTAATCGAAGGTGCCGGTGATCACTGTTGTGAATATATGACAGGTGGTGTTGTGACTGTACTTGGTAAAGTAGGCCATAACTTTGGTGCGGGCATGACTGGTGGTTTTGCTTATGTACTTGACCTTGATAATGACTTCGTAGATTACTACAACCACGAATTGATTGATTTAAATCGTATTTCAACAGAATCTATGGAAGATCATAAAGAGTTCTTGTTGCGTATTATCGATGAGCACATTAAAGAAACTGGTAGTGCTTGGGCTTATAAAATCCGCAATGAGTTCGATTTCTACAGCCGTAAATTCTGGCTTGTGAAACCAAAAGCTGCTAATTTGCAAACGCTTTTGAAAACAACACAAGCTGACCCACAATAATTCCACGACTGCAAAGACATAGGCAGGTGCGGGCAACAAGGAAATCCGCGCCTACCCACGGAGAGAGACATGGCAGAACGCCTAAATAATGACTTTCAATTTCTGGATGTACCTCGTCAAGATCCAGAGAAAAAAGATATTACTGTCCGCAAAGCAGAATTTGTGGAAATTTATAAACCTTTTACATCGGAAACTGTCACTAATCAGACACACCGTTGTTTAGGCTGTGGTAACCCTTATTGTGAATGGAAATGTCCTGTACATAACTACATTCCAAACTGGTTAAAACTCATTGCTGAAGGCCAAATTTTCCAAGCTGCTGAGCTTTGTCATCAAACGAATACGCTACCTGAGGTATGTGGTCGCGTATGTCCACAAGACCGTTTATGTGAAGGTGCTTGTACCTTAAATGATGGTTTTGGCGCAGTGACGATTGGTAATGCTGAAAAATATATCAACGATACAGCCTTTGCTTTGGGCTGGCGTCCAGATATGTCAGGCGTAAAATGGACTGACAAAAAAGTTGCAATTATTGGTGCGGGTCCTGCTGGTTTAGGCTGTGCGGATATTCTAGCTCGCGGCGGTGTTAAACCAGTTGTATTCGATAAGCGTCCTGAAATTGGTGGCTTACTTACATTCGGTATTCCAGAATTTAAAATGGAAAAAGATGTAATGAAACGCCGTCGTGAAATTTTCACAGGTATGGGCATCGAATTCCGTTTAAATACGGAAATTGGTAAAGACATCACGATTGATGAATTACTTGCAGAATATGATGCTGTATTCATGGGTATGGGTACTTACACCTACATGAAGGGTGGTTTCCCAGGTGAAGATCTTGACGGTGTTTATGATGCACTTGATTTCTTGATCTCTAACGTGAACCGTTGCCAAGGTTGGGAAAAAGACCCAAGTGAATACATCAGCTTAGATGGTAAAAAAGTGATTGTTCTAGGTGGTGGTGATACCGCTATGGACTGTAACCGTACGTCTTTACGTCAAGGTGCTCACGATGTAACTTGTGCATACCGCCGTGATGAAAGCAACATGCCAGGCTCTGCACGTGAAGTAAAAAATGCCTATGAAGAGGGTGTAAAATTCCTATTCAATCGCCAACCGATCGAGATTGTTGGTGAAAACGGCAAAGTGACAGGCGTAAAAGTGGTAACGACACAAATGGGTGAACCAGATAGTCGTGGCCGTCGTAGCCCCGAGCCAATTCCTGGTTCTGAAGAAGTATTACCAGCAGATGCAGTTTTACTTGCTTTCGGTTTCCGTCCAAGTCCAGCGGACTGGTTTGGTAATGCGAATATTAATCTTGATGGTTCAGGCCGTGTTGTGGCAGCTGAAAAACAAGAGTTCAAATTCCAGACATCAAACCCGAAAATCTTTGCGGGTGGTGATATGGTACGTGGTTCAGACCTTGTCGTAACTGCGATCTGGGAAGGCCGCCAAGCTGCTGAAGGTATTTTGGACTACCTTGGTGTTTAATAAATTAATTTGTTAAAACTCTTAAAAAAGCCTACTTAAAGTAGGCTTTTTTATTATCTACCATTAATCAGTTTGATGTTTTTGGCAAATACAATAAGCTTTTTCGCCCTTTTTAGCTTTTTAGGCTCGCGACATACTCGAAACCTCCTTCTTCAATACAATAGGTGTTGAATATGAACATCGCAGGTATGACGGCAGAAAAATCATATTTAAATCGTCGAAAAGCGTTGGGTATTACAGTGCGTCGTCTTGAATTTAATCCAAAAGCGATTAAACGGCACTATTTTGCAAAATCGCCCCTCATGTCTCATTTTTTAACTGCACTCTCGTCAACGTTTCCGGTAGGAGAGCAATTTTTCGTAAATAGCGTACGTAATGTTCGCGATAAAGTTTCAGACTCTCAACTACAAGCACAAATTGCGGCTTTTATTGGACAAGAGGCCATGCATTCCAAAGCACATGGCGAGTTTAATGAAGCTTGGCGACGTGATGATTATAATCTGGACAGTTTTCAAAATTGGCTAAATCAGCGCGATAAATATTTAAGAACAATTTCACCTAAGCTGCAATTGGCATTGACCTGTGCGTTTGAGCATTTCACTGCTTTACTTGGGGGATATATATTGCAGCATCCAGAGCTATTAAGAACGCTAGATGAAGATGCGCTAAAACTTTGGGTATGGCATGCGATTGAAGAAATTGAACACCGTTCGGTCGCATTTGATGTCTATCAACATGTATATGGCGATGATCGTATCCGACGTTTATTGATGCGTAGTGTCACTACAGGATTTGCGAGTCTCGCTTTTTATGGGACAACGCGTTTATTTTGGCAAGATAAATGGAACAGCCTACCTAAAATTGGAGGTAATCTATTTGGATTGTATTTGCTAATGAAGATGCTTGTTCAGTTAATGCCAGAATACTTTGCATATTACAAAAAAGACTTTCATCCGAGTCAAAAAGATTATGGCAGGATGGTTAATTACTGGAAAAGCTCTTTAGCAGAAGAATATCAAATGGCAAGTTTTGAACAAGAAAAAGATCAGCGATTGAGCTAGTAGATAACCGGATCTAAAATCCGGTTTTTTAAAATCAATAAAATAAAAGCAACACAATAATGCCAAAATCATCATACAATCAGGCAAAGAGGTTAAAAATATAAAGAAAAACTTGAGGATAATGTGACGATGAAAACATTGAAACAATTTGCGATTGCAACAACACTTGCCAGTACCTTGCTGTTTTCGGGATGTGGTTATAACACTCTACAAGTAAAAGATGAGGCTGTAACAGCAGCTTGGTCTGAAGTACAAAACCAATATCAACGTCGTTCAGATTTGGTGCCAAACCTAGTCAATGTAGTGAAAGGTTATGCTAAACATGAAGAGCAAGTACTCACCGAAGTAACCCAAGCGCGTTCTAATGTTGCGGGTTTAAAAGTTGATAAAGAAGTTTTAGAAGACCCAGCTTTACTTGAAAAATATCAACAGGCTCAAAGTCAATTAACAGGGGCATTATCTCGACTCATTGCCGTTTCGGAAAATTACCCAGATTTGAAAGCTAATACCCAATTCCAAGAATTACAAGTTCAACTTGAGGGTACAGAAAACCGCATTGCAGTTGCACGTAATCGTTATATTACAACGGTACAAGACTATAACTCATATGTGCGTCAATTCCCGCAAGCAGTAACTGCAAAAGTAATTGGTATGCATCCAAAAGCCAATTTCTCTGCAGAAGCGTCTGCTCAACAGGCTCCAAAAGTTTCTTTTGATTAATTTTATAAATCAAAGGAGTGCCGTATGAGAAATACTCTATTGCTTCAATCAAAGCAAATTAAGGTCTTTATTTCGACCTTAATTTTGCTCTGTTGTGGTGTTCTTTTTCAGAATACGGCATGGAGTGAAAGTAATATTGCAACTGCTACGGATGAGACTGATACAGTAGTTGCTGGCAAAATTATACAAAAGCAACAAGCTCAAGCTTCTTCAACTAAATTAGAGGGGCAAGCTGCTTCAAGTGCTGCCCCTCAAGTCCAAGTTGCTAACGATATGGCTGATGGTGAATCAATACGTGGTTTGCCAACTTTAAATCAGCCAGTAATTGATCAAGCTAACATTTTAAGTGAGGCTGAGAAGCAACAGCTCGATCAAAAAATTCTAAGTTTATATCAACAAGGCAAAGCACAGATTGGTATTGTGATTGTTCCTACTACTGGCCAAGAAGATATCTTTGATTATGCATTACGCATTGGTGAAAAGTGGCAATTGGGATCATCTAAACGTGACAATGGATTACTCATTGCAGTTGCTGTAAATGATCGCCGTATGCAAATTTTAACCGGCTATGGTTTAGAAGGTGTGTTACCTGACATTGTGGCAAGTCGGATTATTCGAAACCAAATTACACCTTATTTTAAACAAGCCCAATATGCGCAAGGTTTAAATGCAGGTCTGGATGAAATTGGAAGAATTTTAAATCTTGATCCAGAAGTAGCTCAGCAAGCTGCTCAAGATTTGAAAGAACGCCAACATCAAGCTGCTGAAGAACAACAAGCCAAACAGACAACGCTGACAATGGCTTTATTTATTCTGGTTGCTGGAATTGTGGGTTCATTTATTGTCGGTCGTCCACTTAGTGCCTCTACAGCAGGTGTCGCTGCTGCAGTAGCAGGTTTTGTAAATGGTGCTGGGCTAGTGACCAGCTTGTTACTTGGTTTTGGTATTTTCTTTTTACTCATTACTTCAATTGCCCAACTTATTTTACAAGCCATTTTAAGTGGTTCTGGTGGTGGCGGTCGCGGAGGTGGCTTCGGTGGAGGTGGTGGAGGCTATGGCGGCGGCGGAGGTCGTTTTGGCGGTGGAGGTGCTTCAGGCTCATGGTAACAACATCAGAAACAACACAAATTATTACTCAACCAAAAATTGAGGAATCAGTAGAACCTAGCCTAAAACGTTGGTTCAAGCACTTTTGTTACTTGCCAGCCAGCAGCCGATATTTTTCCAAACAAGATAAACAAGCTATTGCTGATGCGGTACAGCAGGCAGAACATGGGCATGTTGGAGAAATACAGGTTGTAATTGAAGGCCATATTCCATGTTCACAAGCCTATAGACAAAATACACGTTTAAGAGCACAGCAATTATTTGCAGAATTAGGTGTTTGGGATACTGCATTAAATAGTGGTGTATTGTTATACCTAAATTTATGTGAACGAACAGTAGAAATCATATTTGATCGCGGAATTCGAAATGCGACTAACGATCAAGTCTGGCAACAGATTTGTGAAGCAATAGTACAAAAGCTTAAGCAAAAAGAATATCAACAAGCTGTAGTGATGGGCGTACAACAAATTGGAGAGGTGATGTCACGGTTTTATGACGAAAACATGCCTGATCAATCCAATGAATTAGGCAATGCTCCGATTATTCTGAATTAAACTACTTGGTAACATTCCTATATTAGCTAATTTACTTAATTTTATTTTTAAAGGTGGCTGACAAAAAATGTCACCTTTTTTTCTATTTTTAATGAGATTTTTATCACAATAAAGAATTAAAAAATTGAAATAGGTGATGAGCTGTTTTTTATTAGTGACATATTACTAATAAATTTTGAGTGACAATTTTTGTCAATTATTTACAGCGGTTATAAGTCTGATAATAATTAAACTTAATATAAGTGTTTGTTTTTAAATGTTAATAAAAGTTGGCATGGATGCTGCAATATAGTTAATAGCTGAAAAGCTTATATAAAAACATACATACAATCTTTGGGGAAAAAGGCTATGAATGCACAAAAAGGTTTTACATTAATTGAACTCATGATCGTGGTTGCGATTATCGGTATTTTGGCGGCAATTGCGATTCCGCAGTATCAAAATTATGTGGGTCGTTCAAATGTTGCTTCAGCTGTTCAAACGTTGACGTCTAATAAAACTGGTTTAGAGAACTATGTAATGGAAAATGGTTTCTTTCCAGATGGAAAGAAACAATCACAAGCGGAAGTGAAAGATGCGCAAGGAAACGTAACGACACCATATTTACCTGATCAACGTATGAAAGAAGGTTTAGGGATTGTTCAGCCTTCTTTCGGTACGATTGAGCTTCAACAGAAATCAACAACGGCAGGTACGGGTAATATCGTTCTTACTTTCAATACAGGCAACCCTGGTATTAAAGGCAATAAAGTTCAATTACACCGTGCAGAAGATGGTACATGGACTTGTGAAACAACTATTGATGGAAAATATGCTGCGAAGTCATGTAGTGTTGTTACAGCATTAAGTCCTGCGTCATAAGTTGCTTTTCAAGAAAAAATGCACTCAATTGAGTGCATTTTTATTAATTAAAAGATTATCAGATATTTTTTTCGTATTTTTTAGAATATAGATGCTAATCCAAATTGTATATATTGAAGTTTTATAAAATAAATATAATAGTAAAAAATTTAATCCAATGATAAAAATTATTTAAGTTTATTGTCATATGAACAAGTTTCTAAACGGAGCGGAAAGATATAAATGGAAGCGACTTTTTCCTACTCTCTTCCATGTATAATTCTCTCAAATTTTGATCTTTAACCTATCGCTATGCAAGTATTCTTCCTATTCCTCGCTGCAATCCTGTTGGGCTTTGCATGGTTGTCGCCATTTCATTATAGCCCTTGGGTAATGTTTTCAAGTGAAGTGAGTACATTCGGGGCTGGGTTATGCGTACTAGCCGTCCTAATTCAACAAAACATTAAAATTCCTAGAGCACAACTCTTATTGTTGCCATTTACCTTAATTCCGCTAGTACAGTGGGGCTTTGGTCTTGTTTTTGATTTGAGTACGGCCTTACTAAGTTCATTTTACTTGCTAGGTTTTTGGTTTATGGTCTTGGCAGGTTACAACCTATCTTTAGATCAGCAAAAGAGAGATCAAATTTTTTCTGGCTTTAGTTTATTAACAATTATTGTATCAATTGCGACCTGTTTTATTTCAATCTGCCAGTGGTTAAATATCGAGTCACATTTTGTCCATATGCTTCACCTGATTGGTAATCGTCCTTACGGAAATTTTGGTCAGCCCAACAATATGGCAACATTCCTAATTATTGGGTTATTAGGATGTTTATATTTATATGAAAAGAATAAAGTAACATTGTGGTTATTATTGCCTTCAGCACTGATTATTTTATTTACCATTGCATTGAGTCAGTCACGCACTTCATGGATCGTTTTTCCATTCTTATTCATCTACTGGATAGTTAAACAATTTAAAAAACAAAAAAGATTTGGGTTTATTCAAGGTTTTTTGTGGTGTGTTGGTTTTTTCGTAATGGCTGGCATAGTTCTGCCATTTGCTACTAGTTTAATTGAAGCATGGTCAACTACTGATGTGACCCAAGCAAATAGTTTAGTTGAAAGAGCGAGCTCTGGATATTTGCGTTTTAATATCTGGTCACAAATGTTGCTTGCTGTACAGCAGCACCCTTGGTTGGGTTATGGTTGGAATCAAACCAGTGTGGCACAAATGACGGTTTATCATGCTTTCCCAACAGGAGAGTGGACGACTAGTGCTCATAATGTGCTGCTCGATTTAATTATCTGGAATGGTATTCCACTGGGTACTGTAATCATTAGCTATTTTGCTTGCTGGTTTATTTGGTTAAACCAACAAGCTAAAAATACCATCTCAATTATTGCGATTATGATGGTATGTACAGTACTTATTCATGCCATGCTAGAGTTTCCACAGCGCTACGCTTATTTCTTGCTTACCTGTGGATACCTACTGGGTATTGTACAAGCGCAGACTCCTGTGCTTAAAGGAATTGTCCTCAGTAAACATCTTCTTCGTTTTTCATCGGCTGTAAGTTTACTACTTATTATTGCGATTTTGCGTGATTATAATGTCTATGTGATGAATAGTAATTTACTTTTTAAGAATAAAAAGCCCGATGCAGAATTTATGGGAAGCGGTAAAATTTTTGTTTTAACGCAGTTTGAGCAGCGGTTACGTTGGATTGAACTTAATCCCCAAAATGTTTTATCTGAAGCTGATTTGGTTGAATGGGCAAATTTTGTAAAGAATAAACCTACCCCATATAACTTACGTAAATACGCAAAATTACTCGCTTATAATGGAAAAGTAGAGCAGGCACAGCAGCAGATATTTATTTTACAGCATCTCTATAGGCAAAAAGTAACCCTACCAGAGTTATTAAAAGAGAAGTAATAAAAAAATCCCCTTAAGTATAAGGGGATTTTTTTATAAGAAATTACATTTGGCTCTGGATATAGTTTTCAATACCTACGCTGCCAATAAGATCAATTTGAGTATCTAGCCAATCCCAATATTCTTCTTCTTTTTCTAGAATTTCTTGAACGAGGTCACGAGTGACATAGTCTTGTTCCGTTTCAGCTAAAGCAACCGCTTTTTGAATTGCTTCTATATTTTCTTTTACTTTACGGATATCACACTGGAGAACTTCTTCTGTGTGTTGACCAATATAAAGTTTGCCTAAATGTTGAAGGTTAGGCAGACCTTCTAAAAATAAAATACGTTCAATGATTTTATCAGCATGTTTCATTTGACGAATTGATTCTTTATATTCAGCAGAACCAAGCTGCTCAATTCCCCAGTCATTAAACATGCGTGAATGCAAAAAGTATTGATTAATTGCAGTTAAATGATGATACAGCACTTGATTGAGCTGATTAATGACATCACGATTGCCTTTCATTGTAGCTACTCCAAAACAATTTCTGCCTCAAACTTAATCAAGGCAATCTATAAATCCATTTTAGTGAACAATCATGGAGATGGCGAGTAATTTATGGAACAGCAAATGAAAATCGCAATCAAAAACAACACAATATTAGAAAGAAGGTTTTTATGCCAAAAAAAACCGCTTGAATGAGGAACTATGAATGTTCCGCAAAAAGCGGTGGAGGAGTCAATAAATTTTGTTAAATATTCATTTTTATTATGCAGCTACAGAAATGCGAGCAGCGATTTCTGCTAATTCTTCGCTAATGATAGCGCGGGCTTCTGGTGCACAGCGTCCACAGCATGTACCAAGATCAAGCAAGTCGCGAATTTCACGATAGCTTTCAGCGCCATTTTCGATAGCGTCTTTAATATCCTGATCAGTAATGCCACGACACAAGCAAACGTACATGGGAGTGATCCCCAAATATAAATGCGATAATTGATATTATTGATAATTATTATCGTTTGTCAATGAAATTCATTTAAAATCTCATTTATCCTTATTGGGATTTTGAATAAAAAAAGACCACCTAAGCGGAAATCTAAGAATAATTTAGATTTTTACGCCAAGGTGGCTCATGTTTTAAAAATGAAATAGTGAAATTTAGATATTTTAATTTTTTTATATCTTATTGATTAATAATTACAATTCCGTCCATTTCCACTAATGCACCTTTTGGTAAGCTTGCTACACCAAGCGCTGCACGTGCAGGGTAGGGTTGAGCAAAATATTCACCCATAATTTGGTTGACGAGTTGGAAATTTGATAGGTCAGTTAAAAAAATATTGAGCTTAGCAATATCTGCAAGTGACCCACCAGCAGCTTCACAAACTGCTTTTAAATTATCAAATACACGGCGAATTTGAGCTTCAATACCTTCTACAAGTTCCATACTGTATGGGTCTAAACCAATTTGCCCTGAAAGATATAGCGTATTGTCTACTAAAATAGCTTGAGAATAGGTGCCGATAGCAGCAGGGGCATTTTCAGTATGAATGACTTGGCGGGACATTTGGTTCTCCTTGATTAAATCTATTTCCATCATAATCGATGATAGCTTTGGACAAAAGTACCATCGATTTAATTGATTAAGTGAATTTGGAAAGTTTGATTTTGTTAAGGAAACATAAATCTAGTCAATCATCTCTAGAGAAACTTAGCTTACTTTTGAAATTTCCATTTGTGGCGTAGGGGCATCTAAACGTTCAATACGTGGGAAGCCATAGTGCATGCGTAAATCACGAATGACTTTTGCAATGTGCTTACGGTTATTGACTACAATATTCACAAAAGTTCTCTGCTCATTTGAGTGAACCATCTCTACACCAGCGTTATTTTTACGACATTGATAAATCAGATCTGATACTTGTTCATCATTCATCGCCATATAAATAGCAAGGTAGGCTGTAAAACGGACATCATCTACATCATCTGCTTTCCATTGAAGCGGCATAATATTTTCAGGGTGTAGATGTTGTTCATGTAGTAAGTTATGACAGCGGATGCGATGCACAATTAATCCACGACGTGTTAAGTGTCCTTGAATTGGATCGCCTAAAATTGGATTGCAGCAGTGTGCATATTTAACGTCGACTCCTTCAGTGCTTTGAATAAGTCGATCTGAGTTTTCTACTTGGGGGTGTTTATCATGGGCAAACAGGTGATTTGCTACAAGTTGAGGTAATAAATCGCCTACTGCAATTTGTTCAAACAATGTATTTTTATTATCGATATGACGCCATTGCAACAGATCTAGCCAATCAGCGTCAGAAAGATCATTGATTGAACGATTAAAGAGTTTCAGTGCACGAGAAAGGGCTTGTGCACCAACTAGACGTTGTTCTTCGATATCTTGATCTTTAAGCACATGCTGTAAAGCACGACGAGCTTTCTGCGTATTAATAAAACTTAGCCAGTCTGGGTTCGGTGTGGCTAAAACATCTGTAATAATCTCAATAACCTGACCGCTAACTAATGGGGTAGAAAGTGGTTTAATCTCACCATCGACTTTTGCGCCAACGGCATGGTTACCTAAAAATAAACTTGCTGAATAAGCAAAATCAACTACGGTAGCACCTTGTGGTAGCTCATGCAGTTGACCATGCGGCGTATATACCCAGATTTTTTCTTGATGTAAGTAATCAAGTAAATCATTGAAAGTTGTTTTAGCACATTCGCCATCGATCAATGTATTTAAGTTCTGCATTGAGGCTTGAATGGCAGAACGACAAGTTTGCGGCGCATTTTCGCCTAACACGACCCCAAAACGAGCAGCTTTACGCATCAGCTCGGTTTGAATTGTAAGAGAGAGCGTCGTTTTTTCGCCTTTAAGCTTAATGAGTAAAGACTGGTTCCCGCCAGGTAATGGGCGACGAATATGGTCTTGATACTGGATAACCTGAAAGTTTTCTCTTAATGCTTCGACTAAGCGATCACAGTCGGCAATAGACTGTAAAACGATTTCAAAAGCATGACTATGGGTAAGCTCTTGGAGATCCATCTCGTTTTTAACGAAATGGCGTAATAATTCGATATTGTTATTTTTCTTTTTAATACGGCCTTGAATATGATAATTATGCAGAAGTTCAGCGAGGTTTTGTTCCCAAATACTTTGATATTTACAACGTTCTGGCTTTGTTTGAAGCAGTGCATTTTGAACGTTATCAAACATATCTAGATCAAGGTTTTGATAACAGAGATTCTCTAGATTATCGCCCATTTCATTCATGCCGACTAATCTTGCCATCGGTACAAATATATCAAAAGTCTCTTGTGCAATGCGGGCACGTTTATCAGGTCGTAGGGCGCCTAGCGTTGTCATATTATGATAGCGATCTGCTAATTTAATAATGATGACACGCGGATCTTGTAAGGTTGCTTGCAAAATCTTTCGGAATGAAGCTGCCTTGTTATATTCTTTATCGCTTGATTGACTAAGTTTGGTTACACCATCAACTAGCTCGGCAACGGTTAGACCAAATTTTTCAATAATATCTTCTTTTGTATATTGAGTATCTTCAATAACATCATGCAAAAGGGCTGCCATTAAAGTTTCAGCATCTAAACGCATGTTTGCAAGAATGCAGCTTACCGCAATCGGATGCAAAATATAGGGTTCGCCACTTTTACGTGTAATGCCAGTGTGCGCTAGATCGGCAAAATCGCAGGCAGCAAGCACTTTTTCGACTTCGCTTACCGATAAGTAAGGGTCGATAATTAATTTGAGCTGTTGCTTGGCTTGGCTGACCTCTTCGCCTGGCATAAATCACCCTTTTTCCTATTGCTGAAAAACTAAATCTATCTGCTTCTTAATGAAAAGCATATTGCGGAACTTGTCAATTTTTTCATTTGAAAAAGTGTATTTTTTTTTCAATGAAAATAATTGCTTTTCCCAATATGTTTGAATATGGCGCAAAGCCAAATAAAAAACCATCGCAAAAAAACGATGGTTTTTTTATGAAACAGAGTGAATTAGAAAGAAAAACCTTCTAAATTCAAGCTGTTTGTAGAAAGGGCAAGATCAAGACTAGAAGTTTGGTAATCTTGCTCACGTTGTTTAAGAATTTCTTTCGTAACGTGCCCTGCCGCGATTTCGCGCAAAGAAACTACAGTCGGTTTGTCGTTATCCCATTCTACAGTTGGCTCCATGCCTTGACGTGCCAATTGACGAGCACGTTTACTTGCAACGAGCACAAGCTCAAAACGGTTGTCTACATGATCTAAACAATCTTCAACGGTGACGCGTGCCATAAAAGTTCTCGTTTTGGAATGGTGAATTTGAACAGACTAAATAGTATAAAAGGCTTTCGATCTAGACTCAAGTTATTCCTGTTTTGGTTGAGGAGTAATCAAGTCTTGGATTAATGTTTGATGACGTTTTGCTTGCTGAGATAGCACTAAACGGTTCGCTGTAATCACAGCTTCAAGCTCATGTAAGGCTTTATTAAAATCATCATTGATAATGATGTAATCAAAGTTCGTGTAGTGCTGCATATCTTCTACTGCACAGCTTAAACGATGCTCAATGACTTCAACTGAGTCAGTGCCGCGATTAGATAAACGCTGACGCAGATCAAATTGAGTTGGAGGTAAAATAAATATTTGCTTTGATTCAGGGAAAAGTTTGCGGACTTGTTCTGCACCTTGCCAATCAATTTCAAGTAAGACATCGTGTCCTTGAGCTAACTGTTGTTTTACAGTAGCTTGAGAAGTGCCATAGTAGTTACCAAATACTTCAGCGTATTCAATAAAACCATCATGGTTGACTTGGTCTAGAAATTCATCTTTTGTAGTGAAGTGATAGTGAACACCATCTAACTCACCGGGACGTTGACCTCGGGTTGTATGCGAGACTGAAACATGTAAATTGCTCACACGGTCAAGCAGGGCTTTTACCAAAGATGTTTTGCCCGTTCCTGATGCAGCAGAAACGACAAACAATAGACCCGACATGATATTTTTCCTGATATGATAAAATATCTTCGCTATTGTAGTGTACCGTGCGTTTAAACTGAATAGTTTTAATTGCAAATATTCAAGAGAAATTCCCCTGTTTTATTAATTTTGAGGCTGTTATGGAAATTGTGTTAGCTAATCCGCGTGGTTTTTGTGCCGGTGTTGATCGAGCCATAGCAATCGTCAATCGGGCTTTGGAATGTTTTAACCCTCCTATTTATGTACGTCATGAAGTTGTACACAATAAATTTGTGGTTGATGACTTACGTCAGAGAGGGGCCGTTTTTGTTGATGAACTAGATCAGGTTCCAGATGACTCAATTGTAATTTTTAGTGCGCACGGTGTTTCAAAAGCAGTTCAACAGGAAGCTGAACGCCGAGGTTTAAAAGTTTTCGATGCAACTTGTCCTTTAGTGACTAAAGTTCATATTGAAGTGACTAAATATGCGCGTGAAGGTACTGAAGCTATTTTAATTGGTCATGAAGGGCACCCGGAAGTCGAAGGCACAATGGGGCAATATGACAAATTAAAAGGCGGTGATATTTATCTGGTTGAAGATGAAGCTGATGTTGCTGCGCTCACCGTACGACATCCAGAAAAATTAGCATTTGTTACGCAAACGACCTTATCTATTGATGACACAGCTAAGGTTATTGATGCTTTGCGTGCTAAATTTCCACATATTCAGGGTCCACGTAAAGATGACATTTGCTACGCTACTCAAAACAGACAAGATGCTGTACGTGATTTAGCAGAAAAATGCGATGTGGTATTGGTTGTAGGTTCACCTAATTCATCAAACTCAAATCGATTGCGTGAGCTTGCAGAGCGTATGGGTAAAGCTGCTTACCTTGTAGATAATGCTGATCAGTTAGAGCAGTCATGGTTCAATGAGACTTGCAAGATCGGCGTTACCGCTGGTGCTTCTGCGCCAGAAATCTTGATTAAACAAGTTATTCAACGTTTACAAGATTGGGGTGCTCAAGCACCGAAAGAGTTAGAAGGGCGTGAAGAGAATATTACTTTTAGCCTTCCTAAAGAATTACGCATTCATGTGACTCAAGCATAAAGTGTGACTTATTTAACATACTGATTTTAAAATAGTTAAATAGATAATTGTTGATATGACAGTTATCTGTTTTTTTATACCCTTTATCTGCTTTGTATTTGTTTTGTAAACATAAGACGTAAAATTTAATTAATAAATAAAAAATTTTTAAGTTTATTTGGGGTTCTGGGGATGAGGGGAATTATTCCGCAAGACGGGTTCACCTTGGTTGAACTTATGGTGACGATTGCGGTCATGGCTATTATCGCGATGATGGCTGCGCCGTCTATGTCAAATTTATTAGAAAGCAAACGACTAGATGAAAATCAACGAGACCTAATCAATACTTTGTCAGAATCAAAGAGCCAAGCAATACTTGGTCGCCAAGATGTATCCATTAATCTGAATTCAACAGCCTCAAATACACCGACTTCTTTTAATTGGAAAGCTGCTTCCAATAGCACTCTTGAGCTTAAAAATATCGCTGCTAATGGTACACAGAGCTCATCAACAGCGACGACTTTAACTTTTAATGCGAATGGAGTGGTAATTAATATTACTCAAGATACGCTTTTATCTATTTGTAATTCAAAAATAAATAAAAAGAAAATTCTTATTTTAACGAAGCTTGGCACATTAATTTTTAAAGCTGAGGAGACATGTTAATGCGGGGCTCTAAGCAAAAAACTCAAGCTGGGGTTGGTTTATTAGAAGTATTGGTCGCCTTAATTTTACTTGCGATAGGAATTTTAGGATATGTCGCTTTGCAAATTCGGGCTATGGATGCTTCTTCAGAAGCATTAAGTAAATCTCAAGCCATGATGATTATGAGAGGGTTAGCAGAAAATATTCGCGTAAATAATACTCAAGCTACTCAATATCCTGCATTTGTTCGTAGTTATAGCAATTATTCATCTGCTACTGCAGCTCCGACTTCCTGTTTCAATGCCGCTTGTACGCCTTCTCAACTTGCTCAATTTGATGCATATCAAGCAGCAAGAAATGCCGATCAACTTGGCATGAAAATCACAATGACAAATTGTCCTGGAGTTACAACCACAATGGCCCAGCAGAGGCAGTGTTTGTTTGTTTTTTGGGGGAAAACTTCTCCGGTAATTACAACAAATAGGGGAAGTATTAGCGCGGATGTGTCGAGTTGTATGAGTACAGATGGTGTTTATGCCAATAATTCAAATTGTTTGATGATGGAGGCATATTAATGGCTCACTCATTTGTATCGTGGAAACAACGGGGCTTTACATTAATTGAGCTTATGGTTGCATTGGCTTTAGGCCTAATTTTAGTAGCTGCAGCAACTCAATTATTTATTGGTGGACTTTTATCAAGCCGTCTACAAAAAGCAAATGCTGAAATACAAGATAGCGGTATTTTTGGTTTGGAATATATTGCCCGTGATATACGCCTTCTAAATTATGGAAATGTAACCAACCCAATATTAACTGATATGACGCCTTGGGGCGGCGTTGTGCTAACTGGCTCAACAGCAACTAATAATAACACTGTTAATTTTATCCCTAATGTCGGAGCAAATACTTATATTGCTGACACATTATTGAGCCGTGGTGCAGGCGATACGGTGAGTACAGTGAGTAATCACTGGAGAGGTTTTTCAAATATACAGAATAGTTCAAATACAGCTGTGCAAAGTGATCAATTGACGATTCAATTTATTGCGCCTACGAATATGACTAATTGTGAAGGTGTGAATGTCCTTGCAGGAGATTTAATAGTAGAGCGTTATTTTTTACGACTAGATAGCAATGGTACCTCCCAGCAAGATTATGCACTTGCATGTGATGCAAATACTCCCTCTATTGTAGCCACAGCTCAACCGACCACGATTGCCGGGTTGGGCGACGCTGGTCAAATTGTATTGCCGCGTATTGATCATTTTCATGTGCTGTTTGGTGCAAAAAATGCGGCTGGCAATTTTGCTTATTATACCATTCCCCAATATCGCGCTGCTGCACAGGCTGCCCGAGATGCCACACCATCTGTGATGCCGCCACGAATTCTTTCAATACAAATATCTGTATTAGCGCGTTCTACTAATAATGCTCAAAACAAAGCAATAGATCCGGCGCAGTCTTTTTTTATGTTAGATCAAACTGTGTACGCTTCTGATAATACAACTCGATTCTTACGCCGTACTTATAACGTAACAATTGCTCTACGAAATGCGATGGGGGAAAGTCTATGACCCATTTAACTCATAAAAGTAGGTCTAAAGAAAAAGGGGCAACCCTTATTGTTGTGCTTATTATTTTATTGATTGTTATTTCTGTAGGCGTTTTAGCCATAAGAGTGGCTATTGTTTCTTTAAAAGTTGCTACCAATAGCCAAGTTAGCCAATTAAATTTTCAGTCATCTGACACGCCTTTAGAACTCATTGTACAGATGAATCCTACCAATCTAACTAATATTACTAATGTGATTGGGGCGGCGCTCAAAGAGCATGAAAGTAACCCGGGTGCGGAATACAACTTTTGTTATAAACCTGTTTCTACAGCAACAAATTTTGCTCAGACCAGAGGTGCAAGTTTACTTCGAGCAGGAAGCGCTAATAATGCAGTCGTTGAAGATGGCGGCGTAGCGGGTTTCTGTGATTTAACAAGTGACTATGGAAGTAATCGCCAAGCAGTGGTTACTCAAGTTGCTGTAAGTATTCCAACAGATGCTGCTAGTGATATTCCAGGTTCAAATTTACCGCGAGGAACAAATACTTCGGAAGGTACACAACTTCCTAAAAGCATGTTGTCTACGCAGCGTATTCGAGTGATTACAACAGCTTTTTTACCAGCCTATGCATCTACCTCTATCGAAACTTTACAAAGAGATTGCTTAAGCACGAGTTCGGCAAAAATTAGCGACAATTTTGATACCGCTTTAACAGCTAAACAAACATTGGCTGAGTGTTTAGCAAATCATAACGTGCCTTTTAGTACTCAAGTTCAAGAATTTAACTATACCAATAAGCTCACTCAAATTACGGCACCGGGTTCATAATGGGGAATATCGTGAAACTAAAATTGAAGAATTTTAAGCCAAATAATTTATGGTATGCCATCTGTTCGAGTTCGGTTGCTTTTACATGGTTGATGACAAGCTCTGTGGTGCAGGCAAGTGATTTACAAATTTATGCTTCACCTACAGCGGGTAAAAAAACCATTGTAATGATGTTGGATACCTCTGGTTCAATGGGGGTAAATAGTAGTAGTAATTCAATTAATGCAGATTATGGAGTGTGTTCAGATCGTACAACTGTGCAAACTGATAGTGGAGGGAGTGGGTCTTATACATATTCCAGAACGTACTGCTCGGTGGCTTATTCGACTTCAATTTCGTCGAATTATCAAAGATTAAAGGACAAGTGTTATAATCCTAATAAAAATGCTGATGGTATTTATAGCGCTCGAACAGATTCCTTGAAATGCTATGATCGAATATCAAGGCTAAAGGATGGTATGTTTGCATTTTTGGATAGTAATAACTCCAGCTTAACAAATGTCCGGGTGGGATTGGGTCATTATTCTGTCAATGGGTCAGGAAATGCAGGAAAGATATTAGTACCAGCCGCTACTCTTGGTGCTACTAATTCAACCCAAAGGAATGCTATACGTACAGCTGTGATGGGGCTGACTGCAAGTGGAGGAACACCTACTGCCGCTGCATATGCTGAAGCAGCTGCATATTTGATGGGAACAACAACTAACGCACCTGTACAAATTGCAGTTGATGTTTATAGAAAGGAAGAAACAAGAAGTATAAGTAGTTATCAATGTCCTAGCAGCTATCCTTATTTGAGTACCAATGTGGCACCGCCGCTTTGCTATGAAAGATATGAGTCTTGGAGATTTCAACCATATCGAGGTAATAGTACCGAAGCTATACCAGTATATGGTCCTATTATAAATACTTACTATAGATGTGATAGCTTGAATGCTACAGATTTTAGTAATGAAATACAGACTTGTCGTTTTAATGGTTGGGTTTCTTTAGGGGGAACGGCTCCATCTAATCTTGCTCAAGATGGTTATTATACTGATGGCAACAATACTATTTATTACAAACAGGAAATGCAACTAGGAGCTAACTCGTATAGTGGTTTTAGTAGTTCTATTTCTGACTCTAAAAAAGCAGACTTACTTAGTTACGCCTCACCATTGCCAGCGGCTGCTGATCGAGTAAGTTGTGATGGTCAAGGAGTTTATATTCTATCTGATGGAGAGCCGACAAATAAGACTGATTCGACCCTTAATTCTATTATGAATGCTAGTCTGAGTAGTACGAATTTTGATTGCGCTGCATCAGGTGCACTAAGTAGTATTAACGATTGGCATTGTATGAGTAACTATGCGAAAAGACTTTTTAATGGTGGTGTAATCCAAAGCATAGCTGCTAATGCGACGAATCCTGTCAATGTTCCCATACAAACTGCTTTTGTTGGTTTTGGTAATGATTTTACAAGTTTAGGATCTAGTGATGTCGTTAATGCATGTAAATTGACATCCCGAACCCAAACAGATCGCGCAGGTGATGATGCTTGTTCGCCGAATCAAGGAACAAACGCAATTGCTAGTCCTGGTTATGGTAATGGAGGGTTTTTTGCAACGCAAACACCACAAGGTGTTACTGATAGTGTTATCGCATTTATTAATAACTTGGGTGCAGCACCTTTAGCACCGTTAACAACAGGTGTGATCTCTGTTCCTTATGATGCATTAAATCCTAAAAACTTACAGGAATATGGTTATTTACGTGCTTTTGAACCAAATCCAGCAAATGCATATTTAACATGGCGTGGTAACCTGAAAAAATATCATGTTGTTTTATCGGGAACAAATGCAGGTGCTTTTGAAGCTAACACTGGTGGTCTAGTCTACAACGCAAGTGGGGCATTTAGAGCGGGTACAAAAGATTATTGGAACAGCTCGAATTACAATGATGGAGGAAAAGTCTTTTTAGGTGGTTCATATTCGAATGTGCCTTTACCTGTTGCGGGACAAACAGAAGTAGTAGATAGCGTAGGAAATATCACTAAATATTACTATGCGGTACAAAGTAAAATTCGAAATCTATTTACTGATGTTTCTGCAGTTGCAACAGATGGTAGTCTCACCAAAATATCAACTAGTGGTACTAATCTATTAAAGATTCCTGCGGCTCCTGCTACAGGTACTAATCCTTTTGATAGTGTGGCTAATACAGCAAGTTATGTTTTAGGAAAATTTAATGCATCAACTGGACAAGATATTTTAAAAGCTTTCCCGATTAGCTTGAAGTTAAAAATATTAAATTATCTAGGTTATTCAACTGATATTAGCGCTACGTCTTTACCTTCGTCATTAGTTACATCGAATGAACCATATTTATCGATGGGCGGTAGTATTCATTCTTTACCGGTACAGCTCACCTATAATGGAACATTAGATGAAAATGGGAATTTAACATCTGCACGTGAACAATCCATTCTCTATGGAACGATGGAAGGTGGTCTGCATATTGTGGATGCTTCAACTGGTATAGAACAAATGGCTTTCGTTCCTGCCGATATTTTAAATGATCCAGTCGCTTCAAAAGCTTTAGTTGTTGGTCAAAGTGATGCTACAGCACCTGCACACGGTATGGATGGAGCTTGGGTATCCGACCCTGCATATAGTATTACTACAACGGGAAGTGGTAGCTCAGCAGTATCAAAAGTGACTGCAAAGCAAATGAATATTTATGGTGGCATGCGAATGGGGGGCAGCAGTTATTATGGCTTAAATGTCTTAAATCCTGCTTCACCTAAGCTCCTCTTTAGAGTAGGTGCAGACCAAACTGATTATAGTCGTATGGGGCAGAGTTGGTCTAAACCTGTACTTGCAAATATACGTTATAACGGGGTGATTAAACGGGTCATGATTGTTGGTGGTGGCTACGACCAATGTTATGAAAACCCGAATATTACCTTGAGTAACTCTTGCTTTACGAATGGAAAAGCAAAAGGAAACGCTGTTTATATTATTGATGCTAAAACTGGGGAACGCTTATGGTGGACTAGTGATACAGGCTCTAGTATAGATAACTCTAATATGAAGCATAGTATTGTGAGTCGTATTAGTACCTTAGATCGAGATGCTGATGGTTTAGTAGATCATTTATATTTTGGCGATTTAGGTGGACAAGTTTTCCGTATCGATCTTAATAATAATCAGACCAAAACAAATTCAACTTATAGCAGTTTTGGGGTTCGAGTTGTTCGATTAGCCAATTTGGCAACGAATGATGCTACTTATGATAGCTCGAACGACTATACAGCTGGGAATGCGCCGCGTTTTTATGAACCGCCAACAGTGACAATTCACGATTATGGAATCCGTACTTTTATTTCTGTAGGTATTGCTTCAGGCGACCGTAGTACACCTTTAGATGTTTATCCACTTACAGGCCGTGAGGGGATGTCACCAAGCACAGCATTAAGCGGAAGACCTGTAAATAACGTTTATGGAATTATCGATAAAGACTTTATCAAAAAGAATCTGATGTCTTTAACTGATAACCAACTTGAAACAAAAGATATTACTCGATCGACGCTTCGAAAAAATCCACAAATTTTACGGTCTGGGGAAACACGAGTAGCACAGATTTTCTTTCCAAACACTGGGGTGGGGCAAAGTGGTTGGTATCGCTCACTTTCTAGTATGAGCGATGGTACCGAAAAAGCTAATAATAGTTTCCGTATTAAAGGAGGTCTTAAAGCTTTTGAAGAGCCTATGGCAATTACTGGGACTTTAATTGTGCCTGTTTATGACCCACAGGGAACAGGTATTGTAGCGGCAGACCCATGTTTACCACGTGTAGTCGGTGAAACTGACCAGCAGACGTTCTGTTTACCATTTGGCGCCTGCCTTAATTCTGATGGAACAATTGATCAAAATAAAGAAAATCACAGTGGGTTTGAAACTGAAACTGGGAGTAACTGTCCAGTAGGAGTTTCTGAATGTAATGAAAATGTTATTGGCTCCGGTATTCGTGGCGTAACATTTGTACCAACGGAGGATAACCCACCTGCGACTAATAGTTGTGGGAAATTAAAGCTGTCTGGTAATGAGCAAGGGACTGGACAGTGGCAATGTACGAGTCATTTAGTTCCTACGCGTTGGTATGAGCGTTATCGTTAAGGGATGACTGATGAATAAATATTATATTCTGCGGTTTAATCAGGGTGTTACCTTGATTGAGCTCATGGTTGTCATCGTGATTGTCGCTATTTTTGCTTCGATTGCTATCCCTTCATATCAAAGTTATAGCCGTAGAGCGACGGCTTCTGCTGCTAAAGGTGAAATTCTAAAATTGGCAGAACAATTGGAACGGCATAAATCCAAGAACTTTACCTATAGAGGATTTACCACCACATCTGTAACGTTGCCACGGGGCGGTTATACGATTGAAATTAGTGATGATACGACGACAGGAAATTTATTGACGAATGGTGCGGCGAATGGGCAAACATGGGTCATTAAAGCGACAACTACAGATTCAAGAAACTTTAATTTTATTGCTAAAAATTCAGGTTTGCGTTGCCAAAGTTTAACAGCTACGGCTGTTGATAATGACTGTGGTGGAACAGTCACTTGCAATGTATGTGAAACAAATAGTGAGAATTGGCAATGAAGAATGGTTTTACCTTAATAGAGCTCATGATTGTAGTCGCAATAATTGCAATTTTAGCAGCTATAGCTACACCTTCGTATTTACAGTATTTACGCAAAGGACATCGTACAGCTGTTCAATCTGAAATGATGAATATTGCCCAAACATTAGAAGCAGAAAAAGTAGTTCACAATCGTTATCCATCGAATGCGACTATTACATCGATTTATGGTTCTAGTGTAAGTCCTCAACAAGGCCAAGCCTTATATAACTTGGCTTTTGCTAGTATAACTGATTCAAGTTGGGTGTTAACGGCTACGCCTATTGCTACTAGTTCACAAGCTGGTGATGGGATCATTTGTCTTAATGATCAAGGGCAAAAATTTTGGGCAAAAGGTGCAACTGATTGTGCGTTATCTGCTGCATCAAATTGGCTAGAGTAATTTTAAATTCAAAACTGCGGATAACTCAAAAAATAAACTTTCTTTCAGGGCGAAAATCACGTAGAATGTCGCCCTCTATGAAAGGGGTTTGAAGTGTTGCCGATGGTCGGCGCAGGGATAATCCGTAAGAATTATAAGGCTTTTATCATGGTTGTTATTCGTTTAGCACGTGGCGGCGCAAAAAAACGTCCATTCTATCAAATCGTTGTGACTGACAGCCGCAATGCACGTGATGGTCGTTTCATCGAGCGTATCGGTTTCTTTAACCCGACTGCACAAGGTCAAGCAGAAAAACTTCGTTTAGATGCAGACCGTTTTGCTCACTGGGTTTCTCAAGGTGCTCAACCTTCTGAACGTGTTGCTTCTTTAGCTGCTCAAGCTAAAAAAGCTACTGCATAATTTTTGTAGTAGGTAGCCCATGACATCAACACAGAATGTTCCCGAAGATCGTATTCAGATTGGACAGTTACGTTCAGCTTATGGATTGAATGGGTGGCTCTGGGTGTATTCAAATACAGAACCTATGAGCAACATGTTTGACTACCTGCCTTGGTACATTGAGACCAAGGCCGGTTGGCAAACAATAGATGTAAAACGTTGGAAACCCCATGGCAAAGGCCTAGTTGTCGCGTTGAAAGGTGTGAGTGATCGCACTGGAGCGGAAAGCTTGGTTGGCGCTAATATCTGGATTGCTAAGTCTCAACTGCCAAAAGCAGATGTAGATGAGTACTACTGGTCGGATTTGAAGGGCTTAACAGTGTTAGGTCTTGATGAGGAAGAACAGGAAGTAAACTTAGGAAAAATTCATGAGTTGTTTGAAACTGGAGCCAATGATGTGATGGTGGTGCATGCTACCCCAGACAGCATTGATTCAGAAGAGCGCATGATTCCTTGGCACAAAGATGTAGTACAACGTGTTGATCTTGAAGCTGGTCGTATTTACGTCAATTGGGGCGTAGATTATTAATCCTTTTAGGATTAATACAGCAGGAAAATAGAGGAGTCTGTAATGTTTTTTGCAGTCATTACGCTTTTTCCTGAAATGTTTGAAGCGATTACAGCCTACGGCATCAGCGGACGTGCGGCAAAACGAGATATTGTACAAGTCACTTGTATTAATCCTCGTGATTTTGCTGAGGGAAACTACAGAAGAGTGGATGAACGTCCATTTGGTGGTGGCCCCGGTATGGTGATGATGGCTGAGCCTTTGGCGAAAGCAATTGCGCATGCCAAACAGCTTGCCTCACAAGCAGGACATGTTCATGTCCCTGTGGTGTATATGTCCCCACAAGGCAAAACCTTAAATGAAAAGGCAGTACAGAAGTTTGTCGATTATGACGGCTTAATCGTACTGTGTGGACGTTATGAGGGAGTAGATGAACGTTTGATCCAGTATTATGTTGATCAAGAATGGTCAATTGGTGATTATGTTTTATCTGGTGGTGAACTGCCCGCTATGGTGTTACTTGACAGTATTATTCGCCGTTTGCCGAATGTAATGTCAGATGAACAATCAGCAGTACAAGATTCTTTTGTTGATGGTCTTTTAGATTGTCCACAATATACAAAGCCTGACCATTTTGAAGGGCTGGATGTGCCAGAGGTATTAAAATCTGGACATCATGGCAATATTGAAAAATGGCGGTTTTTGCAGCGATATCAACGAACTCTAGAGCGCCGACCGGAGTTGGCTGAAAAGGTTGAGTTGACTAAGCAGCAAAAGAAATGGCTAAAAGATACGCAAGAGAATAATGGTAACTCTTAATCGTTATTCTCAAGAACGAAAGTTCTGCAATCAGACGAGAAGCAATGCTTCGAGTTAAAGCATAATTCTATTTAATGAATAGTTTTATGTATATTTAAAGGCTCTTTATAGACATATTGTCGTAAAGGGAAAGATAAACGGGTTGATATGCGCTTTAGCCTCTATCCCCAGCGGAATCTCAGACCTCTTCTGACTCCGCACATATTGGAGATTCCCACAATGAGTGGTAAACATCCTTTAGTTCAAGCTGTTGAAAATGCACAGTTAAAATCTGATATCCCTGCTTTTGCTCCTGGTGACACTGTCATCGTTCAAGTAAAAGTAAAAGAGGGTGATCGTGAACGTCTTCAAGCATTTGAAGGTGTTGTAATCGCTAAGAAAAACCGTGGTTTGAACTCTGCGTTCACAGTACGTAAAATTTCTAGCGGTGTTGGTGTTGAGCGTGTATTCCAAACTCACTCACCAGTTGTTGCTAAAATCGAAGTGAAACGTCGTGGTGACGTTCGTCGTGCTAAACTTTACTACCTTCGTGACTTGTCTGGTAAAGCTGCACGTATTCGTGAAAAATTACCAGCTCGTAAAGCGTAAGCTTATAGCGAGTAAAAAAATGCGCCTTTTGGCGCATTTTTTGTTTAAAAACTATAATCCTTGAAGCTTTAAACGGTTTGCGTGTTGACGGTAAACCGAGACAGGATCGGAAGCAAAAATAGAACGTACCCCAAGTACTTGGTTCACTTCATCTAAATGATTCCAGTTGTAATCATCACGAATTGTTTTACCAAATTTGGCACTGCATCGGGAAACAAGTCCATCATTATCACCAAATGGATCGACTACTAAACCACTGCCAGTAAGCGCAATATCAAATGGGTCTAATGGGTTGGTGAGAGCTTTATTTCCTGAGAAAGAATACATATAGATACCTTTCTCTTGATATGCTCCTTCACCACAAGAAGTGCTCGGTATACCCATTGGGAACTGAGCATTAAATTTTGCAGAACCTTGCGTAGATAAGCTATGAGCTCCGGCTAAAGAATCGTGCGGATAGCTTGTCGGATCTAGGCCTCCTGCCCAAGTAATTGCTGCTGAAAACCAGTTTACTAGTGTTGCCAGTCCAGATAGAGGAGTACCCTCGACATTCAGGATGACATCTGCCATTGGTGAGCCCTTATGAGGTGCACCAATTGTGGTGAGTGAGGCAACTTTTTCTGGCATGATACCGGCCACATAGCGAATTGTCGGGCCCCCATGGCTATGACCGATTAAGTTGACTTTAGGTTTGCCAGTAATGGCAATGATTTCTTCTACTTGCTGGGCAAGTTGTTCTCCACGCACTTCTGTTGAGTTAAACGGGGATACTCTTGTCGCCCAAACATTTCCTCCATTACGAGCAAGGTCTGGAAGGATTTGGTACCAGTAATCGAGACCAAGGGTATCTGTTCCAACTCGGTTAAAACCTGCCATACCATGGTTAAAAACCATTGGATATTTGGTTTGTGCGTAAGATGAATAAACGAACGAGTTTTTAACTTGTTCAGCATTTGTGGCATGGGCCGCCGAAATACTCAGTCCTGAGAGCATTGCAGCGCAAAAAAACATTAACTTCCTTTTCATTTTTTACTCACTATTTTTATTTTGTATGAAAAGCAGCTTCTTACTGCTAGTGAATGTTTAGCCTATTCCTAAAAGAAAAGGCTCAATAATTAAATGGCAGTTCACCTCCCTGATCATGGACCGTCTCAAAAGTTCGAAGTCTTAATTGTTCTTGTGATGAGTTAAATTGTTGTTGGCGTAATTGTTGTATGGCTTGATTTTTAGCACTATCACTCATATTGCTTTTAATAATTTCATCTCGTCCACTCAAGTAACTTGTGACTCTCTGCTGCCAAGCACTACGCTGTGTATCTAAAGTTTCTAGCCTTTGAGTTGCTTCAGCTCCGACGAGTGCTGTACGCATTTGTCTAAGTTCTTCTGCTGAACCATGACGAGCTTTAATTCGTTTGGTCAGTGTATGTAAATCATCAAGTTTAGAGAGCTCTTGCAAGTTCTGTTGCCAGTCTTCTGGTAGTTGTTCAAAGCGTTCTTTGAGTTTTTGTGCCTTTTCAATTTCGCTTAAAGACGAGTCCTCAAGTATTTGCATACGGTCAAGCGTGTAGTTCTGATAGATATCTTCGGTTGAGAAAAGCCCTTCAATTTCTGTGACGGAAAAGAAACGTTTTCTTAAATCTTGAATTGAATTAAAAATCTTTTGAAAATAATTTTTATCTTGTTGTTTTGATGGAGGCGTTTGAATTTGAGCCAGTTGTTCGCGATATTTTAAGTAGCGGGCCCATAAATCTATAATCTGTGAGCGAGCGGGCTCAGAATATTTTCCTTGAATAAATTTCTCAAAGTGATTTTTGATTTGCTCTAAATCATTTTCTCCATATTGGGTAATAAAATACTCAAAGCAGTCGCGTGTTTGACTATTCACGACCAAATGTTGGGAACTATCAATTTTTAACTGACAGTTCACTTCGGTATCTTGCTGACTTTTACTATGGTAAGCATCTGCATTTAGCGTTGAGTTCAAAGAGATTTGAGGCGTAGATGCTAAGCTTTTAGCTTCATCCTGATTTAGTTGAGTTGATGTATTTTTTGAATCAGGACTTAACCAATATACACATGCAATGAGGCTCAAAATAAAAAATCCGAGCACGCACCACAATACCTTCTTCTGCATTCCTTGCATAAAGATATCTTCCTTAAGTTTTAATTTGTTGTTTTTTTACTCGATCATTAATGTGCCACAAAATAAGTGAAAAGGCACCTAAATATTGTGAAAATATCTTGCCGAATTTGCTAACATGTCGGCACTTTTTTCTAGCTTTGTGTTCCAGTAAAAATGACGACAAAAAATCAAAAAATTTCTCGTCGCCATATCAGTGGTGTATTTCTATTAAATAAACCATTAGGCTTAAGTTCAAATGCGGCTTTGCAAAAAGTGCGTTGGTTATATCGCGCCCAAAAAGCAGGTCATACTGGAGCTTTAGACCCATTGGCAACAGGTTTGCTCCCGATTTGTTTGGGAGAAGCGACCAAGTTTTCACATTATTTGCTGGACTCCACAAAGCGCTATCAAACCACTGTTCGATTAGGGCAGACCACAACAACAGGTGATGTGGAAGGGGATATTTTACAAGAACGTTCTGTCCCTGTTCTTAACCAAGAGTTTATTGAACAAACCTTAGAGAAATTTAGAGGTGATATTCAACAAGTTCCGCCCATGTATTCGGCTTTGAAAAAAGAAGGCAAACCCTTATATGAGCTTGCCCGAAAAGGTATTGAGATTGAGCGTGAAGCTCGCCCAGTTACAATTTATGCTTTAGAGCTCTTAGAATTTACCGAAAATACGATCACTCTGGATGTAACCTGCTCTAAAGGGACATACATCCGTGTACTCGGTGAAGATATTGGTGAGGCTCTTGGCTGTGGTGGGCATTTAACGATGCTAAACCGGACTCAAACAGGACATTTTGAGCTTATTCCGAGTTATACCATTGAATATCTGGAAAGCTTAACAGAAGAGCAAAGAGAAGCTTTGCTACTTCCAGTTTATGCTCCAGTTGACCATTTCCTAAAAATTCAAGTTCCAGAAGGACGTGAAAAATATTTTTGCAACGGTTTAGAAAGCAATATTGAGCATTCTGCAGAAGCAGAAGTTTTGGTGTTTTCGGGTGAGCGCTGTTTAGGCTTAGCTGAGATTACCGATAAAAAACGGTTGGTACCTAAGCGTATCTTAAATTTGTAGTAGATGTAGAGTATAGAGCATGGGCATGGAATGGGATGTTATCCTTAGTTTGATCTTTTTTGCGTTTACTGCGGGAGCAATTGATGCTGCTGTAGGCGGCGGCGGACTCATCCAGATTCCCGGTATCATGAGTACTTTTCCGAACATGCAGACTGCAACGGTTATTGGTACAAATAAATTATCTTCAATCTTTGGTACTGCATCTGCAGCTTATACTTTTGCAAAAAGAGTAAAGTTGCAATGGAAGCTTTTAGCCGTTATTGCCATTTGTGCATTGATTAGTTCTTTTGCTGGTGCGGCTTGTTTGTCACTTATTCCCCAATCGGTATTACGTCCTTTTGTGTTTGTAATGTTGATTGTAATAGCCATCTATACCTTAATTAAAAAGAACTTTGGTCAAGTCCATACAGAGCAAAAAATTACCAACAAAATGCTAATTTTGGCTGCTATTGGTAGTTTGGCGATTGGTTTTTATGACGGTATTTTTGGGCCGGGTACCGGTAGCTTCTTTATCTTTTTCTTTATCCGTTTTTTACAAGTTGATTTTTTACATGCCTCAGCTTTGTCTAAAATTGGTAATTTTATGACGAACTTGGCTGCATTGAGTTTCTTCATTCCAACAGGTCACGCTATTTTGCATATTGGTTTGATGATGGCGGTAGCTAACGTGCTTGGTTCTATTGTTGGGGTGCGTACCGCGCTTAAATACGGTAGTGGTTTTGTCCGTATTATCTTTTTAATTTTAGTCAGTATTCTAATTTGCCGTTTGGGTTATCAAATGTTTGTTACAGGCTAAATAAGATAAAAAAGTATGAGCTGATCTTAAGGAGCGGTTCATACTTTTTATGTATCCTTCCTCATTGAAAATATAAAAATCATTACAGAAACTTACTAGAAAGAAAACTGTGTAAAAAATAGTCTCATTTTAAGCTACTTAAATAATATAAATTTCAACGTATGATAAACCTTGAAATAAAAAAGATTTTTTAGCTAAAAATGAGGAAGAGAATGAATATTTTCGAAGCATTAAGAGAAAGCCATGAAAATCAACGAAACCTTTCTGAGCAATTAATCCAGACACATGGTTTAACCGAAGAACGAAAAGAATTATTTGATGCATTAAAAAATGAACTTTATGCCCATTCAGTTGCCGAAGACCGTTATCTCTATATTCCTTTAATGTTTGATGATGTGGGTTTAGATATTACGAGACATGCTTTATCCGAACATCATGAAATGGATGAGTTGGTTGAACAGCTTGAAAAAACCGATATGAGTAGCCCTAGCTGGTTAGCAACCGCAAAACAGTTGAGTGAAAAAGTCCATCACCATTTAAAAGAAGAAGAGCATAAGTTTTTCCAGCAAGCTGGAAAAATTCTGAAAGACAGTGAAAAAGAAACGCTGGGTAATAAATATTTAAAGGAATATAAAAAGTATAAGAAGCAGCAGTAGAGCAAACCTACGCAGCTTTTCTAGTACTTCTTAAAGTAACCCCAATTGAGGCCAACATTACACAAGCCAAAGCCACCCATTGCAGCGTGCTGATTTCTTCGTGAAGTAATAAGAAACCCGTTAATGCTGCCAATGCTGGTGCTAAACTCGTTAGAGTACCGTAAGTTAATTTATTGAGTTGTTTGAGTGCCATTAAGTCGAGTGCATAGGGAATAGCAGTCGCTAAAACCGCAATAAGTAATGCTTTACCCCAGTACTGGGTCTCAAGTAATGCAGGAGCATTATGCCAGATCCCAATTGGTAGTAATGCAAGTGCAGATACGCCAATTCCAATTGTTAATGCATGCATCCCTATATTTTGAGTCACAACTTTATGGCCGAAATAAATATAGAAGGCCCAGCAAAGCCCTGCTCCTAGGGCACAAGCTGCACCTAAATACGAGAAATGGTGTTGAACTGGGTTTTGCCAAGGTACCATAAGTGCGATGCCTAACATGGCAAGTGCTACCCAAATGTAGTCACTCTTTTGTTTAATAGAAAGAAGCGCAAGGCCTAATGGACCAATAAACTCTAAGCCAACAGCAATACCTTGGGGTAATTTTCCAAGCGAAGTATAAAATAGGATATTCATTAACCCTAAAGATGCGCAGTACATCAACAAATCACGCCATTTTAAGTAGGGTAAGCGTGACCAGATTTTCCATGAACGAAACATGACGGCAACAATAACTGCTGCAAAACAGAGTCTTAAAATTGTGACAGTGAGCGGGTCTAATGTAGCAATGAGCTGCTTGGCAAATGAAGCGCTGATTTGATAAGAAACCATCGACAAAATCATATACAGCACAGCAATAATTGGAAGATTTTGCATGGAAAAACCTTAGCGCTTCATTTGATATTTAAAAAATAATAGGAGTCAATTATAACGAATACTGAGTTTTAACTGGCAAAGATCATTAAATTAACTTGCCGTTTTTTCACGTTCTTGGCGAGCTTTTTGGGTGGTTATGGTACAACCAACAGAAGCGGTAATAATGGTTGCAAGGGCTAGCCATTGGTTCCATAACAGATATTCGCCTAAAAAGATAAAACCAGATAGCGCTGCAACTGCGGGTTCTAGGCTCATCAATGTTCCAAAGCTTAAAGGCGTCAAATTGCGCAGCGCCAACATTTCTAATGAGAACGGAAGTGCACTGGCTAAAATGGCTAAACCGATAAAATAAAAAAGATAGGGAAGTTCTATCACTTGCCCAATTGAACCTGAGAACAGAGTAATGGGTAATAAGATACATGCACCCACACTCATTCCTAAACACACCGTGTGATTACCAGAAATACCTGAAGGTTTCTGCCCAGCAATAATATAAAGCGCCCAACAAGCGCCTGCGCTAACAGCAAATAAGACCCCAATCCAATCTAAACTATGGGCCTGATTGAAAGGGAAAAGTAAAATCAGCCCAATAATTGCGAAGCTCACCCAAACAAAATCATATTTTTGGCGTGCGTGGTATAACGCCACACTTAAAGGACCAATAAACTCAAAAGCAACCGCGATCCCAATTGGTAAGCGTTCGATCGACAGATAAAACAGTGCGTTCATTCCTGCCAGCGCAAATCCATAAGCCAAGATAGCTTTCCAGCGAACCTGACTAAAATTAATTCGCCAAATTTGGAAAATAATGGCAAGAATAATTGCACCTAGACATAAGCGCATTGCAGAGACAGTGAGCACAGGAAAGTTCTGAAACAGAATTTTTGCTAAAGATGCACTGCTTTGTACGCTTAACATAGCGAGAATGAGAAAGCCCAAAGCATGCAGCTGAGATTTCTGGTTCGAACTGGACATTTTATTATTTGATCGATTGGTATACTTTTCACATGATAATGTAAATGCCCATAAAAAAGCCACAGACAAAGCTGTGGCTTTTAAATTTACAGTTCGTATTAGAACAATACGCGCACGCGAATTGTACCTTCAACTTCATGCAACATATCTAAAGCTTCGTGAGAAGCAGAAGCGTCAACGTCCATGACGAGGTAACCGATGTCGCCTTTAGTCATAAGTGACTGACCAGAAATGTTGATACCTTGTTCAGCAAACAAGTTGTTGATTTTAGACAATACACCTGGCACGTTTTTGTGGATGTGCAATAAACGGTGTTGGCCAGCTGTCAATGGTAATGCGATTTCTGGGAAGTTAACCGCAGAAAGTGTCATACCTTTATCAGAGTAAGCAACAAATTTCTCTGCAACTTCTAAACCGATGTTTGCTTGCGCTTCCATGGTTGAACCACCAACGTGAGGAGTTAAAATCACGTTGTCTAAGCCGCGAAGTGGAGACTGGAATTCTTCACCGTTTGCTTTTGGCTCTTTCGGGAATACGTCAACTGCTGCACCAGCAATATGACCAGATTTGATTGCATCAGCTAAATCTTCAATCACTACACATGTACCACGTGCAGCATTTAAGAAAATCGCGCCTTCTTTCATTTTCGCAAATTGTTCTTTAGTGAAGAAGTTGCGTGTAGATGGAACATCTGGCACATGTAAAGTCACAACATCTGCAGTTGCTAAAAGCTCATCTAAAGAACCAACTTGGCGAGCATTACCCATTGGTAATTTAGTTACTGCATCATAATAAATGACATGCATACCCATGCTTTCAGCAAGAACTGAAAGTTGAGAACCGATGGAACCGTAACCCACAATACCTAAAGTTTTGCCACGAGTTTCAAAAGAACCGACAGCAGACTTGTCCCAACCACCACGATGACAAGCTGCCGATTTTTCAGGAACACGGCGAAGAAGAAGAATCGTTTGGGCAAGTACAAGCTCTGCAACCGAACGCGTATTTGAATACGGTGCGTTAAATACAGGAATACCACGTGCCATTGCTGCTTTAAGATCAACTTGGTTTGTTCCGATACAGAAACAACCTACTGCGATCAATTTATTTGCAGCTTCGAAAACTTCTTCAGTCAATTGGGTACGCGAACGAATACCAATAAAGTGAGCATCTTTAATTGCTTCTTTAAGCGCTTCGCCTTCAAGAGCAGTTTTGCGATAGTCAATATTGGTGTAACCCGCAGCGTTTAAAGTATCGACTGCGTTTTGGTGAACGCCTTCTAACAAAAGGAAACGGATTTTATCTTTAGGTAGTGAAAGATGTTGGCTCATTACGGCTCCGCTACAAAGGCCAAATTTGGTGGCGGTATAATAACATACTGGGCAGCGCTATAGATATTTCGTTTATACCATCGCCTTATGGCAATTTTATCTATGTCTAATCACTTCTGTTTATGGCTTGTCGAGCATTTAAAAATATGCTTTGGTTGTTATTTAAATGCGATTTTTCTCTGAAAGCCCCATAGAAAGTATTTATTTACGTTAAACATGTTTTGTAGTGACAGTATCTCTATTCTGAACTTTATCGCTTGCGCGGATACATGTAGAATATAGGAGTTCCTTGAACATTATGGCTTTGCTCAAGTGAGAACCTTGAGAAATATGAGGTCATAGTCCCACCACAGTTTACTTCTTGCTAGGTCTGCAAACGATGAATGCTCCAGTCGCTTTAACACCTGAGTTACTCACCCAATTAACAGCAATCGTCGGTGAAAACCGTATTAAAACCGATGCTGATAGTCTCGAAAACTGGGGTAAAGATCATACCAAGCATTTTAATCCGAACCCATCGGTCATCGTTTTTCCATCAACGACTGAACAAGTTCAGGCAGTTGTAAAGCTTGCGAACCAATTTAATATCGCAATTACACCATCAGGTGGTCGAACTGGTCTCTCTGCTGGTGCGGTAGCAACCAATGGTGAAATTGTCATTAGCATGGACAAAATGAACCAAATTCTTGAGTTCTTCCCGGCAGATCGTATGGTTCGAGTGCAAGCTGGTGTTGTGACTGAGCAATTGCAGAATTATGCAGAAGAACAAGGCATGTATTATCCAGTGGATTTTGCATCAGCAGGTTCTAGTCAGATTGGCGGTAATATTGGTACTAATGCTGGTGGTATTAAAGTTATTAAATATGGCATGACACGTAACTGGGTGCTTGGCTTAACCGTAGTGACTGGTAAAGGCGATATTCTACGTTTAAACAAAGGCATGGTTAAAAATGCAACTGGTTATGCATTACAGCATTTGTTTATTGGTGGGGAAGGTACATTAGGTTTAGTGACTGAAGCAGAAATTAAACTTGAGCGTCAACCACAAAACTTACAAGTTTTAGTTTTAGGTGTTCCTGACTTTGATGCAGTAATGCCTGTACTACATGCGTTCCAAAAAGATATCGATTTAACTGCATTTGAGTTCTTTGGTGAACTTGCAATGCAAAAAGTTTTAAATAATGGTCATGTACAACGTCCATTCGAAACTGAATGCCCGTTTTATGTATTGCTTGAGTTTGAAGCACCATACGAGCCGATTATCGATAAAGCAATGGAGATTTTCGAGCATTGTATGGAGCAGGGTTGGGTACTTGATGGTGTAATGAGCCAGAGTCTTGACCAAGTAGAAAGTTTATGGCGTTTACGCGAAGATATTTCTGAATCTATCGCGCCGTTTATTCCATACAAAAATGATATTTCAGTGTTAATTACTCACGTGCCTGCATTTATTCGTGAGATTGATGCGATTGTTCAAGAAAACTATCCAGACTTTGAAATTTGCTGGTTCGGTCATATCGGTGACGGTAACTTGCACTTAAATATTTTAAAACCTGAAAACTTAACCAAAGATGAGTTCTTTGCGAAGTGTCAGGTGGTAAATAAATATGTGTTCGATACCGTTAAAAAATACGACGGTTCAATCTCTGCTGAACATGGTGTCGGTATGACGAAAAAGCCATATTTGGAATATTCACGTTCGCCTGAAGAAATTGAATATATGAAAGCTTTGAAAAAAGTATTTGACCCGAATGGTTTGATGAATCCGGGTAAATTATTTGATCTTTAAGTTAGATCTATTTTGTAGAGCTACATAGTTTCTACAGAGTAACCGACAAAGCCATAGCATCATAAAGCTATGGCTTTTGTTTTTTGGTGATAAAAATGCAACGTTTATTTTTAATTTCAGCGCTTTGTGCGGGACTTTTTACTGGCTGTGCGACCACCAGTAAATTAATTCCTTTTGTGGCTTCTGAAACCCCAATGCAACAAGTACTTAAAGCTCAACCAGAGATCGTAAAAGAGCATAACAATACCTCAGTTCAGCAAGTATTTAACCGAGTAGAATCTCCAACAGTTTCCCGTATTACCGTGATTCAAACTGGTTTAATGGATGATTCTGTTTCTGCAATCCGAACAGAATATTCATTTAAATTGATTGATGAAAAGTGGCAATTACAAAATAAACAAAAGAGCTATCAATGCGCGAGAGGGAAAGGCTCTAGAGGCTTTCAAACGCAGCTTTGTTCTTAAAAATAAAAAAGACGATAAATATATCGTCTTTTTTTATGGTCTAAATAAATTATACGCCGCTTTCTAAAATTTTAATTTTGACATCAACAACATCATCTTTAACTGCTGCGTGATGTGCTTGCATATGCGGAGTAGCTAAATGTGCTTCAAGGTGAGCCACACTTTCCCATTTTTCCAACATGACAATTGTGTCAGGTTCTTGAGTCTGAAAGCTCGCATTTGACTTGTGATCAACTAAAGGTTCATAACCATGGCAACCATCTTCTGCTAAAACAGTGGGAATGATTTTTTGAAAGGCATCCAATACATTCTGGCGATGTTGTCCGCCCGATTGAGTACGAATTTCCGCAATAATGGTTAGCATGGATTTCTCCTTATTAGGCTGCTGCAAATACAGTATTTAAGTGTGCTTTATATTCTTCAATATAACTATCAACGTCAGGCATTTTAATCACGTCGTTTACAATAAAAGTAGGTAATGTAGTCATGCCTAAGAATTGATTGGCCTTATGAAATGGTAAATAAACGCCGTCTACCCCTATGCCATGGAAGAACTGATCTGCATCGTCAAATGCTTCCATCGGTGCATTCCAGGTGAGTGATAGCATATATTTTTTGTCATGAATTAAACCACCTGAACCATATTTTTTTGAGGCATCAGAACGGCTACGACCATCACTTGCATAAAGGGAACCATGGCCTGTGGTAAACACATCATCAATATATTTTTTGACTGTCCAAGGTGCACCCATCCACCAGCCTGGCATTTGATAGATAACTACATCTGCCCACAAGTATTTTTCAACTTCACTTTCAGCATCATAATTGCTGTCTGCACGGGTGACTTGAACTTCGTGTCCGAGTTCCGTGAGATGTGTAGTTGCGAGGGTGGTTAATGTGTCATTTAATTCACCGTTTGAATGGGCAAATTGTTTAGCGCCATTAATCACTAAAATCTTACTCATGGAGGTTGCTCTCATTAAATTCCTGTATTTGAGACATACTCTATGGGATTTACTGTTGTAGAAAAATGCATGAATTGGAAAAATATTATTGATTAAAAATCAATAATTACTAAGATTTTTCTTTTTAAAAACTTCCTATCTCATTCATATCATTAATCTTATGGATGTTTACAAAGTTCAAAGGAAAAAACAGCTTATTCGTTTTAGCATTAATTCTGAGTAAATAGAGGGGAAGGATAATGAAAAAAAATTGTTTGTTGATTATTTTCAGCTTAGGCATATTAACGGCTTGTGTTCCGCCTCAAAATTCTTCGACTCAACTTGCTGATAGTCCGATACAGGCCGTATTACTTGATCAACCAGATCTTTTAAATGATGCAAGCAATTTAGATATTTCGCAGCAAATGAATGCTGCAGATGATCCTTCCAATGCGCAAGTTACTATTTTACAAACAGAGCCTAGTCCAGATGCTGTCTCGAAAACACGTACTGAATATTTATTAAAACGAGATCAGCAAGTTTGGAAAATTGTGAATAAAAAGCAAAGCTATCAATGTACAAAAGGGGAGGAAACCACAGACTTTCAAGTTAATCCTTGTCCTTAATGTTTAATTTTTATCGAAAATGTGGATAACTTTGATTTTGTACACAACAGAGATTTTTAGTTTTTTTAGGGCAAAAACTGAAATTTGAATTTCTTGAAATTGCATGATTGCTGATCAATTTAAAAAATGCTATTGTTGCGCTCGGCAATTGTGCCGATTGGTAAAAATTACCGAATCTCACGTCATATATTTTTTTCTCGTTTTAGACACCTTGTGAATACGGTGTTTCACATTCTAAACATGCACTCTCACGGCATATAACAACTTAACTAAAGATTGATTGACCATACATGTCATCGTCATGACTACATCTTATTTTGTAGATAGTCATAGAGACATATGGCCGCTATTTTGAAGTGTACAACTCATGAAAAATATTCAAACGACAACGTTGAACCGTACAACGTTGATGTTTCCTTTAGCCTTAGTGCTATTTGAATTTGCGGTTTATATTGGTAATGACTTGATTCAGCCAGCCATGTTGGCAATTACTGAAGATTTTGGGGTGAGTGCAACTTGGGCACCCTCTTCAATGTCATTTTATTTATTAGGCGGCGCTACAGTTGCATGGTTGCTTGGGCCTTTGTCGGACCGGCTCGGACGTAAAAAAGTACTATTAGCAGGAGTTTTATTCTTTGCACTATGCTGTTTTTTAATTTTACTGACGACGCAAATCGAGCAATTTCTAGCTTTAAGATTTTTGCAGGGAATTGGCTTAACCGTAATTTCAGCCGTTGGTTATGCGGCCATTCAAGAAAGTTTTGCTGAGCGTGATGCGATTAAAGTCATGGCACTCATGGCGAATATCTCATTACTTGCGCCCTTGCTCGGACCTGTACTTGGAGCTTTTTTAATTGATTATGTGTCTTGGCATTGGGGCTTTGTCGCCATTGCTGTATTGGCATTACTCAGTTGGATCGGTTTGAAAAAACAGATGCCAAGCCAGCAAGCGAGTGTAACTAAGCAACCCTTTAGTTATCTTTTTGATGACTTTAAGAAGGTGTTTACCAACCGTCGTTTTTTGGGTCTAAGCCTTGCATTGCCCTTAGTGGGCATGCCTTTAATGCTATGGATTGCTTTATCACCCATCATTTTAGTTGATGAGTTGAAGCTTACCAGTGTGCAATATGGTTTAGCTCAATTCCCCGTATTTTTGGGCTTGATTGTCGGCAACATCGTCTTAATTAAAATTATTGACCGTTTGGCTTTAGGTAGAACGGTCATGATGGGTTTGCCCATTATGCTGTTGGGTACACTCATTTTAATCTTAGGCGTGGTATGGCAAACCTATCTCATACCTTGTTTGCTTACAGGTATGACTCTGATTTGTTTTGGTGAAGGGATTAGTTTCTCAGTCTTATATCGTTTTGCACTCATGTCATCTGAAGTATCAAAAGGAACGGTTGCTGCAGCAGTTTCGATGTTGCTGATGATGAGTTTCTTTGCAATGATTGAGCTAGTACGTTACCTCTATACACAATTTCATTTATGGGCTTTTGCATTATCTGCATTTACCTTTATTGCTCTTTGGTTTAGCCAACCGCGAATTGCTCTAAAGCAGGAAATGCAAGAAAGAAAACTCGAAGGACATGATTAAATTAAAAATACCGGAATCAATATTCCGGTATTTTTTTGTTTTAGGTCATTTCTTGTTCTAAAAGCTTGCCTTTAAGCGTTAATAGTTCAGGCAAAGTTTCTAACAATAAAGTGATTTGTTTCAAGACTAATATATATTTTTCGGAAAGGTGTTCATGTGCAGTTATGCTTTGAATTTCTTGTAAGGTTTGTTCAATAAGCTTCGGGTCGGGAAGTGACTGCTCAAGAACACTCTGGCTTATAATTTGCTGGCAGCGTAACAATAATTGCAAAATCTGCTCATCATCAATTTTTTGACGCTGACTTCCTAACGCTGCTACGTAACTCAGTTGGCTGTGGCTATAAACCAGATAACGAAAAGCATAATGGATGAGTTGAGGGTTAGGGTTCGGTTCGGCACTTAAACTCGAGATCATATTTGATAGCTCGATTTGAGCATTATGCGCAGCACGACGAATTCGGCGGTACTCTATATCCTGATTTTTTCCATATTGATATTGTTCAACAATCATATTGAAATAATCTAAGGTGGCTTTGCTACTTTTCTTAATATTGTTTGGAATATTACGGAAGTTCCAGTCGGGCCAAATGAAGTTTACGGCAAGCCATGCGATCAAACAGCCTAATAAGGTATCGATTAGGCGAGGTAAAATAATGCTGTAACCTGCACCTTTTAAGTTGAAAATGAGCAATACCATTAAGGTTGCCATCAGTGTTGCTAAGGCATATTTCTTCTGGCGTAAGTAGAAAAAGCTAACTCCACAAATAATGGTAAGAATGAGCTGGCCTTCAATACTTGGAACAAAATATAAAATTGGTATACCTAATAAAACGCCGAGTAGGGTGCCAATAGTTCTTAGTTTAAGACGGCTTTTAGTCGCAAAATAAGTAATCTGACAGACAAATAAGCTAGTGAGCAAAATCCAATAACCATGCTGCGCAAAGGGTAATAACGAAATCGCATAACCTGCCGCAAAAACCACAGCAATTCGTACGGCATGTCTAAACAGGGCTGACTGCGGTGTAAGTTGTTGCCGAATTTTTAAGATAAGATCTGAAAATCCTTGAATATCATCATCAAGTAAATTTAAGTGCTCTTGTCTTGTGTGTGTGCTATTTTCAGGGATGGGTTGTGCATATTGCAGTTGTTCAAACTGTTCATGCATTCCTTTTAAATTATCAAAAATAAGTTTTAAATTTTTAACTTCAAAATTTTGCGGATGTTGTTGTATCCAGTCTTTTAAAGAACTTTCCAAATGTCCTAATACGGTCTGACTTTCTTGCGAAGGCTGAAATGGCTGGTTATATAAAATACATTGAGCTAATTTTTGGCATGCTTGCGCTTGTAGTCGTAGGTTTTTTTGGAAACGGAAAATAAGATCACTGCGGCTAAAATTCTGTTGAATATGTTCGTAATGTAAATAATTTGAAGTTGCTTGCTCGTGAATATCACGGGCGAAAAAATAAAGGTTTAGCCAATAGATACTTCTATTACTCACCCTCGAAGCTTTCAATCGAGTAAGTAGGGAACTGCGGATTTGATTCAGGCTTTGGGCAACTTGCGTATTTTGTAAGGATAGTTCATATAAAAGCTGTTCTACATTCTCTTTATTGTCAGGATCAAACAAACGTGCTTTAGCTTGCAGTAGTGCAGAAATTTCTTGAAAGATTTGTGAGAGTTTGTCTTGTAAGGGAAGGGTAGGTTTAATAATAAAAAATAAAATAGAAGTTAAACCGTACCAGAGAGCACCATACACAAAATAGGTAGGTTGTTGATACCAATGTACATATTCACCTACCCCGAACATGCTATAAATTGAGAGCAAAATTGTGCCAAAAGAAATCGTGGCATAACGTTGTCCTAAGGCCCCTAATAAAATAAAAAAAGCACTTGAGATTGAGAGATATAAAATAAAGAAAATTTTGTAGGGAGCTAAAAAGCCAAGGATACTGCTGACTGTAAAAAAGAGCAGGCAGACATAGGCCAAGTTACGTAATCGAATACTTAAACGATCATCAAAGTCTGTTAAAGCTGCTGCAATTGCTCCTAAAGTGACTGGAACAATTAGCTCGTTATGTCCTAACCAAAGCAAACCTAAAGTTGTGCCTGTGAGTACAATTAAAATTTGCAGGCAATAAATTAAAATAGAGTTTGTCTTAAAGCTATTAATTAATTGGGTCAGATAATTCACGGCTTTTGTTCTAACTTAGAGAATACGTGAGAAAGCAGTATGAAACTTTAAATTTTTATTACTTCAAAAATATTATTCTTTTTATCTACAAAAGTCAGTCAATTTTTAAGATTTTATTATGCTTAGACCAAGTTGTAATGATTAAAAAATTAGCAAAATTGTGGATATCTTTTTAGATACCCACAATTTAAAAAAGACATCAATTATTTAATCACGCCACACGCAATTCGTGCTCCGCCACCACCAAGAGGTTGAGGTGAGTCTGAGTAATTGTCGCCACCCGCGTGGATCATAATAGCTCGACCTTGAATGTCAGCAAGTTTTAATCGAGGTGCGATCACAGCTGTTGTTGCAACACCTGTATTATCGACTACTAAAACAGGTAGATCACCGAGATGGCCTGTAGTTGGTGTACCATGGTGAGGTGCTTGGTTCGGGTTATAGTGACTACCCGCAGCTAAAGCTGCACCAGGTTTTCCATCTTTTACAGCAGGTGCACAAGAACCATTTTCATGAATATGGAAACCACGAGTACCGCTTGGTAAGTCAGCAAGGGCTGGGGTAATAATTAAACCTTTATCGCTATCTTGGAAGCTAACCGTACCAATTTTTTTACCAATACCGTTAGCAGTTACTTCATTTACATCAACCACTTTTTTTGTATGCATTGTGGTTAATGCTTGAGCTGTGTCAGAAACAGTTTTTGTGACCGAACTACAGCCAACCGTAAAAAGAGCCGTAAGCGCGCAGACCGCTCCAATTTTATTAAACATCTGCATAATTGGATGTCCTTATAAATATGTATGATCGTTTGATTCAAACAAACGCAGGTTTAACCTACAAGTTAATTTAAATAGTTAATTTGTATCTAGAAACATTTTTAAATTAAATAGCGATATCACTCTTTATCAGTTGAAGATTCATGATCAGAATCATAAATCATAGTGGTTTTTGGCATAGGTTCTGGTTCAATCGTTTCATGTAACCATTCACGCCAAATTGCTAGCAAAATAGCCAAAATGACAGGTCCAATAAATAGACCTACCAATCCAAAACTCGCAATACCACCTAATACACCGAACATAATTAATAAGAATGGAATTTTGGTAGCACCAGAAATCACCAGTGGACGAATAACATTATCTGAACTGCTGACAATGACTACACCCCACACAACCACGCCGATTGCTTCCATGGTTTGACCTTGAGAGAACAACCATAAGCCAACGCCTAAATAAGAAATTGGAGTACCAAATGGAATTAAAGCCAATAAGAAAGTAGCAATAGTGAGTACCATAGGATTTGGTACACCTGCTACAAAGTAACTTAAACCAGCTAAAACAGCTTGAGCAATTGCAGTTAAACCCACGCCATACACGACTGCACGAGTTGTCTCAGAAATCGTATCAAGATAATGATGAATACGAGGGCCAATCACCATTTCTAAAGCTTTACTCACCTGAGATAAAATCAGTTGTCCATCACGATAGAAGAAAAATAGGCTAAATACCGCAAAGCCGAGTTTGACAACATTTTTACTAATTTCACCGAGCAACACACGACCATAACTTAAATGGCTTTGTACCCAAGCTGCGATATTTTGAATCGTGCTATTAGGATCATTATTTAATTCATTGAGTGTGCGAGAGATTTCTTTTCCTATAAAAGGAAGATTCCGAATAAAATCAGGAACACTTAAATGGCCTGAAAAAACCTGACGTTGTAAGTCAAAATATAAATTGCGACCTTCATGCTGCAAAATAAAAATAGCGCATGTAAAAGGAACACCCACAACCAAAATGACCAGACTGATCATGAGTGTTGCATTTAAAGTATTACGGCTTTCTCCAAAAAAACGTTGAATTCTTAAATAAATAGGCCAAGTCATATAAGCAATGATGGCAGCCCAAAGTACAGGAACAATAAAGTATTTCAGGATATTAAATCCTAAAAAAATTAAAATAAAAAACAGCCCAAACAATAAAACGCGCTGTAAATTAGGAGCGTATGGATGCACGAACAATATTTCTCTAATTTTCTACATAGAATAAAGTCATATTAACTGAAAAATAACCTGAGGCAAATTTTAAGGCCTTAATGTAAAGAACCTTATACATTCAGTTTCCGTGCTTAAATTTCTTTAAAACCACTCAGCTTTATCTTCAATTAATTTATTTAGAACTGGTTGCCATTGATTTTGGATACTAATAAAGTTTTTTTGTGGCTTGTCGAAAATGCTTAAACCCTGCATTGCCAAGCTGCCATACGCACTGCGTTCTGCAATCCAGGCAACAGGTTCTTGTTCAATTTTTTCAAAAAACTGTTGAATATCTTTTGAACTAGCACTGTTAGGTTTTACTCGATTTGCAAGCAGTAAAATCTGTACTTTGCCTTTACGAATACGTTTGATGTCCTGTAAATGTTTTAAAAAACGACGCGTGCTGTCTATATCAAAAAAGGAAGGCTGAAGTGGAGTAATAATGGCATGAGCTTCACTAATCAGTTGTTCAGCATGCTCACCTGAAAGTGCACCAGGCGCATCAATAATTAAATAATCCAGATTTTTGGGTGCATCACCAATTGATTTTTCATGACGCCAGTCAAGGCTTTGAATTCTTGCGACAGTATTAGGGCGCTGTTTTAACCACTGTAAAGCCGATTTTTGATTGTCCGAATCTGCTAATGCTACTTTATATCCTTTTTGTGCCAATGCTGTTGCCAACGTAATGGCCGTCATGGTTTTTCCGCATCCGCCCTTTTGATTTGCAATAAGTATCGTTTTCATAAATCCAGTTATTTTCAGCAGCACATTTGTTTATGTTTTATACCTTAGCATCTTTTTGTGTGAAGGAGATGACCGCATTTGACAAAAGTTTAAGCTGTTTCGTTATTTTAGATATGATTAGATCTGTAATCTTAATTCGCACTTTTTAAGGAAAGTTTATGTCTGTATGGCTTGCCATGCTTATTGGTGCTGGAATTGGCATCATTATCACTACTCTTATTTTATCAAACACTCGCAATGGACGAATTAAGGCTGAATATGAGCAATATATTGCTGAACTTGAACTAGAGCATCAACAAGCTCTCACACAAGCACAAAAGAGAAGTGTAAATACAAGCCGTGCGGTGTTGAAAGGAAAAATGGCAGAACAATTTGCCCCGGTTTTACCTGAATTTCAATATTTACCCAGCGATGCAAAATTCATGGGCGATCCTGTGGACTACATTATTTTTGATGGATATACCGATTTTCGCGATGGTGATGGGACAGCAGAAGACATTAATATTATTCTACTCGATGTAAAAAGCGGTGGGGCTAGGCTCACGAAGGGGCAACAGGCGATTGCACAAGCGGTCCAACAAGGTAGAGTTCGTTTTGAAACTTTGAGAATAGATTTTGAAGATTAATAAGCTGTTTAATTCAGCACAAAAAAAGACGAAATTGATCTGTATTGTTACTAAATTTCGGTATTTTTTTCATCGCTTAAAGCTATTATAAATTGAAGATCTATTCACTTTGATCTAGCAATATTTGAGGTGTAACGCGATGAAAAAACAACGTTTGGTGATGGGCTTTTTAGCTGCTATTGGCATGAGTTCAGCATTTGCATCGACCTCAAGTGAATATAATATTGCCAATGGTTTGAATCCCATAGAAAAAGATCAATCTATTTCTGTATTACAACCTTTTCAAGGAAATTTCAGAATATTGGGCTCAAAAGTTTATCAAAATGATGAACAAGCTAAGTTTTCTCCTATCGACTATGCAGTAAGTTGGGGATTGTTTGCACAGCCTGAAATTGCACGTCATATTTCAGTGAAACAATATGACCGTTATTTAAACTGGAAAATTCCTAAATTACCTGTTCCAGCAGAGCAGGCCATGCAAATGGTGTCTAACATGCACATCATTCCTGCGAACCCGAAAATTGCAGAGCAGATTAAACACGTTAAACGTGGTGATCTGGTCTATCTTAAAGGTGACCTTGTCGAAATTAAGGATAAAAATTTAGTCTGGAAATCATCGCTTACGCCAACCGACACAGGCGATGGAGCATGTGAATTGTTCCGCGTTCAGGCAATTCATTGGGTTGAAAAACAAAATATATAATTTGAAAAAAGCCTTCATATTCATGAAGGCTTTTTATAAGCAATTTAATATTTATTTCTGTTGCGATGCTTTCCAATATTTCAATTGATTTTGCGCTTGTAAATAGTCAGCAAGATCGTTGATCTGTTCATCTTTATTGGCTTGCTTATCACTCAAATGTTTTTCTTGGTTTTCCCAATATTGATAAAATAAACCCTGAATGTAACGGCCTTGCTCAGTTTTTAAATCTAAATCTTTTAACATGGTCAGAGAAGAGCGTACATTATCAAGAGTACGTTGTTGCTCAAACTCTGTAGTCAGAGTTCCAGCTTCATGCATTTTTGCTAATTCGCTTTCCATCTCATCACTCATTTCTGTAAAGCGACGGTCATAATCTTCTAATAGCGCAATATCGTGTGCGTCATCAGCAGTGGCAGGGAATGTCTTAACAGGTCTTTCATTTAGTTTTTCTAAAACCTGATCGGTAGACGAGGTGGCAGAAGGTTGCTCCGTCTTAGCAGGCTCATCCGCTTTTTTACAGGCAGTAAGAAATAGGCCAGAGCAAAGCAAAGACATTAATATGATTTGAGGTGTTTTCTTCTTCATAACTTTCAACCAAACCTATTCACTAATTATTTAACGGCTAACGTACTTTTCTGAAAGTGATATGCATACGTAACATATGGAAAATCAATCTGATCTTGAGGACCTAATCCCGTAAAATCATAAACAATTTTTTCAAACTGTGCTTTGAGTTGTAACTGATCTTTTTCAGTCATTGCAGCAATAAAACTCGTAGAGAGTAAACGTTTACTTACGACTTGTTCGACAGGACCATGTTGTGACTGTGTAAATGTTTGTAGGCTATCAAACACGAATAAATCTTGTTGTTCAAACACACGTTCCCACTTTTCACTATGGTAACGTGGCGTGTCTCCTTCAAGTGGGAGTAAAAAATCAGCTAAGGCTTTTACCCAGTCCGTACGTTCATCGCGTTGATTCCAAACGAGTCCTAAATGTCCTTGCGGTTTTAAGACCCTATACATTTCTGTTAAGGTATCTAGGTTATCAAACCAGTGAAAAGATTGCGCACAAATAATGGCATCAATTATATGGTCTGCTACAGGAATTGAATTGCTAAAAGCCTGTAATGTTTTGATATCAGGATAAACTTGTTGGAGCTGCTGTAACATCTCGCCAATTGGCTCAACTGCAATAACATCTGCATGTGTTTGTTTTAAGTAGGGTAAGAATTTGCCAGTACCCGATCCAAGATCAATAACAGTAGAGTTTTCCTGTATTTGTAGGCAATTTTGCAGCCAACTTACTATTTCTGCGGGATAATTGGGTCTAACTTGCTGATATAGTTCAGCAGCTGAACTGAAGCCTTTTTGAGCGGCAGGATGTAAGGATTGTGTCATATTTTGCGCTTTTTAATCTGACTGGCATCTATAAAATAAGATACTCCGCAATCATAAATTGGCAAAACACCTATTTTGTTTCATTTTTGACGTTGTATGTGGGAGTAAATTTTCTTTCGGTGTGAGCATGGATAAGCAAATTATTTTTGAAGACGAACACATTAGAGCCATTTTTTTACCAGGCGATTCTAATACATTGGTTCTCTCTTTTGGCGATTTGATTACCCGAGCGAGTGGCTTATCTATCAATGCTGAAAAGTCCCTAATTAAATACCAATATAATGTTATTGGGGTAATGCCAAAACAAAAATCATGGTTTCCTCAAGCGAGCATGATTGAGCTGGCAAAAGCGATTTCGCCTATTTTAGAAGGCTTTAAAAATATTGTGGGTTATGGCGGTTCAATGGGCGGCTATGCAGCAATTAAATATTCTAATTTATTGAATATGAATCGTGTGATTGCATTTGTGCCTCAATATTCAATTGATCCTGAGCAGGTTGAAGATCGACGCTATGCTGAGTTTTTTGATGCTGTGGCAAATAAAGACATGCAAATCCAGTCGCAAGATGTGGATGCAACACGTGAATACGTGATTGTTTATGACCCTTATTTCTCGATTGATCGTGAACATTATTTAAAAATAAAAGAGCTGTTACCAAGCTTACATACGATTCATTTGCCATTTACTGGTCATGAAGCATTGTCTGTATTGGCAAGTTCAAGCTTATTGCATGATTTTATTGAACATGACTTCGATGAAATCTATTTTTACCAGCGGGTTCGTAAGGTCAAAAAGCAAAGTAAATTTTACTTCCGTAATGTACTTGCGCATGTTCTTACCCATCATGACGAAATGTTGTTAAAAATATTGCGTCAGAACGATTTTCAGCTCGATGAACGTTATTTTGATAACCCTCTTAAACAGGCTATTACGCGTAGCCTGATAAAGAGTAAGCAAGCAACGGAGCTAGACTTTCAAAAGTTGGGTATTAAAATACAGCGAATTCAGGAAGCTGCAAGTTATAAAGAAGGTTTGCAGACCAGCTTTGGTTCAGTTCTGGTATTCAACCTCATTAATTCAAAGTTTGAAAACTATGCGGTAGATACTCTGCTGGTGAATAAATCTTATTTGGTTCCAATTGTGGCTGAACACACAGGTGTAGTGCATATTGAATTAAATAATGAAATTTATTTGTTAGCTATGAATGATCGTAAGATCATTAAATTGTTCAAGAGTGAAGAGCCTTTAACGTCGGATATGAGCCCGTTTGTAGTCAAAAAATATTCTGACTCTTTTTCAATTAGCTATAAGCAACTAAATTTGTCTTGTGATGAACAAGGGTTGTGTGAATTTACAGAAGGTTCAATCCAGCCTACAGAACAATTGACTCCAATTAGCTATTAAAAATTTATAGCGCTTAAATAAAGCTCAAACCTGAAAGTTTGAGCTTTATTTTTTGCTTAAAAAAATTTTTTTATAAACTTATTTGTATATTATTTTAAAACTCATTATTTAAATAAATAGTGTGTTTATTATGTACATATTCTCTGTATTAAAAGCAGCCATGACCAGCCATGTATATAAATATTATATTTGAAAATAAATGGGTTTTTAATATATATAAATTTTGGAAATAATATAAGGTTAATTAAAATACAGTTATAACTATAAAAAATCTTAAATAATTGTTTTTAAATATTATTTGTTTTTAATACAAGAGGCGTGGTTAAAATAAATCCACTCCTTAAAGATAATTGCATATTTATTTTTTTCTCCTAAAATGATTTTTTACTAAATTGTCGTTACAGTTTTTTATATGCAATCATTAAATTATCGGAATAATGATGCATCGCAACATGGAAGTTCTGCACCTTTGAAACGAGCAATGAGTACTCGACATTTGGTGATGATCTCCCTTGGCGGTGCCATAGGTACAGGTCTTTTTTTAGGGTCTGGTGATGTAATTTCCCAAGCAGGCCCAATTGGCGCAATTATTTCTTATTTTTTGGGCGGTTTAATTGCCTATACCGTGATGTTATGTCTTGGTGAGCTGGCGGTCCATGTGCCTGAATCAGGTTCTTTTGGTGAATACGCTCGTCGTTATATCGGTCCGGGTACGGGCTATATGATTACTTGGCTCTATTGGTTAACTTGGACTGCAACTTTAGGAACTGAGTTTACCGCTGCGGCTTTACTGGTTCAGGAGTGGTTTCCTTCTACCTCAGTATGGGCTTGGACTCTTTTTTTTGGTGCCTTAGTTTTTTTCCTTAATATTAGTTCAACTCGATTATTTGCCGAGTCTGAATTTTGGTTAGCACTCGTCAAAGTTATCACCATCATCTGTTTCATTGGGCTTGGGTTACTGGCAATTTTTGGTTTTATTCCTTATCACGGACATGAAACGGCGCCATTGTTTAGCAACTTGACGGCTCACGGTTGGTTTCCAAATGGTCTCTTCCCAATTTTTGCCACCATGCTTATTGTTAACTTTGCTTTTTCCGGTACAGAATTAATTGGAGTAGCGGCTGGGGAGGCGGAAAATCCAGCACAGACAGTTCCTAAAGCAATTAATGCAGCAATTTGGCGATTACTGATTTTCTTTGTGGGTACGATTGTAGTGATTAGTTCATTACTGCCGTATCAACTTGCAGGTCTTAGCGCGAATGAAGTAAGTAATAGTCCTTTTGTGACAGTATTTAATTATATTGGGATTCCTTACGCAGAAGACATTATTCGCTTTGTAATTATTACGGCTTTACTATCTGCTGCAAATTCTGGTTTGTTTGCTGCTTCACGTATGATGTGGTCACTGTCAGCAAAAAATCAATTACCAAAAATCTTTTCTAAACTTACTCCTTCAGGAACACCTATTGTTGCCATTACTGTAACTATGTTTGGTGCAATTCCTGGATTACTTTCAGAACAATTTGCACCAGAAACAATTTTTAAGAATTTATTGGGTGTTGCAGCTTTTACAATGGTTGTGGTTTGGATTGCGATTTGTGTTTCACAATTTAACTTCCGTAGACAATGGTATAAGTCAGGTAAAACAGCAAAAGATTTACGTTTCGCCGCACCTCTTTTCCCTCTTACTCCAATTGTAGGTGGGCTGTTCTGTATCGTTACCTGTATAAGTATGGTGTTTGATCCATCCATGCAAGTTGGTTTTATCTGTTGCATTATTTTTATTCTTCTATGTTATCTAAGTTATTTCGTTTTTTATCGAAACAAAGATGAAGTGCGGAGCTAAGCTTATATGCACACAGAAATGTAGTTTTAGGGCCCCTATATGGGGCCTTTTTTATGGCTGAGAAGAAACTTTGAAAGTAAAATTTATATATTTTTTTTAAAAATGTTTTTTTAATTTTAATCATAGAAACAAATATTGTTTTATGAAATTACCATTTATCGGATTCTTATTAATATTTATTTATTATAACTCATTGATTAAGTCTATGTTTCATCTGATTATTTAATAATGAGAAATTTAGGGTTTTATAGATTATGAATTAGAAATGGACTTAATATAGATTTAATGTAGAGAATACATAATTTTTTGATGAGTTTTTATAGATATCTAATTTTTAAGTTATTGTTATTTATAATTTAAATTTAGATCATTTTTTACATTTATGGTTATTTGTTTTCTATAAAAATTTTTTATCAAAGTTAAGGTTTTTTTAATATTTGTTGTTTTTTTATTATAAGAAACAGTGTGAATTGATTATTTTTTCTCTGCTTATTTATTTTAAAATGTTCTAAATGAGTGCGCTCTATGCTATATTTATTAGAAGATTTTATAGCTATGTTTCGGCTTAATTTTAAGCAGTATCTGTAGAGATAATTAATCTGTAGCATTATTGAACAATGTTTATTTCTAAAAAGACTAATGGAGGGATCTATCGATTAGTCAAAATAATTTTTATGGACACATGGTTTTTCGATAAATCATCGTTCTTTTTAACTCCCAAACGGTTATGTCATTTCTTTTGTACTTATATTTCAGCCGACTGGATTAAGTGGGTTGTGGTTAAACTTTGCTTTTATAAAGATAGCTTTATAAACAGTAAGTTAAACGAAAGAAAGCTTGTAAAAGATATCGATATATAAAAGTAGATCATACTTTTAGTATCAACAAATGGAATTTAAAAAATCTGATGCTTTAGAAGGGCAAAAGATTTAGTAAATAAACTAAGGCATTGTTATTTCAAGGCTTTGGTTGCTGAATAATAAAGACTACAGATTTATCAATTCTGAGTCTATGAAGGTATATAGGAAAAAAGATGTCAGATCTTTCATACGTAAACGAACACAGCGATGCATGGCAAACTTACTTGGCACAAATTGACCGTGTTGCTCCGTACTTAGACCACTTAGCCGAGTTTATCGACACTTTAAAACGTCCAAAACGTGCACTTATTGTAGACGTGCCAATCGTGATGGATGACGGCTCTATTCAGCACTTTGAAGGCTACCGTGTACAACACAACTTGTCTCGTGGTCCTGGTAAAGGTGGTGTTCGTTACCATCCAAATGTTGACTTGAATGAAGTGATGGCGTTGTCTGCGTGGATGACAATTAAAACTGCTGTTTTGAACTTGCCATTTGGCGGTGCGAAAGGTGGTATTCGTGTTGATCCACGTAAATTGTCTAATCGTGAATTAGAGCGTTTGACTCGTCGTTATACGACTGAAATTGGTCACATTATTGGGCCTCAAAAAGATATCCCTGCTCCAGACGTTGGTACAAATGCCAATATCATGGGTTGGATGATGGACACTTATTCTACAAGCCAAGGTTACACAGTAACAGGTGTTGTAACTGGTAAACCAGTTCACTTAGGTGGTTCTTTAGGTCGTGTAAAAGCGACTGGTCGTGGCGTATTTGTTACAGGCCGTGAAGTAGCTGCAAAAATCAATTTACCAATTGAAGGTGCGAAAATCGCTATTCAAGGTTTTGGTAACGTAGGTAGTGAAGCAGCTTTCTTATTTGTTGAATCAAAAGCGAAAGTTACACACGTTCAAGACCACACTGGCACAATTTTCAATGCTGATGGTATTGATCTTGAAGCATTACGTGATCACGTAAATGCAAACCAAGGTGTTGGTGGCTTTGCTGGTGCTCAATCAATTGCTGATGAAGATTTCTGGACAGCTGAAGTTGACATTATTGTTCCTGCTGCATTGGAAGGCCAAATCACTGTTGAACGTGCTCAAAAACTTAAAGCTAAGTTGATTTTAGAAGGTGCAAACGGCCCGACTTATCCTAAAGCTGAAGACGTTTTAGTTGAGCGTGGCATTGTTGTCGTTCCTGACGTTGTATGTAACGCCGGCGGTGTAACTGTAAGTTACTTCGAATGGGTTCAAGACATGGCGAGCTACTTCTGGACTGAAGAAGAAATCAATGAGCGTTTAGACAAATTGATGGTTCAAGCTATGGACGACGTTTGGAATACAGCAAACAGCAACGCTTGTACTTTACGTACAGCAGCTTACATCTTGGCATGTGAGCGTATCTTAAAAGCTCGTAAAGAGCGCGGTATTTTCCCAGGCTAATCTGCGGAAATTACTTTAGAAAAAGTGGTTTGAGCAAATATAAAGGATGTTATAGGGTTTATTTGCTCACTCCCTTTTTCTCAATGATTCAAATTTAAGTGTTATCGAATATATTAAATAAATACTGAGGTAAGCATGGAACAGCCAATTTCTGTAACTCGAAGCAACTTTAACGACTGGATGGTTCCAGTTTTTGCACCGGCAAATTTCATTCCGGTACGTGGTGAAGGTTCACGTATTTGGGATCAAGAAAATAAAGAATATATCGATTTTGCAGGCGGGATTGCAGTAAACGCATTAGGTCATGCGCATCCAGTGGCAGTAAATGCTTTAACAGAACAAGCAACAAAACTTTGGCACGTTGGTAACGGTTATACAAATGAACCTGTTCTACGTCTTGCAAAACAACTCACCGAAAATACATTTGCAGATAAAGTATTCTTCTGTAACTCAGGTGCAGAAGCCAATGAAGCAGCACTCAAACTAGCTCGTAAAGTTGGTTTAGACAGTGGTGTTGAGGGTAAAAGTGGCATCATTGCATTTAACAATGCATTCCACGGCCGTACCTTATTTACCGTTTCAGCAGGTGGTCAACCTAAATATTCACAAGACTTTGCACCACTTCCAAATGGCATTAACCATGTTGCCTTCAATGACTTAGACGCTGCCAAAGCGGTCATTAATGAACAAACATGTGCCGTGATTGTTGAGCCAATCCAAGGTGAAGGCGGCGTTATTCCTGCTGATATCGAATTTTTAAAAGGTTTACGTGCACTATGCGATGAGTTCGGTGCTTTACTAATTTTTGATGAAGTACAAACGGGTGTAGGCCGTACAGGTGCACTTTATGCCTACATGAACTCTGGTGTTATTCCAGATGTGTTAACCACTGCAAAAGCGCTAGGTGGCGGTTTCCCAGTTGGTGCAATGCTAACAACAGATAAGTTTGCTCCGCATTTTTCAGTGGGTACACATGGTACGACTTATGGTGGTAACCCGCTAGCAAGTGCGGTTGCGGGTGCAGTATTTGAATTTATTAATACGCCTGAAGTACTTGAGGGTGTGAAACATCGTCATCAATATTTCCTCGATGCACTAAATGCATTAAACGCTGAACATCAGATTTTTCAAGAAATTCGTGGCCAAGGCTTACTGATTGGTTGTGAATTAAAAGCTGAATATGCAGGGAAAGCGAAAGATATTACGACTTGGGCAGGTGAAGAAGGTTTACTTGCTTTAATTGCAGGCCCGAATGTAGTTCGTTTTACACCGTCTCTGATTATTCCTGAACAAGATATTGATGAAGGGATTGCTCGTTTAAAACGTGCATTGGCAAAGTTGGCTAAATAAAAAAAAGGAAAGCTAGCCATGATGATCGTCCGTCATGCCGAGTTTCGAGACCTTGAAGATATTTATAAATTAGCGGGTAAGTCGGGTGTAGGCCTGACTTCCTTGCCACAAAATATGGATACACTTTCGGCTCGAATTTCACGTACTCGCAATACTTTAAATGGCAATGTCCATAAAAGTGAACAAGGCTATCTGTTTGTTCTTGAAGATACAGAAGCACAACGTGTTATTGGATTAAGTGCAATTGAAGTCGCTGTAGGGCTCATTGAACCTTGGTACAACTTTCATGTTGGTACTCAGGTGCACGCTTCAAAAGCATTAAATGTTTATAAGTCACTACCTACTTTATTTTTAAGTAATGACAGAACAGGTAGTAGCGAACTCTGTACATTATTTTTAGATCCAGAGCGTCGTGAAAATCAAAACGGTAAATTCTTATCGAAAATCCGTTTTATGTTTATTGCTGCCTTTAAACAATATTTCGAGAAAAAATTAATTGCTGAAATGCGTGGTTTCTCAGACGAAAATGGATGTTCTCCATTTTGGGACGCGATTGGTCACCATTTCTTTAATATGGATTTCTCAACAGCAGACTATTTGAGTGGAATCGGGCAAAAAGTATTTATTGCAGAGCTTATGCCACGTTTTCCGGTCTATGTAGATCTCTTGCCAAAAGATGCGCAAGAGGTGATTGGAAAAATGCATCCACAAACATTGCCTGCTTATCATGTGCTTGAGTCGGAAGGCTTACGTTATCAAGGATATGTCGATATTTTTGATGCGGGTCCAACGATTGAAGCCAATATTGATGAGTTGCGTGCAGTAAAAGAAAGTCAATTATTAAACGTCAAAATTACAAGTGAAGCTGTGGTCGGTAAGACCCAATATCTCATTGCTAATGATAATTATCATGACTATAAGGCAATGTTGTTGAAGCTTGATCTTGTTGATAACACTATAAATTTAACGCATGAACAAGCTGAAAAACTCGGTGTACAAGAAGGTCACGTTGTTCGTGTGTTATCACTAAATCCAATGGAAGTATCCTGATGTCAAACTCTTTATTTATTAACGGTGTATGGTTACAAGGCAACGGCACAACATTTGAAAAGACAAATCCAGTTGATAACCAAACTGTATGGTCAGGTGCAGAAGCAACTGCTGCTGATGTAGAGCAAGCGTGTCAGGCAGCGCGTACTGCATTTCCAGCATGGGCACGTTTACCACTTGCAGAGCGTGTAGCAATTGTTGAAAAATTTGCGGCTTTGCTTGAAGAAAATAAAAAGCATTTAGCAGAAGTCATTAGCCAAGAAACCAGCAAGCCATTTTGGGAAACCTTAACTGAAGTTCAGTCAATGATTGGTAAGGTTGCGATTTCAATTCGTGCTTATCATCAGCGTACAGGCGAAAGCTCAACTGAAATGGCCGATGGCGTAGCCTCTTTACGTCACCGTCCGCATGGTGTGCTTGCAGTTTTTGGTCCATATAACTTCCCGGGTCATTTACCAAATGGGCATATTGTTCCAGCCTTGCTTGCTGGTAACACAATTGTATTTAAACCAAGTGAATTAACGCCTTGGACTGCTGAAGAAACTGTCAAACTTTGGCAGCAAGCTGGCCTACCAAATGGTGTGATGAACTTAGTTCAAGGTGGTCGTACCACCGGCGAAGCATTAGCTGCTTCACATGAAATTGATGGTTTATTGTTTACCGGAAGTGCAAACACCGGTTACCACTTGCATAAGCAAATGGCAGGTGCACCTGAAAAAATTCTTGCACTTGAAATGGGCGGCAATAATGCATTGATTATTGATGAAATTGTTGATGTCGATGCAGTAGTGAATCTTGCTATTCAATCTGCTTTTGTTTCGGCAGGTCAGCGTTGTACATGTGCACGTCGCATCTTGGTGAAAAATGGTGCTGAAGGTGATGCATTTATTCAACGTTTTGTTGAAGTTGCTAAAAACCTAAAAGTTGGTCGTTGGAATGATGAACAACAACCATTTATGGGTGGCGTTATCTCGTCGGTTGCTGCAACAAACATGATGAATGCTCAACAAAAGTTACTTGAACTTGGTGCAAAAAGTTTATTACCAATGACGCGTCCACAACAAGACAGCTCATTACTCACTCCGGGTATTGTTGATGTTACAGGTGTGAAAGATATTCCGGATGAAGAATATTTTGGTCCGCTTACGACAATTCAGCGTTATGACAACTTTGAAGAAGCATTAAAAATTGCTAACGCAACTCGTTTTGGCTTGTCGGTTGGTTTGGTTTCTCCAAAGCGTGAACTGTTTGATGACTTACTCATTGAAGCGCGTGCAGGTATTGTGAATTGGAATAAGCCATTAACTGGTGCTTCAAGTGCTGCACCATTTGGTGGTGTAGGGGCTTCAGGTAATCACCGCGCGAGTGCTTTTTACGCTGCTGACTATTGTGCTTGGCCGATGGCATCACTTGAAAGTGACAGCTTAACCTTGCCAGAAAAATTATCTCCAGGGATTGTGTTGCCTTAAACACTAGGGAAAGAAAAAAATGAAAGGATATGAAGTAAATTTCGATGGTTTAGTGGGGCCAACGCATCACTATGCGGGGTTGTCTTTTGGTAATGAAGCATCGACGAAAAACCGTAATAATACCTCGAACCCAAAATTAGCAGCCAAACAAGGTTTGCTAAAGATGAAAGCCTTAGCTGACATGGGAATGAAACAAGGTGTGCTTGTCCCGCATGAGCGCCCACATGTTCCAATGTTACGTCGTTTAGGTTTTACGGGAGATGACATTAGTGTTATTGCTCAAGCAATGCGTCATTCACCAGAACTATTATCATCTTTAAGCTCAGCTTCACCGATGTGGACTGCAAATGCAGCAACTGTTTCACCTTCGGCAGATAGCCAAGACGAACGAGTGCATTTTACCGCAGCAAATCTGAACAATAAGTTTCACCGTTCAATTGAAGCCGAAACTACAAGCCAAGTTTTACAAGCGATCTTTAAAAATGAACGTCACTTTGTTCATCATGAGGCTTTGCCACAAGTGGCTTTGTTTGGTGATGAAGGAGCAGCAAATCACAATCGTTTAGGTGGTGATTATGCTAAGCGCGGTGTTCAAGTTTTTGTTTATGGCCAGCAACATTTAAATAATGGCTTACCGGGACCAAAACGCTATCCAGCTCGTCAGACACGTGAGGCGAGTGAAGCAATTGCACGTTTGCACCGTTTGGATGATGCACATACAGTTTTTGTTCAGCAAAATCCGGATGTAATTGATCAGGGTGTATTCCATAACGATGTGATCGCGGTAAGTAACCAACAGGTTTTATTCCATCATCAACATGCATTCTTAAATCAAGATCAGGCTTTTGCTGAAATTCGTCAAAAAATGGCAAGCATCGGTGAAGATTTTATCTCGATCGAAGTTCCTGAAAACCGTGTTACGGTTGACGATGCTGTAGCGACCTATTTATTTAATAGCCAGATTTTGACTCGTCCAGATGGTGGAATGACTATTGTTGTACCAGAAGAGTCTCGTCAAAATGCAGCAGTGTGGGGCTATTTGAACGATATGATTCAAATGGGTACACCAATTGATGCTATTCAGGTATATGACTTACGTGAAAGTATGCGTAATGGTGGTGGTCCGGCTTGCTTACGTTTACGTGTAGCTTTAAACGAAACTGAGTTAAATGCTGTAAATCCAAAAGTACTCATGAATGATCAATTGTTTGGCACACTCAATCAATGGGTAGATAAACATTATCGTGATCGTTTAGCACAAGAAGATTTAGCTGATCCGCATTTGTTAATGGAAAGCCGTATGGCGCTCGACGAACTGACCAAAATTTTAGGTTTGGGTTCGGTTTATCCTTTCCAAAAATAGTGAGGAGGTGGCATGCAGGATTTTCTAGCATTAACCTTACAAGGTGAGCAGCCTAAAACCCGCGAAGGAAAACAAGATAATTTTTCTTGGCGTTGGTTGGGTGAAGGACTTCTTGAATGTACGCCAAACGCACAGTACGACAAAGCCGTCGTACTGTCAGCTGGAGTACATGGCAATGAAACAGCACCAATTGAATTGTTATCTCGTCTTTGCACAGATTTATTTGCAGGACGTTTAAACCTTGCTGTGAGGTTGCTGTTTGTATTGGGTAACCCCTATGCAATGCGTCAAGGCAAACGCTATGTATATGATGATGTAAATCGAATGTTTTGTGGTGGATATAAAAATCTACCCGTGACTGAAGAATCAAAGCGTGCTGAGGTTTTAGAGCAAGTTGTCACGACTTTCTTTCAGGAAAGCTCAAGTGAGGCTAAACGCTATCACTATGATTTGCACACCGCAATTCGTGCTTCTTTATTGCCTACTTTTGCTTTATTTCCATACCAAACGCATGCTTATGATGCAGGTTTGAAAGCGAGCCTTGAAGCAGCTGATTTAGATGCTTTGGTTTATCACAATGCGGTCGGTAAAACATTTACACATTTTACGAGTGAAAATTTTAAAGCTGCGAGTGCAACTTTAGAGTTGGGCAAAGCCTTGCCATTTGGACAAAATGACTTGAGCCAGTTTGCTGCAATTGACGAAGTCATTCGTAATGTAGTTTCTGAACAAGCATTACCACCACGCAATAAAACAAAAATTCGGGTCTTTAATGTATCGGATTCTTTAATTAAAAAAGATGAAGATTTTCAGATGAATTTATCGGCTGAGGCCCCAAATTTTTCAACTTTTACCAAGGGTGAAATCATTGCGACTCAGCCTTCTGGTAATTATGTGGTTGAGCAAGATCAGGTCTGGATTTTATTTCCAAATCCAAATGTGAAGCTTGGTTTGCGTGCGGGTTTAGTTTTAACTGAAATAAACTGAATCATTGATTTTAGAGAAATAAAAAAGGGCAATTGATTGCCCTTTTTTATTTGTAAGAAATTAGTTAGTACCGAAAAGGCCTTTAATCCAAGATTTCTTTTCAGCTTTTTGAGTAGAAGTTTCAGCACCAGCATTTACATTTGCGTTTGCATTAATTCCAACAGGAGCAACGTTTACGCCAACATTTACACCAGTTTGAGCATTAACAGCATGTGCTGGTTGAGCTGCATTTAACTGTGCTTGAGCATCAGCTTTAGTGTCAGCTACAAATTCTTTTTGGTCAGCTTGGTTTTGAGCTACACGAGTTTTTACTGCATCTACGTGCGCTTGGGCATTAGCTTGTTTTTCAGCAGTAAATTCTTTTTGGTCAGCTTGTTTTTCAGCAACTTTAGTTTTTACAGCATCAACACGTGCTTTAGTATCAGCTTTAGCTTCAACTGCTAGATTTTTAGTACCGTTTACAGCTTTAGTTGCTACGTCTTTAGTACCTGTTACTGCCTCGGTAGCAAAATGCTTAGTACCATTGGCAGCTTTAGTCGCTACATTTTTAGTACCTGTTGCAGCTTCGGTAGCAAAGTTTTTAGTACCTGTCGCAGCTTCAGTAGCTAAGTGTTTTGTCCCATTTGCAGCTTTAGAAGAAAGTTCAGTCACTTTTCCTGTTGTTTTTTTAGTTGCTTTAACTGTAGTGTCAGCAGCGACATGGCCCGCATGCTTTGCTGTGCTGCCTACAGTGTGTGCAGTATTTTTGACTGTATTGGCTACGCCACTAACAAGACCACCCGGTTGTACATTTACTTGAGCAGAAGCACCTGCATTAACGCCCGCACTTTGTGCAAAAATAGAGGCAGAAGCAAGAACACTTGCAGTAACGATAGCTGTTTTCATCATTTTCATTGCGATATCCTTCAAAGAATATACCCTTTAGTGAGGTATTTCATAAACGCAATCGCATCATAGCTAAGGAAATAGGAGCTTGGAACTCACTTCATCAAAACGTTACAACAGTGTTACATTGAGTAAACAGACTAGGGATAAATTGTGAAGATTAATAAAAATTAATAATAAAGTGAAAAAGAACATTTATTTTTTAGTTATTCTAATTAAGCTGGCCCTATTTCCCTCTTACAGCTTTTTAACTCCCATCTCCTAAATTTTTTATCATTATTCATAAGCTATTTGCCTATATCTCTAGATGTGATGTAGTTCTCATTATTTATTAGAGGAAACGGCATACTAATTGCTTATTATGAGAATAGGGTGCTTTTTTAGCACTTTTTTGGACCATATTCTGCCAGAAATATAAATGTACAGGGCAGAACTGTATTTTTGCTTATTCGGGAAAAGGTAATTTAGCTTTTCTCATGTTTATATATTCCATGAAATGTAAATTTCACATGAAATATATCTAAAGAAATAGCACTTTATTTCGAATAATCAAAAATAAAAATAGATGTCTATAAACAAAAAAACAGAGATCTTAACGATGAAAATTATTGCTTCCCTTCTTGTATTAGTCGGCTTAATCGCCGTTGTTTTCTACTTTAAACCCATAAGCGGCGCAGCTGATGTGTTCAATTCTGCTTTACATGAGTCGAATTCACCACAGCCAAATACATCTTCTTTTCTTTCTAAACTTAAGGAGCCTACTCAACCCAAAAATCTATCTCAACATTCAACTCATTCTCAATCGGTATCAGTTAATACCGTTCCTTTATATGACACGAAAAGTGATCTTTCTATTCAACCGATTGATCCAGAAAAAGATCCAGCAAATGAAATAAAAGCGAAATAAGCAAATTGTTAGTTGAAAAACTACGGAGAAAAATAATGCAAAGTAAAACGTTATTTCTATTAGGTCTATGTACGATTTTAAGTACAACAGCATCCGCTCTTCCTTTGGATTCTAAAGGTGCTAAGCAGCGATTAAATCAAGCAGCAAAACAAAAAGTATTTCAGGGCAAAATCGATTTGGATGCCTTAGTCAATAATGATTCGAATGATTTAATTGTTGAATACAATATTCCTTCGACGAGTGTGCCTTCTGGTCTAGAACGGCGAAGTTATATTGCTACAAATAAAAAGAATATTCAGGCAAGGTTTAACCGTGCTGGTGGTGTTCAAGTACTTCGGGACTACAATAATTTACCTTTAGCTTTTTATCGGATTAGTAATCGGGAGGCTTTAGTCACTTTATTGAATGATCCGAATGTTAAAGCGGTTTATCCGAACCGTATTAACCGTACTACGACCAATGAAAGTTTACCTTTGATTAATCAACCACAGGCAAACACCAATGGCTTCACAGGTGAGGGTTCTAGTGTGGCAGTGATTGATACAGGGGTAAATTATCTACATTCAGATTTTGGGTGTACGGCAGTGAACACACCATCTAATACTTGTCGAGTTGTTTATTCATTTGATAGTGCACCAGATGATGGCACTTTAGATGATGATGGGCATGGGAGTAATGTTTCAGGCATTGTGTCTAAGGTTGCCACCAAGACCAAAATTATAGGCATTGATGTTTTTAGAAAGGTTAGATCCCAAGGTAAATGGGTAAGCACTGCTTATGATAGTGATATTCTCGCGGGGATTAACTGGGCTGTAAATAATGCACAAACCTACAATATTAAAGCAGTTAACTTAAGCCTTGGCGTGCCAGGTGTTAAATATACCTCGGAGTGTAGCGATAGCAGTTATGGAACGGCATTTGCCAATGCACGAGCTGCTGGTGTGGTTCCGGTTGTAGCTTCAGGTAATGATGCATTTTCAGATGGAATTTCATCTCCTGCCTGTGTTGCTGGTGCCGTAAGAGTGGGGGCTGTTTATGATAGTAATATTGGCGGTGTGTCATGGGGGAATCCGGTGAAATGTTCTGACCCGACAACAGCAGCAGACAAAGTGGCGTGCTTTAGTAATGGCGGTAGCTTAGTGACTTTGTTGGCACCGGGAGCAATGATTACGGCAGGTGGCTACACCATGGGTGGTACATCTCAAGCGACACCACATGTGGCAGGTGCGATTGCTTTATTACGAGCGAATAGTGTGGTGAGTCCAACAGAAAGTATTGATCAAACCATCAGCCGTTTAAAAACGACAGGTAAGCCAATTACTGACTCAAGAACGGGCTTAGTTTTCCCACGTATTGATTTACTGGCAGCAACAAATGGTTTAACCATTAATTAAATCGCTTATTTATAATTTTAAATTAAGTCCAAGAAATTTTTAAATAGCTATAACCCGTTGCGAAGGGCAGCTTTTGCAACGGGTTTTTTATGAAAAAGTTAATGACATTTTGCTAAATTTGTAGGATTAAAGTTGCTTTGGAGTTTTTTGAAATTATTCTGAATTTCTGGATCTTGAATATTAAAAGTGGTTGAGCTTTTGGTTGTAGAGTTTGTTGCCTGATTTAATATGCCTGATTCATCAGGGTATTGTTGAGTGAACGATGTAGCTGAAATTAGGCCTTTATCATTAAATACCCAGTGTTCAGTCACATGTCCACCACCTAAATATCCCGTAAACTCAATCATGCAAGCTTGCTTATCTTGTTTAATAAGTTTAGCTACATTACCTGTAGTTGATGGATAAGCTTCAATATTCGTATCTTGCTCTAAAACTTGTGCCTGAGAATAAGGAGAGATAGGTGCTGAAGTTGCACATGCAGTTAATGCCAAGCAGCATAGGGTGGAAAAGAGAAGTTTGTGACTATTCATAAGGCAGATTCCTAGCTTTTTATAGTGGATGATCATTAGTTCTAGATGAATATATGTATTTATAAAAGCGCGAATTTATCGCGCTGTCCAAGCAAATTAGTTAATTGTTGTGCTTGATTTGCTTAACTCGCCTTGCTCTATCGGAATATTTTCACCGTTTCGACTACTGGTAATATTTTGCTTCGCCTGATCTATTTTTGTTTCGGTAAAAGCTTTTGCGGTATCTGCTTTTTGCTGAACGACTTCTGCTTTTTCAGCCGTAAACTCTTTAGTGTTTTTCCACTTTTCGCTAATTTTATTTGAAGTTTTTTCAGAAGCTCCTTGAATAGAGTCTCCTAAATTTTGTATGCCTTTTCCTGTTTTATACAGTAATACACGACCTAAGCTTGGGTTGTCACCATAAGGTTGTGTTTTAGGTGTTGTTTCAACAACTTGTTGTGGCTGTGTTGTTTCTGCAAATAAGGTTGATGAAGCCAATATAGAACTTGCAATGTATAACACTTGTAAGGTTTTCATATGGATCAATCTCCCCAACCAGAATCAAAAGATGAAGTGGTGATCTTACTGTTAAAAATAAAGCTTGTACTGCAATGAGATAAAACCCATACGATTTGATTACGATAAATCATCATTTAATAGCAGTAAAACAATGAGACTAATGGCTCACAAACAAAATTCAGACTTAATTAATTCTATAAACATATCTCGAGCTTTATGGTTACTCACATTTTTGTGCCAGAAAAAGTGATTTTGCATAAAGGACAGATATTCAAACTTATAACTTTGAATATGAGCTAAATTTTTATATTGCTCATAAATGCTTTTAGGCACTAAAGCCACCCCTGAGCCTGCACTAACACAACCAATAATGGTGGCATAGCTGGTAATGCTAGTGATGGGAAGAGAAATATTCTTAAGTTTAAGCCATTCTTCAAGAGCTGCGCGGTAAGGGCAGCCTTCAGTCCACATAAAGATTTCTTTGCCAATTAGGTCTTCTTGGCAATTAATTTCTCCCAAAGAGTGAGATGCAATTAAGACTATGTCTTCTTGGTAAATGCTGAGTTTATTAAGCATTGGAAAATCAATATTACCCGCGACAATCGCACCATCAAGTTTATGCTGAGAAATATCGAGTAATAGCTGTTTCCATGTGCCAGTAATAATTTGAATGGAAACTTCTGGAAAACGTTGATGGTATTTCGCCAGCAAATTAGGCAGGCGAGTTGTAGCAGAAGATTCAATAGCGCCAATTTTTAATGGGCCAGAAGGAGGAGCATCTGGATGAATGCTTCGTTTTGCTTCATCACACAGCGCTAAAATTTTATGGCAATAATTGAGGAAGATTTCTCCAGATGGGGTCAGTTTTAAACTTTTCCCTTCTCGGTAAAACAGCGGTGCACCCAGTTCTTCTTCGAGTTGTTTAATGCGTGTTGTGATGTTGGATGGTACGCAATGCAGTTGCATTGAGGCTTTAGCCATAGTTCCGCATTCAACTACGGTTTGGAACATTTTTAACTGAGCGATATCCATGTTTTATCATTCACTTTTAATGAATATTTAGCTCAATATAAGTTAATTTTATTCAACTATCCATGCGCATATGATGAAAGTGTTCCATTCCACTAGTGCAGATTTAACATGGCAATTTCTCTTGCTGCCGAAACCCAGCCTCCAGCTTTTAAGCTCTATTTATGTATTGCTGTGACCGTTTTTTGTTGGGGCTATTCACCTATTGGTGTACATAGTGCCTTGCATTCATATACACCGCAGCATATTGCCTTGCTCCGTTTTTTGATTGCATCGTTTTTTTTACTACTTTTGGTCATGAAAAAAGGCATTCAGCCTTTAAATTGGAAGGATGTTCCTGCTCTTGCTGTATTAGGATTTTTCTCTGTAACGCTACATCATTTGCTCATAAATACAGGGCAGCAATATGTGACTGCGGTTGCATCCAGCATTTTAAGTCAATCCATTCCTTTATTTACTTTTATTATTTCAGTTTTAGTTTTTAAAGAAAAAATCAGTTTTAAACAGTGGTTATGTATTTTATTGGGACTTGGCGGCGCCGTGTTAGTGGTCAGTGGAGATCATGGTTTTGGTGTACCGAGTCCTTATAGTTTATTAATTGTTTTAGCTGCAATTGCATGGGGTCTATATTTTAATTTATATAAAAAATTTGCCTTAAATTATGATGCATTGAGTATGATGTGCTACATCATTTGGTTCGGAACTATCCCTTTACTATTTTATAGTGCTCATTTGCCTAGTGAAATTTTACATGCTACTTGGCAAGCCAATATGTCGGTTGTCCTATTGGGTATTTTTCCAAGTGCGATGGCTTATGTACTGTGGGGATATGTACTTAAAAATATGCCGTTAACGATTGCATCGAATTTTTTATATTGCTCGCCGATTGTCGCGATGAGTTTGGCAGTGCTTTTCTTAAATGAAAAGCCATCAATGATGGTGCTGTTGGGTGGGGTAATTATTGTGGGGAGTTTGGTGTGGATGAATTGGAAAAAATAATTCTTGTACTAAGCTGAGTAGATAATAATGTGGTAGTTATTGAGTGCTGATTTAAGAATGAAAATATTAATTTCATTAAAAAGTCAATTAAATCAGCATGCCTCAATAGTTTTTAGAATTTACTTTAATTAATTGCACCATGAAAAGTTTGGTTATAGCCAAAAATAAAGATTTAAAATTGAATTATTCTACTCTTTCGACTTTTTCAATATGACTAGAGGAATCATACGTAATCTCAATTACTACTTTCTCTTTGTTAAGTGCTGAGTCTGAGACTGATACTGTTTCGTCCACGGAATCGAGTGATAACTCACTCGGCATTACATTGTGTAGTGTTGAGACGATTGTATTCGCTATTAAGCCGTTATATAAAGCCATTCCATATGCTTTTGGTTTATTGTTAATTTTATAATAAGTGATCGTATCTATCCGTTTATCACCAATGAGTCTACTTACTACGGGCGGATGGAATTTATTTAGAAATTCATTTCGAGACATTCCAACCATATTAATCTTTTCTATAGCAGGGGGATTTGTAGTGTCAGGTAAAGTGATCCGATGAGGATTTATAGAGCAAGCCATTTGTCCAATGGATAAGATAGAAATAACAAGTAATAAAATATTCTTCTTCATTTATATAATCTTAATTAATAAAAGCTGCTAATTTATAACGATATTTTTTGAAAATATCAAATTATTATAAAGACTTATCTGTGAAAAATACTTATATCAATAAACGGCGTAAACAAGTTAGGTAATTGAATCAATTATTGCGCTACTGTGTAGGGTCATTATTATAAAAAGTTTTAATGTGGATGAATTAGGGCAATAGACGTACTATCGAATAAGCTATAGATAATTAAATGATCTGTAGATTGATACTATAGATAGAAGAAATTAAAGTGTTTGTTTAATTTAAAAAATAAAGGGATCTATAAAAGATCCCTTTATTTAGTAATGAGCTAATTAGCCCTGTAATACACTCACATCAGCCACAGCAGTAAACAAGTTACGCAACTGAGCCAATAAACGTAAACGGTTTGCTTTCAGGTCAGCATCATCCGCCATAACCATTACGCCATCAAAGAATGCATCAATCGGCGCACGAAGTGCTGCAAGCTTAGAAAGGGCAGCAGTGTAGTCTTTTGCTGCAAGTAGTGGTTCAACCACAGGTGTCACTGCTTGAAGCTCAGCAAATAATGCTTTCTCAGCATCTTCAACCAAGTTCGCTTCAACGACAGAACCTTCTGGTGCCGCTTCTTTTGCAAGAATGTTAGCAACACGTTTGTTTGCAGCAGCAAGTGCAGCAGCTTCAGGTAATGTGCGGAAGTGATTAACTGCATTTACGCGCTTGTCAAAATCAAGTGGAGATTTTGGTGCAAGTGCTTGAACTGCTTGAAGTACGTCAACAGCAACGCCTTGGTCTTCATACTTAGCACGGTAACGACCTTCCAAGAACGCAACAGCATCAGCACGAGTCTTATCGTGATCTTTAACGATATCGCCATAACCTTGAAGCGCAAGATTTACTAACTCTTCAATCGTTACATCTAATTCATTTTCAATGATTAAGCGTAAGATACCAATTGCTGAACGACGAAGTGCAAACGGGTCTTTAGAACCTGTAGGCGCTTGTCCAATACCGAAAATACCAACCAGCGTATCCAAACGGTCAGCGAGAGCAATGGTTGTACCTGTTTTGGTTTTTGGTAAAACATCACCCGCAAATTTTGGTAAATATTGCTCACCTAAAGCTTCTGAAACTTCAGTATTCTCACCTTCAATACGCGCGTAGTAAGTACCCGCAATACCTTGAAGTTCTGGGAACTCACCCACAAGCTCAGAGGTTAAGTCGCATTTAGCAAGTAATGCAGCTTTTTCAGCATCTGCTGGGTTTGCACCAGTGATTGAAGATAATGCAACTGCAAGTTTTGCAATACGTGTTGATTTGTCCCAAAGCGTACCAAGTTGTGCTTGGAATACCATATTTGCTAGTTTTTCTTTACGAGATGCAAGCGGTTGCTTTTGATCTTGCAAGAAGAAGAATTCAGCATCCGACAGACGAGGACGAACAACTTTTTCATTACCTTCAATAATTTGAGTTGGATCTTTAGACTCAATATTTGAAACAGTAATGAAGTAAGGCTGTAATTTACCTTCGCTATTGATCAAGCAGAAATATTTCTGGTTGTCTTGCATCGTTGTAATGAGTGCTTCTTGAGGAACAGCAAGGAAGCGCTCTTCAAAGTTTGCACGAAGAGCAACTGGCCATTCAACGAGGCTTGTTACTTCATCAAGTAAACCCGCTGGAACAATCGCAGTCGCGTTAACTTCATCAGCTAACTTTTTCACTTGTTCTTGAATGGTTGCTTGACGTTTTTCAAAGTTCGCAACAACGTAAGCTTTTTCTAAAGCAGCTAAATAGTCATTTGCATGCGCTAAAGTTACGGCTTCAGGTGCATGGAAACGGTGACCATAAGTCACATTACCAGCTTTGTGATCTTGAATAGTTGCGTCAACAATTTGGTCGTCTTTGAGCAAAAGAACCCATTTAACTGGACGTACAAACTCGGTACGGCTTGCAGCAGAACGCATACGCTTAGCAATTGGTAAATTGTCTAATGCAGTTTGTAAAATCTGTGGAAGTAAAGCGTCAAGGCTTTGACCTTTTACATCTTTTAAATAGCAAACTTTTTCAACTTTACCTGCTTGGAAAGTAGAAAGCTGATCAACAGTAATGCCTTGACCACGCATAAAGCCTTCGAGTGCTTTAGTTGGTTTGCCTTCTGCATCATAAGCCGCTTGAACAGCAGGGCCGTCAAAACGTTTTTGTGTATCAGCTTGAGCAGCATCGATATCTACAATTTTAAGCGCTAAACGACGTGGAGCAGCATAAGCTTCAATTGATGCGAAGTTTAAGCCGGCATCTTTTAAACCTTTTACCGTTTCTGCCTGTAAAGCATCACGTAAAGTTTTTAAGCTTTTTGGTGGAAGCTCTTCACAGCCAAGTTCGAATAAAACAGTATGTTTGCTCATTAGTTTTTCTCCGCCTTTGCTGCTTCACTTTCAGCTTGTGCTTTTAACTGTGCCAATACTTCATCACGTAAATGTGGTTCTGCCATTGGGAAGCCAAGCTCTGCACGTGCTTGTACATAACTTTGTGCAATAGCACGCGCTAAAGTACGTACACGTAAAATGTAACGTTGACGCTCAGTCACAGAAATTGCGCCACGTGCATCAAGCAAGTTAAATGTATGAGACGCTTTAACCACTTGCTCATAAGCAGGAAGAGAAAGTTTTGCTTCAATTAAACGGTTTGCTTCTGATTCGTAAAAATCAAACAGTTCAAATAGTTTTTCAACTGGAGCGTATTCAAAGTTGTAAGTTGATTGCTCAACTTCATTTTGATGGAATACGTCACCGTAAGTCACAGTACCAAATTGGCCTTTAGTCCAAACAAGGTCATAAACCGAGTCAACACCTTGAAGGTACATTGCAAGACGTTCTAAACCGTAAGTGATTTCACCTGTTACTGGGTAACATTCAACACCACCGACTTGTTGGAAGTAAGTGAACTGAGTTACTTCCATGCCGTTAAGCCAAACTTCCCAACCTAAGCCCCAAGCCCCAAGAGTTGGAGATTCCCAGTTGTCTTCTACGAAGCGGATGTCGTGAGTAAGCGTATCAATCCCGATTGCTTTTAAAGAATCAAGATAGAGCTGTTGGATGTTGTCTGGATTTGGCTTAAGCACCACTTGGAACTGGTAGTAGTGTTGCAAACGGTTCGGGTTTTCACCATAGCGGCCATCTTTTGGACGACGTGAAGGTTGAACGTATGCAGCATTCCAAGTTTCAGGCCCTAAAGCGCGTAAGAATGTTGCGGTGTGGAATGTTCCAGCGCCCATTTCCATGTCGTAAGGTTGTAGTACGACGCAGCCTTGTTCGGCCCAATAGTTTTGTAGGGCAAGAATTAAGCCCTGAAATGTATCAATGTGCGAGATGGCGCGACTCATGTAGCATCCACGAATTTATGAGAAAAATTGCCCCTAAGTATAAGGATTTTGTGGGGGAGTGGCAAAGGCTTAATGTGGGGAAAATTACTAAGGAGATAATCGCAACTACGATGTTTCCATAAAGCTATTGAGTAGATTGTTCGCTTCATCATTTTAATGTTAGGATAAGCAACTTAATCTTTTTGTTGTTACGATAAAAATCGCGAAAAATCGACTTAAGTTTTATTTCTTCTTTTATATAGAAAATACTCAGTCGACATATATCCCAATCTTTAAGATTCGGTCAGCGTTCATCAGGGCTTGAGTGGTTATCAAGCATCGTTAACAGGTTTTCACATTTACTGTGCCTGATTTTTCGATAGGACGCTTTATGAATCGATCTCTATTTATTATTTTTGCAATCATTGTTCTCGATGCTATAGGTATCGGGCTTATTTTTCCAATTCTTCCATCATTGCTGCAAGATATGACTCATAGTAACCATATTGCTGTATATATGGGGATATTGGCGAGTCTCTATGCCGCCATGCAATTTATCTTTTCTCCCATATTAGGCGCTTTAAGTGATCAATATGGACGTAGGTCGATCTTACTTATTTCACTTGCGGGTTCAGCAATCAATTACATATTTTTAACTTTTTCACATAGTCTAATTTTCCTATTAATAGGTCGTATTATTGCTGGAATCACCAGCGCCAATATGGCAGTTGCAAGTGCTTATATTGTCGACTTTTCTTCAAAAAATAACCGTGCGAAATACTTTGGTTTAATCAATGCTATGTTTGGTGCAGGTTTTATTATTGGCCCTGTGCTAGGTGGGTTATTGAGTGAATATTGGTTAAGGCTTCCTTTTTTGGTTGCAGCCATGCTAACAGGCCTTAACCTTATTTTTGCATATATTGTTTTGCCCCCATCTCAACAAGCGGTTCCAAAGAAAAAGCTATTATTTACACTAAATCCTTTCAAAATATTTACTGGTATTAGCTCAATTGGTGGTGTACTTCCATTTATTGCGATCTTTTTTATTTTTAGTGCAATAGGAGAAGTTTATGGAGTCTGTTGGGTATTATGGGGACATGATACTTTTCATTGGAATGGTTTCTGGGTAGGACTTTCTTTAGGTGCATTTGGGTTATGCCAAATGTTAGTTCAAATTTTTATTCCCAGTCATGCTGCAAGAGTATTGGGTAATCGCAAAGCCGTGTTTGTCGGAATTACTTGCAGCTGTTTGGCTTTAGGGGTGATGGCTTTTGCTCAAAGCGGCTGGATGATTTTTGCCATTATGCCTATTTTTGCGCTAGGAAGTATGGGGACTCCCTCATTACAAGCCCTAGCCTCTCAAAAGGTTCCTGCTGAACAGCAAGGTCAGTTTCAGGGAGTGATTGCCTCTACAGTGAGCTTGGCCTCTATGGTCGCTCCTTTATTTTTCTCTGCCCTTTATTTTCAATTTCAGGAAAAATGGCCAGGTGCAATTTGGCTAAGTGTGATTGTAATTTACCTGCTTGCTTTACCAATCATTTTGTACAGCACCCGACCAGTTATACAGCAAAGATAGAAATATGGAGTTAAGTGTTCAATATTATTTGAACGAGAGGGGCTGTGACTAAATGATTAAAAATTATTCTCATTTCAACGTCACCTCATGACGCTGAGCGTATTTCACTGGATTAAATTTACGCATGCGAAATGATATTTTTTAAACGATGCCATAAATGAGTCGTTTGATATGTCTGATCGCATTCGAGAAAAACTACAGATTCTTGCTGATGCTGCTAAATATGATGTGTCTTGTTCATCAAGTGGCAGTGACCGTAAAAATAAAGATAAAGGTCTGGGTGATGCCAGTCATTCGGGCATTTGCCATAGCTATACTGAAGATGGCCGCTGTGTATCTCTCTTAAAAATTCTATTTAGTAATGTGTGTATTTTTGATTGCGCCTATTGCGTTTCACGTCGTTCTAACGACGTCCAGCGTGCAGCATTTACGGTACAAGAGGTTGTAGATTTAACCATTAATTTTTACCGCCGTAATTATATTGAAGGCTTGTTTTTAAGCTCAGGCATTTTTAAATCGGCCGATCATACGATGGAACGCATGCTTCAAGTGGTGAAGAAGTTACGTCTTGAAGAAAACTTTAATGGCTATATTCACCTAAAAACGATTCCGGGAGCATCGCCTGAACTGATCCATGAGGCAGGTTTATATGCTGACCGGATGAGTATTAATTTAGAGATGCCAACCGAGGTTGGCCTAAAAACTTTTGCACCAGAAAAATCACATGAGGAAGTGCAAAAAGATTTAGGTTTGGTCCGTGACCGACTCATTCAGCTTAAAGATGAGAGACAAATCATTAAGCATGTGCCGAAATATGTACCGGCAGGGCAGACTACGCAAATGGTAGTGGGTGCTCATCAAGAGTCAGACCAAGATATCTTGTTTATGGCAGACAAGCACTATAAAGAATTTAAACTTAAACGCGTCTATTTTTCGGGTTATATCCCAATTAATACCGAAAATAATTACTTGCCAGCAGTGGGGTCGGCACCCCCATTACTGCGGGAAAACCGACTTTACCAAAGTGATTGGCTGATGCGTTTTTACGGTTTTGAAGTCAATGAAATCGTCAATGAAAAATTCCCAAACTTAGACCTTGATGTAGACCCGAAATTAAGCTGGGCTTTGAGGCATCCCGAACAGTTTCCAGTAGATTTAAACCGTGCCGATTATCAGATGATTTTGCGTGTACCAGGCATTGGTGTGAAATCGGCGAAGAAAATTGTGCAAGCTCGCCGTTTTGGAAAAATCCATATCGATTTACTTAAAAAACTCGGTGTGGCCTATCAGCGAGCAAAATTCTTTATTCGCTGTGAAGACAGTCCAAAATTCCAAAAAGAGTTATCTTCAAGTTTTATTCGGCAGCAGATTTTAACGCAGGGTTCCTCGAAATATGTGCAGCAACTCTCACCACAATTAAGCCTTGGGTTTTAGTCATGTTTAATGATGAAGTAGCTTACTATTTTGATGGTTCAATGGTTGGGCTGCTGAGCTGTGTGTTTCGTGCATTTCAATTTAAAGAGTTACAGGTCAGACTCTGTTTAAGTGATGCGGCTCAACATGGCTTATTTGCTGATAAAATTGAGGTTTCAAATAACGAACAACATGCCGAGCGTGTTTGGTCTGCCTTGCAAAAAAAGCTTTCATCTTCTTCATTAAAACAATTCTATTTTGCCTCTTTATCTGAATCTTTAGATGCCTATCAACATTTATTTAATTACTGTATTTATGTGTTTACTAGTCATATTTCCATAGAAAAAGATTATTCAAATCCTAGTGTTTTAGCGATTGCACAGTGGACGAAAAAGGTCGGACGAGAGAAGCATCGAATGGAAGCTTTTATTCGTTTTAAGAAAACCAAAGATGAGCTTTTTTTAAGTTTGGTACGTCCCGATTTTAATGTTTTGCCGCTTATTCAGCCCCATTTTAAACGGCGTTACCAAGATCAGCGTTGGCTGATTTATGATGAGAAACGTAAGTTCGGGCTATACTATGATTTACAAGAAATACATGAAGTTTCACTCGAGGCTCCTGAAGTTGACCGTAATTTAAAAAATGGAATGAGTCAAAGCTTTCAGCTTGAGCTTGATGAGCAGGAAGTTTTATATGACCAGCTGTGGAAAGATTATTTTAAGAGCGTGAATATTACTGAACGCCAAAATATAAAGCTCCATGTGCAATATTTACCTAAACGCTACTGGCGTTATTTAAATGAAAAATTGATGGAATATTAAAGTTTTAAAATCATAAAAAATAGTTCAGCAGGTTTTCTTATTATTCAAAGATATAATTTAAATGCATTTTATGTGGCTTTGGGCGTATACTTTTGCCCGTTATAAATGACGGCATATCCCTAAAGGTGTACTGTGAGTGTTATACAGCGACAATGGTTACAGATTTTAAAACCAAATTTTAAGGTTTTACCTTTAAAAGAACGGTTACTTTGCGGTATTGGAGCGTTGTGTGGTTTAGCAATTTCTTCCGTAATTAGCTGGTATGTTCTAGGGGGGATTAATGCATGGTACATCGCTCCAATGGGTGCCTCATCTGTTTTATTGTTTGCTGTGCCGACCAGTCCCTTGGCTCAACCATGGAATGTGATTGTCGGTAATACTTTAGCCGGAATTATTGGCGTTGCTTGTGCACAGTGGATTTCTGACTTAACAACGGCCTTTAGTGTTGCGGTGGGTTTTGCCATTTTTTTAATGATGACTACTGACTCTTTACATCCACCGAGTGGAGCGGTTGCGATTACGGCCGTGTTAGGTGGAGCAGCCATTCATAAGTTAGGCTTTTATTTCGTTTTTTATCCAGTTTTGCTCAACTCGTTACTTCTATTAGGTTTTGCCGTATTTTTTAACCGATTAATTGGGCGACACTATCCGGTGACTGCGCATTTGAATGAGCGCAGTAAAGATCCAACGCCTACGCAAAAGGTATCGATTCAACCAAAAGATATTGAGTACGCCTTAGATCATCACACTGAACTTTTAGATATTAGCCAATACGACTTAGAAAAAATCATTTTAGAAGCGCAAGAGCATGCTAATGAGCGCATGGTCAATCAATATGTCTGTCAAGATATTATGAGTCGCGATGTGATTAAATTACATGAAGATGATGATATTCATCAGGCATTAGATAAGTTTAAACAAGTGAACCTAATGAGCCTGCCAGTAGTCAATGCAGAGAACCATTTGGTAGGCACTTTAGCGTTATATGAAGTCGTAGAATGGTTTAAGGGGGCAGCAGACCCAAGAAACTCTTGGCAGCACTACGTAAAACAAATTATGAGTCGTCGAGTGGTCACGGTACTACCAACTCAACCTATTCAAGATTTAGTGCCGTACTTTGTTGAAAAGTCATTTAACTATATTCCTGTGGTTGAAGATCGCAAACTTATAGGAATGATTAGCCGCGCAGATATGATTGCTGCGTTACAGCAACAGTTAAATCGAAAGCTATAATTTTCAGAATAAAAAAAGCTACGGTTGATTAGGGGATGCAACCGTAGCGACCAAAGTTATAAATTAACGTACTTGTTCTTCATTTACTGTTCGGACGGATTGTCGATAGCCTTCAATATGTTCTGGCTGTTTTTTCGGAATGACTAACCATAAAACCAGATAAACTAAAATTCCTGGAAAGGCAGCACTCATAACTGAAATCAAAACAAAAATGATGCGTAGTAAAGTTACGTTCCAACCAAAACGTTCAGCAATACCACCCATTACACCGGCGATCATGCTGTGTCGGTTCGAGCGATATAAACCAGAACTGGCCATCTAATTCTCCTTAAAGATAAAAAATTACAAGAAGCTATTGCTCTTGCTTAATAGAAATATGGTGACGAAATTAAGGGTTTAAAGTCGTTTAAAAAGTAAAATAGTTAAAATATGTAAAGGATTGAAATGAAGGAAACCAACATCTACTAAAATGCACCTTTTCAGGGCTTAAAGGTTTAAAGCAGCAATCAGCTAGTGCCTGAATTGAGTATAAACGTAGCTGTTGCTGTTATCTGTGAATAATGTATATGTCTTTGAAGTGGTCTAGGTTTTCAGTTAAGCATTTGGTTGTAGTGGCTGCAATGTGCATGACGCTAAGTGCTTGCGATATAAACCATACCAACTCAAAAGATCACTCTACTGCAAGCTCTAATTCTAATCATGAAGAAAATTTAATAAAAAGTAGCGCATCTATAAAAACATTAGATTATGTTGCTGGTCGAACTTTCTTACCTGAAGATACCTCAGATCAAACCCAAAAATTAAACGCAGCTTCATTGCAATATGTCGGGCGATATCACACTCGTATTTCATGTGAAGACGCTTTTGCTGATTGTGAATCGGGTGAAGCGGAGTACATTTTAAATTTATTACCAAATGGGACTGCTTATTGGAATGTTGTCCATTTTGGTCGGGTGGGGAGTAAAGATGGGTCTAAAAGTGCTGCTGTAAATCAGTTATGTCCTACTCTAAATTGGAAAGTGGATGAAAAAGAGCATGAGTTAACGATTCAATGTCCGTTATCTAAAGTTAATTTTTATTTTAATCTGGATGCAAATAAAAGATTGGTTACGAATTTAGAAAAATTACTTTATAGTGACTATGGAAAAAATCGTGAATTTTTAGAGCAAAATTATTTTGTTCCAAATCGGGCGTATGTTTTGACTAAAGAATAGATATCCGTTTGATATAAAAAGAGCGCAATATAAATTGCGCTCTTTTTCATTTCACTAATTAAAAATCATTAGTAGTCAAAGCTAAAGTGTTCAACTGGTAATGAGGTTAATGTACGAGATGTAGTCACCATCGATTCTGCATGGCCTTGAGCACGTGGCAATAAACGGTCAAAATAGAAATCAGCAACTTTGATTTTTGCTTTATAGAATTCAGCAGTTTCTTGGCCATTACCCGCTTCTAATTTCTCAGAAGCCACCACAGCTTGTTGAGCCCAGAAATAAGCCATCATAACGTAGCCTGAGAACATCAAGAAATCTACAGAAGCAGAAGATACGATGTCGCGGTCTTTACGTGCAGCAAGCATGATACGAACGGTTAAAGTATTCCACTGAGCACAAAGCTTAGTTAAGTCCCAAGCAAAACGACGTAAATACTTATTACGTGCATGTGCAGCACAGAATTTTAAGATTTCAGCAGTGTATTCACGAACCACTTTACCTTTTGAACTTAACAACACTTTACGACCGATCAAGTCGAGTGCTTGAACGCCAGTTGTTCCTTCATACAAAGTCGCAATACGTGCATCACGCGCAATTTGCTCCATACCCCATTCTTTAATGTAGCCATGGCCGCCGTAAACTTGCATACCGTGGTTAGCAGCTTCTAAACCAAGTTCAGTTAAGAAACCTTTTAAAATCGGCGTATAGAAACCAAGTTTATCATCATAGTCTTCATAAGCAGCTTGGTCACCACGTGCTAAAGCATCTGTCATTTTGTCAGCGATTTGAGCAGCATAGTAAATCATTGAGCGACCGCCTTCAGCGATTGCTTTTTGAGTTAACAGCATACGACGTACGTCTGCATGGTGAATGATTGCATCAGCAACTTTATCTGGATCTTTTTTACCAGAAAGCGCACGCATTGACATACGATCTTTGGCATATGGTAATGCACCTTGGAAAGATAACTCAGCGTGTGCAATACCTTGAACAGCAGTACCAATACGTGCTGTATTCATGAAGGTAAACATTGCATGTAGGCCTTTGTTAACTTCACCGATTAAATAACCAGTGGCATTATCAAAGTTGAGTACCGCAGTTGCAGAGGCACGGATCCCCATTTTATGTTCGATTGAACCACAAGTAACTTTGTTACGTTCACCAACACCATTATCAGCTGTAGGGATGAATTTTGGTACGATGAATAATGAGATACCGCGAGTACCAGCCGGTGCATCTGGAAGGCGTGCAAGTACGATATGAATGATATTTTCAGTTAGGTCATGTTCACCGGCAGAAATGAAGATTTTCGTACCAGTAATTTTATAAGTACCATCTGCTTGAGGTTCAGCTTTAGTTTTTACCTGACCTAAGTCTGTACCACATTGAGGTTCGGTTAAGCACATTGTGCCGCTCCAAGTTCCTTCAACCAGCTTAGGCATATAGGTTTGTTTTTGCTCATCAGTACCGAATTGCAAAATAGTATTCATACAACCAGAACTTAAACCGGGATACATGGTAAATGACCAGTTTGCAGTACCCATCATCTCTGATTTAATCAGATTTAAAGACATTGGAAGGCCTTGACCACCAAATTCTTCTGGATAAGAAAGACCTTGCCAACCGCCCATTACAAATTGGTCATAAGCTTCTTTAAAGCCTTTAGGAGTAGTTACTTCGCCGTTGTCAAAATGGCAACCTTCCTCATCACCAGATTGGTTAAGTGGCGACAATACGTTTTCACAATAATCTGCCGCACCTTCAAGAATCATATCAACTGTATCTGGATCTGCATTTTCACCATTTGATAAAGTTTTATAGTGAGCAGGGTAATCTAATACTTCATTCATTAAGAAGCGGATATCGTGTAGCGGAGCTTTATATGCTGGCATGGCTTTAATCCTAATTTTGAATCATTGTGGGATTATCTGAATCGATGATTTGATTATTCACTCGCATGATAAAAATACAATGATAATCACATCCGAAAGAAATGTCAGAAAAGCGAATTTTGTCGAAAATAAATACACCTGAAATTATATTTTCTGCTACATTCAGGACTTATACTTTTATGTGAAAAAACAACTATTTTTTTATTTTTAGCAAGATTCGCTAAAAAGATAAAGCAATAAGGTTTTAAAAAAGGTTATGCATTTAAAATATCTCAGTTTATGTTTATTTAGTTTGGGTTTGACCGCTTGTGCGCAGCATAACCTACGTCCATCAGTAGCATCTATTCAGTTAGATCAAAAAGTCATTCAGGGTATGAATGCAATGTATGAATACCCAAGCTATGACTACCGTGGGCATTTTAAAATTAATGTTGATTCAAATCAGTCAAAGAAAATAAATAATGAAGAAAAAACAGTAGAGTTAGATGCTGTAGTGCAAAAGAAAGTAGATCAATATTTACGTGAACAAAAAATTAATTTGAATAAAAAACAGAAGCAGGCGCTTTATGCCGCAATTGCAAATGAGCAAGCGGATTTAGGTGTATCTGGTGAATCACGCTCAGAAAAAATAAACGCCGTATTAATTAATTTATTAAATGATCTTCAATTTAGCTACGATGGTTCGGTTCATTATCGTCAAAAAATGGGGTCTTTAAATCTCACGGCAAGATATGAAAAACCGACGCTTTTAGTACAGGCAAAATTGCCAATGGTACTTGATCTGAAGGATTATAAATTTTACGTCAATTATTTCGGATTAATGCCTTATCTGGTCAATAAAGATAATCAAAATAACTTGGCGTATGTCGATTTTTCAAAATATAAAAACCTATTTACAAACGTGGATATGAAGAAATTCGTTGAATATGCGAAAGCTTCTGGTGCGGTATCATATCGTTTGGCCGAACCACAAAATTTACAGCGTTTATCGGTTAGTGATGCTGAGCGTAAAGCGGGCATTGTCGAGAAAATTCGTTTAAAAGATACGGTTGAAGCATTATTGCTGCAATCGGAACTCTATGGGCAGGTTAATGAAAAATATCTGCAAAAAAATGTTTTCGGTTTTGATGAAGAAAAGGTTGCCGAAACTATAGCAACTGATTTAGCTGCTTCGGAAGCGAAGAGTAAAGAGGGTAATGCTGAGGGGCAAAAAGTTTCTTCTGAAGATGCAGCAGCAGTTAGCCAGCAACTTTATTCACTTATTAATGCTCATTTTGGCAATACATTGGCTTCTGAAGAAGATGACGAAGATCAAGCCAATGCAGCTCAAGATGTCGCAGCAGCCGAGGAAGCTTCTGATTCAGCTCAAGCTGAGGATGCTGCTGTAGCAGACGATGAACAAGGCGAGGTAGTAGCTACACTTACACAAGACCAGTGTGTTGAATTACAGTCTCTAAAAAAACCAGTTGCCTTAGGCGATATCAATTACTGTCAAATTTACGGTATTGATGTGCTTGACCAGAGCGCTGTAAATACTGAAAAAACTCAGATTAAAGCGCATCGAGCTGCTCTAAAACAAACTTTCGCTGCTTATGATCAAAACCGGTTTGTTGATGATGAAGCATTTAAAGCACTATGGATCAAACATAAGGCAGAAATTGAACAAGCTTTACCAAAACAAAAAAATCCAATTACGATTGATGTAGGACTGGATGAAAAAGGCCGTTTAGTCAACGCAGATTATGATATTGCCTATACACCATCTGAATTTAATCATCGCTTTAATATTAAAGCAGACATGCAAATTTTAAATTATGGTAAAGCGACCTCAATTAATCAGCAGCAACTTAAACAAGCGAAATCAGTTGCAGAAGCGAGCAAAGGTTCTTTATTTGAAAACTTCATAAAAGGGTTTAGTGAAAAACTTGGGCAGAGTGATGTTTCTGAACATCCAGTTGGCTCACATAGCGATGTACAAGATTTAGATTCAGGTCTGGCGCTGTTGGCTAACCAAACTTATGATGCAACGCATGCTTATGACAAAACATATAAGGCTGTGTTTATAGCAAAATTGACTGCTGAAAAACCGTCATATATTAATTATTACTCAGTTCAACAGTTACAAGAAATTGCCGAGGTTTATGCTTACTGGTTCTCTGAAGAAGAAACTTATAATCCTCAAGGTAAAGCTTTAGAACGTATAGAAGCCTTACAGAAAAAACATCATCTTGAGCAAGAAGATCAATTTGATAATGACTTAGGTCGAGCTGTGGACCATATTGTAATCACAACAATACAAGGTGAAGCTGGGCGTGAAGCATGGCAAAAGCTACAGAAACAATATAAGCAACCAGAGCAGCTTTTCTCAAAACAGTATCAATTAGAATTTGAACAACAAAATGGTGCTTCTGCTGAAGAAAAACAATTGTTGTCACAAACGGCAGATATTTTAGGTAAGGTCTATGTCGCTGCACGTAAACAGCAACTTACGGAAAAAACAATTCAGAATTTAAAACCTGGACATAACGAATTTATTGATTATGAGATTTTCCGAAAAGTTTATAAGCAGATGGTTACAGCGAAAAAATAAAAGATGAGCAAAAAAAGAACCTACTGATGTAGGTTCTTTTTTTTGATTTATAGAAAATCTTTTAATTCTGGTTTTACGCCATTCCAGATATAAAAGGCTTCAATGGCTTGACCGACTAACATGCCAAATCCTTCTGCATAAGGTACGTTGCGTTGTTTAGCTTGATCAAGAAAGCTAGATGGCTTGCCATAAGCCATTTCATAGGCATATTTGAAGTCTAAATTTTCCGGTAGTTGTAAAGCGTCACCAGACAAACTTGCAGAAGTTGCATTAATGACAATATCAAATTTCCCTGCTAACTCATTTAGAGAAATTGCTTGTAATTGAGCTTGCGGGACTGCTGTTTTTAAGTCGTCTACAAGTTGTTCAGCGCGAGCAAGCGTCCGGTTTGCAATCACAATCTTTTTAGCGCCAGCCTGTACAAGCGGGTAAATAACACCACGAGTTGCACCACCAGCACCTAAAATTAAAATAGTAGTATTTTCTAGCTTCCAATCTAAAGCTTGAATTGCGGCAACTAAGCCTTGGCCATCTGTATTGTCACCATGTAATTTGCCATTTTCCATCCATAGTGTATTTACGGCTTTGGCAATTTGAGCTCGTTCAGTCAGCACATCACACAAAGCAAAAGCCTGTTCTTTAAATGGTACGGTAACATTCATGCCACTTCCGCCATTTTCAAAGAAACTACGCATACTCGATTCAAAACCATCAAGAGGTGCAAGACGTTTTTGGTAGTCTAGGTCAACACCAGTTTTTTGAGCGAAAGCATGATGCAATTCAGGAGAGCGTGATTGTTCGATTGGGTTGCCAATTACTGCAAACTGTTTGGTCATTCTTATATCCAAAATTTTAAAATGGCATGAGGCAGATAAAGTCTGTACTGAATTTTCAGCAGGCCTCACTATAAGCCAAATTGGAATAAGAAAAAATATTTGAATGAGGTTCAGAAAATTGAAAATAAAAAAGGAGATTCTCTAGGGTGGAAGCCAAAGAATCTCCAAAAAGCAAAAAATTAAGCGACTTTTTCTTTTAGATTTAACCAGTCACGTGGTTTTAAGTAATAGTCAGTTAAACGTTTCTCTGGTGAATCTTCATCCCATTCTGGACGATACGACCAACCTGCAAGGTTAGGGAGGCTGACTAAAATAGATTCGATACGTCCACCTGTTTGTAAGCCAAACAATGTTCCGCGGTCGTAGACTAAGTTATATTCGACATATCTACCACGACGGTAGAGCTGGAACTCTCTTTGAGCTTCGGTGTAAGGCTGTTCACGGTGTTTTTCAAAAATTGGCAGAATGGCATTTAAATAACCATTGCCTACAGCTTGGATATATTTAAAGCAGGTTTCGAAATCCCAGCAATTTAAATCATCAAAGAATAAACCACCGACGCCGCGCTGTTCATCACGATGTTTTAAATAGAAGTAGTCATCACACCATTTTTTATGTTCAGCATAGACATTGTCTCCAAAAGGTTGACATAGGTCGTATGCGGCTTGATGCCAATCGATAACATCTTGTTCATCTGGATAGAACGGTGTTAAGTCAAAACCACCACCAAACCACCAAATCGGATCTTGACCTTCACGTTCTGCAACAAATAAACGTACATTGGCATGAGAAGTTGGAATATTGGGGTTTTTAGGATGAATCACCAGTGACACACCAAGCGCTTGAGCTTTAGCACCAGCAATTTGAGGATGTCTTTCTGTAGCAGAAGCGGGCAGTTTACTAATATTGATGTGAGAAAACATCACACCACCTTTTTCAATCACGGTGCCATTTTGCAAAACTCGTGAACGACCACCACCACCTTCTGGACGTTCCCAATCATCAATAATAAATTCACTCGTACCGCCGCCAGCTTTTTCTTGTTGTTCTAAACCAGCACATATACGGGCTTGTAAATCGAGGAGAAATTCGCGGACACGTTGAATATCTGTTGAAGTCGGATGCTGCATAGTGACCCTCAAAGATGATTGAGATAGGAGATAGCTACATCAAAACACAAAACCATAAAAAAAGTAAGGGATTTTTAAGAAATGTCTTAAAAATCCCTTCTAATTATTTTTAAATTTATAATTTTTTTAGAAATCATCTTTTTGATAAAGATGATCCATACGTTCACGTTTAGTTTTTAAATATTGTTCATTAAAAGGGTTACGTCCAACGGTTAATGGAACACGACCAACCACATTAATACCTTGGTCCTTGAGTGCCTGAATTTTCAAAGGATTGTTAGTAATTAACTTAACTTCTTTTACTTTTAAGTGGTCGAGTATAATGCTGCACATGTCGTAACGGCGTGCATCGGCGGGTAAATTTAAAAGTAAATTTGCATCTACCGTGTCATGACCTTGATCTTGCAAGGCATAGGCACGAATTTTATTTGTGAGCCCAATACCACGGCCTTCTTGGCGTAAATATAAAATAACGCCTTGACCTGCTTCGTTGATGAGCTTTTGAGTTGCCTGTAATTGAGGGCCGCAGTCACATTTTAATGACGCAAAAGCATCACCTGTTAAGCATTCTGAATGAACACGTACTAAAACAGGGCCTGTGGGTGGATTTTCTAACCCTTTAGAAAGTGCCACATGTTCTTCACCTGATACTGGATCTTGAAACACAGAAATATTGAATTCACCAAAAGCAGTCGGGAGTTTTGATGTTGCAATGAACTCTATAGGCACAGATTAACTCATCTTTTAACCGAAAACGGTTTAAAGTATAGCGTAATGCTGGGAGATTGGTCGAATTGTCATAATCATTTTGAGCACTAAGGTTTTCTTTTTTGTATAAAGAAGACGATAATAGTTGATAAATAGTCAGATTATTCAGGATAATCTGCCAACCATACCCATACTGTATGAGAGACTGCTTTGCATGACCTCGTTCGCAAATGTGGCTGATTGAAGGTGACTTCATTCGATTGTATGATCGACCCATTTTGACCCAGCTTAGGATTTGCCAGGCTTATAAAGGCTTTGCCACATATGTTGTATACCGAAATTCCAACTCAACGCCCTGTTACGCCATTGTTAGATGCAATTGATCATCCTCAACAATTACGTCAGCTCGAGCATAGCCAATTGGTTCAAGTGGCTGATGAGTTGCGTCAATATATTTTATATGCAGCAGGCCAGAGTGGTGGCCATTTCGGTGCTAACCTCGGCGTGGTTGAGCTGACGGTTGCGCTGCATTATTGCTTTAATACTCCAAATGACCGATTAGTTTGGGATGTAGGACATCAGGCGTATCCGCACAAAGTCCTGACTGGTCGTCGTGAGCAAATGACAACCATCCGTGCTAAAAACGGTTTAGCAGCATTTCCAGCTAGAGAAGAATCAGTTTTTGATACCTTTGGTGTAGGGCATTCATCCACTGCAATTTCAGCAGGTTTAGGAATGTCTTTAGCGCGTCGCTATCAAAACGACCCATGTGATGTGGTATGTATTGTTGGTGATGGTGCAATGACGGCAGGTATGGCATTTGAAGCCATGAACGATGCTGTCGCACATGACGCTGATTTAATTGTTGTACTTAATGACAATGACATGTCGATTTCTTGTAGCACAGGTGGCTTTGCTAAGCATTTAGCTGCAATTTGGGAAAAAGGCCATTTAGTCAATGTCGATGAACATGGTGAGGCGTATGTACAGCCACATCCGAAATGGACGTACAACTCTCGTTTACATCAATCGGCAACAGATGCGGCCGATAATTTATTTAAAGCTATTGGTTTCGATTACTTCGGTCCTTTCGATGGGCATGATGTAAATCAACTTGTTCAAGTATTTAATGCATTAAAAAAACGTAAAGGTCCACGCTTAGTCCACGTTTATACTAAAAAAGGTAAGGGCTTTACCCCGGCAGAAGCTGACCCAATTACCTACCATGCAATTAGTAAAGTTAATGCGACTTCAGCGGGTAAAACACCGCCAAAATATTCAGATGTATTTGGTCAATGGTTGTGTGACGAGGCTGCACAAGATGAACGTTTATTAGCGATTACTCCAGCTATGTGCGAAGGCTCAGGCATGGTTAAGTTTGCTAAAGAATTTCCAAAGCGCTTCTTCGATGTTGCCATCGCTGAACAGCATGCAGTAACACTTGCAGCGGGAATGGCGTGTGAAGGGTTAAAACCTGTCGTTGCGATCTATTCAACATTCTTACAGCGTGGTTATGACCAACTTATTCATGATGTTGCATTACAAAATCTTGATGTAACTTTCGGTATTGACCGTGCTGGTTTGGTGGGTGAAGATGGACCAACACATGCAGGTGCATATGATTATGCATACATGCGTACAGTCCCGAACATGGTCATCATGGCGCCAAAAGATGAAAATGAATGTCGTCAAATGCTACATACTGCCTATGCCTATAATGGACCAGCGGCAGTACGTTACCCACGTGGTGCAGGGGTAGGGGTGGAAATTCAGCAAGAGTTAACTGCTATTGAATTAGGTAAAGCCGAAATCGTTGCTGAAATTAAACCTGCTTGTGATGAGCAGATTACGATTTTAGCATTTGGTAGCCGCGTTATGGTTGCCATAGAAGCTGCTGAGCAATTTGCACAAAAACACGATGTCGGTGTGCGCGTTGTAAATATGCGTTTTGTGAAACCACTTGATGAAAAAATTATTCGTGAGTTGACTGAACACACACATTTATTTGTCACTGTCGAAGAACACGCAATTATGGGTGGTGCGGGCAGTGCGGTAAATGAGTTCATGGCACAAGAACAAATTGTGAAACCTATTATTAATTTAGGCCTGCCAGATTTGTTCTTACAACAGGCGTCACACGGTCAAATGCTACAAGATTGTGGGTTAGATGCTAAAGGTATTTTGAGCTCAATTGAGCGAGCTTGGCTTAAGCTAAATCAGGTGGTTTAAGCCTTTAATAAAATTTTTGAAACATTTTTTCCCCTAAAGCGCATTCATTTGCTAAAATGTATGCGCTTTTATGCATTATTCTTTGTCAAAATCTTCAAATTTGTATTGTAGTGGGTGTTCAATGGAACCTATGGTGGTTATGGCTGCGCGTGCGGCTCAAACAGTTGGTCAAGAGCTTTTAAAAGCGCATCAAAATCGTCATAAACTCGATTTGCAAGTTGAAGAGAAAGGCATTGATGGCCCGGTAACACGTGTAGATCGTTATTTGGAACAATTGACGATTGATACATTACGTAAAAGTTATAAAAACCATAGCTTCTTAGGTGAAGAGTTCGGTTTGCAAGAAGGCAAAGGCCACGATGCAGACTGGTGCTGGGTAATCGACCCACTTGATGGCACGCAAAACTTTATTAATGGTTTCCCTCATTTCTGTATTTCTATTGCAGTTCAGCATAAAGGCGTTACTCAGCACGGCGTAATCTACGACCCAGTACGTGACGAATTATTCTCTGCAAGTCGCGGTCGCGGCGCGGTGATGAACCAACGCCGTATTCGTGTAAATGTAAAAGATACTTTAGAAAATACATTCTTGGCAGTAGGCCATCCTTACCGTGCTAAACGTGCTGGTGAGATCGTATCTTATGCAGAACAACACTTTGCTTCATTATTAGCTGTTACTCAAGCAGGCGCACAAATTCGTCGTGGTGGTTCAGCTGCCCTAGATTTAGCATATGTGGCTGCTGGTCGTTTTGATGGTTTCTTTGAGCTTGGTTTAAAACCATGGGATATCGCTGCTGGTGAGCTTATTATTAAAGAAGCAGGCGGTGTAGTGGTTGATGCACGCGGTGGTAATGAATCTCTTGAAAATGGTCAAGTGCTTGCAAGTTCACTCAAAATGCTAAAACCTTTAATGCAAACTGTAGTTCCAGCTTGGGCTCAAGCCGCAAAATAATTTAATTATTTATAAATAAAACCCTCTATTATCAGAGGGTTTTATTTTTTTAAGCCATGGGTAAATATTACTGAGTTCAATAAATATGAAGAAAGTTGATTAAAACACATGACTTTTAATTTCTTTCTGCTATAATCCGCCCACGCACTTAAATTTCCGTTCATTACCTGAACATTCTGTTCTATTCATTGTAAGCGCACGCTGTCCATAGAGAGGACCATTTCTTGCGCCCCGATCGCTCAGCGATTCTTCAGGTTCGGCCGTAATCAAGCGTGCGTTTAGTCCACATCGTCGTTACTCGGATTGCTGCTGAAAAAACGTTTCAGCTAACTTTGCTTTGCCGCTTTGTGCCGATGTCTATTTTGTATTTATTAAAAATGGAGCACCCACTAGGGTGAAACTCTCTATGAGCAAAACTTTTGCCGAATTTTCTTTGCATGAAACCTTACAACAAGCGCTTGAAGGTTTAGGTTTTACTACCCCGACTCCTGTGCAAGAACAATCTATTCCTGCAGCTTTAGAAGGAAAAGACCTTCTAGTATCTAGCCAGACTGGTTCTGGTAAAACTGCGGCATTTTTATTACCGACATTACATAATTTAGCTGGTCAAGAAACTTTTGTTCCGTTCAAAGAACGCATGAAAGCTGTGACCCAACCTAATATTTTAGTTTTATGCCCAACACGTGAATTGGCTCAACAAGTTAGCCAAGATGCGATTGCTTTTGTACGTCACATGAAAGGTGTTCGTATTGCTGCAATCATGGGTGGTATGCCTTTTGGTAAACAAATCCAACAGCTTAAAGGTGCGCAAGTTATCGTTGCGACACCTGGCCGTTTATTAGACTTAGTTAACCGTCGTCAATTAAAGTTAGATAAAGTTGAAGCTTTAATTGTTGACGAAGCTGACCGTATGTTAGACCTCGGCTTCTCAGAAGATTTAGAAGCGATCAGTGATTTAGCTGGTAACCGTCGTCAAACATTAATGTTCTCTGCAACTTTCGCTGACCGTATTATTCGTCTTGCTGAGCGCATGATGAATGAGCCTGAGCGTATTGCAATTGAAACAGGTCACAGCACAAACACTGACATCACCCAAACTTTACACTGGACAGACGGTTTCGAACATAAGAAGAAACTTCTGACTCACTGGTTGGCTGATGAAACTCTTGATCAAGCGGTTGTATTCGCGAGCACTCAAGAAGATACAGATATGTTGGCTGAGGAACTTGCAGAAGCAGGTCACTCTGTAGTTGCACTTCATGGTGCAATGCCACAAACAGTTCGTAACCGTCGTTTACGTAGTATTCGTGAAGGTCGTGCAAAAATCTTGGTAGCAACAGACGTTGCTGCACGTGGTCTTGACGTACCGACAATTTCTCACGTAATTAACTTCGGTTTACCAATGAAACACGAAGACTATGTACACCGTATCGGTCGTACAGGTCGTGCTGGTCGTACGGGTCAAGCAATTACTTTAGCGACTTATCGTGAACGCGGTAAAATCCGTGCGCTTGAAGACTATTTAGATGCACGTTTAAGTGTTTCTGAAATTGAAGGCTTAGAGCCATCTCCACCTCCTGCTCGTTCAGGTCGTGATGGCGGTGGTCGTGGTCGTGGCGGCAATGGCGGTCGTGATGGTCGTCGTGGTGGCGGTTTTGGCGGTGGTCGTCGTTTTGAAGGCGAAAGCAACTTCAAACGCCGTGAAGGTGGTCGTGATGACCGTCCACGTCGTAGCTTCGATGACAAACCACGTGGTGAACGCCCATTCGGTGGTGAAGATCGTCCACGTCGCGAGTTCAATTCAGATCGCCCACGTCGTGAAGGTGGTTTTGAAGATCGTCCACGTCGTGAGTTCAACTCAGATCGTCCGCGTCGTGAAGGTGGTTTCAACGATAAACCGCGTTTTGACTCAAATGATGACAACCGTGGTAACCGTGTAGATTACAAACCGCGTCGTGAAAATGGTTTTGGTGACCGTCCAAAACGTAGTTTCGGTGGTGAAGATCGTCCACGTCGTAGCTTTGATGATAAACCTCGTGGCGAACGTCCATCATTTGGTGGCGAAGATCGTCCACGTCGTGAGTTCAACTCAGATCGTCCACGTCGCGAAGGCGGCTTCAACGATAAACCACGTCGTAGCTTTGATGATAAACCACGTGGTGAGCGTCCAGCGTTTGGTGGCGAAGATCGTCCAAAACGTAGCTTCGGTGGTGAAGATCGTCCACGTCGTAGTTTTGATGATAAACCGCGTCGTAAATTCGACCGTTAATCAAGTAGTTATTTAAAGAAAGGCCAGTATTTATACTGGCCTTTCTTATTTTTCAGTTTTGTTATAAAATAACAAAGTGTGAATTAGTTCAATTTTTTATTAAATAATGAGTCAAATTAAACGAAAAGAAACAATAATGGCGCAGTTGAAGAACTTATTGGTTCAGCACGGTTTGCCTTATCTTTTTATTGCACTCGTTTTGTGTAATGGGGTTTATTTTGCCTATGCTTTTATAACTGGGACTTCTATTGAGCAGTTTCAAATTTCTGAATTAACTTCTTTTTACGAACATACCTCTTCTATTTCGATCAAATAAGTTAGCTTTGCTTGTGTCAAAATAACAACAAGTTTGCTAATTTTCAGTGTTATAGTATGCGTGCATAAAAGTGCAGGAACGATTGCCATTATGAATAATAAAACTCCTCTCTCGGCTCAACCACTTATTGAAGTGAAAAATTTGAGTTTTAATCGAGGGGAACGCGTCATTTATGACAATATTAGTTTAAATATACGTCGAGGCCAGATTACGGCCATTATGGGACCTTCTGGTACAGGTAAAACAACATTATTACGTCTGATCGGTGGACAGTTAGTTCCTGATCAGGGCGAAGTTTTGCTCGACGGTAAAGATATTGCCAAAATGTCTCGTCAGGAACTTTTTTCAGCCCGCGCACGTATGGGAATGTTATTCCAGAGCGGTGCTTTATTTACGGATATGTCCGTCTATGAAAATGTGGCATTTCCAATTCGAGCCCACACCAAGCTTCCTGAAAATCTAATTGCTGAACTGGTTGCATTAAAACTTGAATCGGTAGGTTTGCGTGGTTCTGAACAGTTAATGCCAACAGAACTTTCAGGTGGTATGAATCGTCGTGTCGCTTTAGCACGCGCAATCGCGCTTGACCCTGATTTAATCATGTACGATGAACCTTTTGCGGGGCAAGATCCGATTGTAAAAGGTGTGTTGACACGTTTAATTCGTTCATTGCGAGAAGCTTTAGATTTAACCACAATTATTGTTTCGCATGACGTTCCTGAAACCCTTTCTATTGCTGACTACATTTACGTTGTAGCAGAAGGGAAAATTCAAGGGGAAGGAACGCCAGAAGAGTTACAAGCATATGCTTCTCCATTTGTACGCCAATTCTTAACAGGTTCGGCAGAAGGACCGGTTGAATACCAATTTAGTCATCAAGCCTATTTAGATAACGAGGTTCGTCCATGAATACGATTGCCTGGTTAGGTAGACTCGTTATTGAGCGGATTCGAGGGATTGGTGTTGCGGCACTAATGCTCTTACAAATTATTTTTTCTTTTCCTTCATCTGGTGGTTTTGGGCGATTTATTTACCAAATGCATCGGGTAGGGGTGATGTCTTTGTTAATTATTACTGTGTCAGGCCTATTCATTGGTTTGGTACTTGGTTTGCAAGGATATTCAATTTTAGTGAACGTCGGCAGTGAATCAATGCTAGGCACTATGGTGTCTTTAACATTGCTGCGTGAATTGGCACCAGTGGTTGCTGCTTTATTATTTGCTGGTCGAGCAGGTTCTGCATTAACAGCAGAAATTGGTTCAATGAAGCAAAGTGAACAACTTGCCAGCATGGAAATGATTGGGGTTGACCCATTAAAACAAATCGTATCACCACGTCTTTGGGCGGGAGTGGTCAGTTTACCCATGCTAACTGTCATTTTTGCTGCGATTGGTATTGTGGGCGGTAAAATGGTAGGTGTCGATTTTCTTGGCGTCGATGAAGGCTCATTCTGGAGCGGAATGCAAAACAACGTGCAATTTGGGCATGATGTCGTAAATGGCATTATCAAAAGTATTGTGTTTGCTTTGTTATGTACATGGATTGCGGTATATCAAGGATATGCGTGTGATCCGACTCCAGAAGGAATCGCAACTGCAATGACGAGAACAGTTGTATATTCTTCATTATGTGTTTTAGGTTTTGATTTCGTGTTGACTGCGGTCATGTTCGGAGGGATTTAATGAAATCACGTAGTAGTGAGCTGGCCGTAGGTATCTTTGTTATTATCTTCGGTATTGCCTTGTTCTTTTTAGCCATGAAAGTTAGTGGCCTTGTGGGTACTAACTTAAATGATAGTTATACCATGAAGGCTCAGTTTGATAACGTCAATGGTTTAAAGCCTCGTGCTAAAGTAACGATGAGCGGTGTCACAATTGGTCGTGTTGATTCAATTACTCTTGATCCAGTTACGCGTTTAGCTACCGTAACATTTGATTTAGATGGGAAGTTGACAAGTTTTAATGCTGAACAGCTAAAAGAAGTTCAAAAAAATGCTTTAGATGAACTCCGTTATAGTTCTGACTACACGCAAGCTTCTCCAGAGCAACAAAAAGCAATGGAACAGCAACTGACCAGTAACATGAACTCCATCACAAGTATTGATGAAGATGCTTATATAATGGTAGCAACGAATGGTTTATTGGGTGAGAAATATTTGAAAGTCGTTCCGGGTGGTGGCTTAAACTATCTTAAACGTGGCGATGTGATTTCAAATACTCAAGGAACCATGGATTTAGAAGATTTAATTAGTAAATTTATTACTGGCGGTGGTGCAGGTAAAGTTGCCGCTGGTTCAGCCTCAACAGATGCAGGTACTCCTGCAAGCACTAATAATGATAGTGCACAAACATCATTTGTTGAGTAAAAGATTATTTGAAGGAGTAGTTCCAGGTGAATACGTTGTTTAAACAAACCCTGACAGCAAGTCTTTTGTCTACGATGATTGCAGGTACAGCATTTGCTGCGCCTTCAGAAGCACCACCTGATTTTATTAAGCGTGTTGCTGATGGCTTGATCGCTCGTTTAAAAGCAGATCATGCAAAATTACAAAGCAATCCTGCGTTAGTGAAAACGATCGTACGTCAGAATTTAGACCCGTATGTAGATTCACAAGCGTTCACTCGTATTGTGATGGGTACTTATGCGACGAATCAGTATAGTACAGCTGCACAACGTGCTCAGTTTGAAACGAATTTCCGTAATACATTAATTGAAAATTACGGCAGTGCATTTGCTAAATATACGAATCAAAGCTATACCATGCGTCCTTACAAGGCAACTGCGGGTAAAAACCCTGTAGTGACATTGGACTTTAATCACAATGGTGAAAAAATTCCTGTCTCTTTCCAGTTAGCTGACAAAGGTACTCAGTGGAAAATCCGTAATATCAATGTTTCTGGTATTGATTTAGGATTACAGTTCCGTAATCAGTTTGCTGCAACAGTGAAACGCAATGGCGGTGATTTAAATAAAGCAATTGCAACGTTCCAACCTGATGCAGACGCAGCTGTTAATCAAAACAAACAGAAATAAGTAGGTGACGAGTGGTTCAGTATCTCAACCAACAATTGGTTGTTTCGGGAAAAATTGATTTTGAAAATGCGGAACAACAGTATCAAGCAGGTTTGGCTATCATAAAGAAGCAGCAAAGCTTCCCTCTAGTGGTAGATTTAACTGAGCTTGAACATGGTAGTACCTTGGCATTGGCTGTTTTAGTTCAATGGTTGCGAGAAACTCCAAAAAATACTGGTTTACATTTTAAAAATGTACCCGAGAAAATGCTGAAGATCATTCAAGCTTGCCATTTGCAGGAAGATCTGCATCTGATCTGATGTTTAAGATATAAAAAAGCACCTATATTTAGGTGCTTTTTTATGCTTGAAATTAGCATTTTATTACAAAGCTTAGATCCATTTTTTCCAGCGGAAGTAAATAATTGGACCAATAAAGAAACCCATAATAATGAGTAATACAACGAAGAAACTGGTCGTACCATGCGCAAAAGGTAATACGTCTGTGTTCATGCCATAAATACTGGCAATGAGCATAGGTGGAGCTAACATGCTTGGCAAGATCGAGAATCGACGAATCGTGTCATTCTGTTCGGTATTAATGAATCCGGAAGTCGTATCAAGTAAGAATCGTACTTTTTGGAATAAGAAGGCATCATGTTCTACCAGTGAGCGCACATCCTCACTTAGTTCTCGAATGTCGGCATCATAGATGTGACTGCCTAATGCTCGTGGACGCGATAAGAAAGTGAGCACACGTCGTAAATCAATGAGACAGAGCTGTGCTTTTCCTAGCATATCTTCTTGTTGAGCAAGGCGTGTAATCATGTCATCAAGATCTAGAATTTTTTCACGTTGGTGGTTATTTAGAACCTCTGTGGAGTATTTTTCTAAATCTTTGTGGATATCTTCTAAGATATCCGCAAGCTCATCGAGTTTCGCTTCAAGAAGGCCTAATAAAATCCATGTAGGATCTTTATAGTCCATGTCATAGTCATTTCGACGAGCACGTGCACGAAAGGCGCGAAAAGCAACTAACTTTTCCCCGCGCATCGTGAACAGGCGGTCCTTATGTAAAATGAAAGCGACCGTTTGCACCATTGCTAAAATGTGTGATGAGTCTTCTGCGTCACCATCTACCTGATAATTTTTATTTTTCGTTAAAAAATAAGTACTGATATGCAAAATACCGTCATCATCACGGTAAAATCGTGCAGAAGATGAAATATCTTCAAGCGACTTTAGTGTTGGTAAGTTTTGGTCATAGGCATCTAATACCCATTGTTGCTCTTCTTGTGAGGGTGCAATAAGATCAAGCCAGACTAATTCGGGATGTAGATCAAATCCACCATTGATGGTGGCATCTTCCAGACTTCCGCGTTCTGTGGCATAAAAGGCTTCAAGCATGTGTCTTTTTTCCTCACGCAGTCTGATGGAAATGGATGGGTGTATTTTAGACAAGGATTTGCCGAAAAACACTTGCCAATACGCTATTTTGCAAAAAAAAACTCTATCGATAGTTTAGTTTGTCAGCATGACAGTTCAATAAAACGGTTTTTTACACTATGAAATCAATTTGTATTTTCTGTGGTTCATCTCTTGGTTCAAACCCAATTTTCCAACAAATTGCCCAAGCTACAGGCGAGGCTATTGCAAAACAAGGTAAGACCTTGGTTTATGGTGGTGGTCGCTCAGGTCTAATGGGTGTCGTTGCCGATAGTGCCTTACAAGCAGGTGGACAAGTGATTGGCGTGATCCCTCGTGCTTTAGTCGATCGTGAGTTAGCTCATCCGGGCTTAACCAGATTATATGTGGTCGAAAATATGCATGAGCGTAAAACCAAAATGGCGGATCTTTCAGATGGGTTTATTGCTTTGCCGGGTGGCGCAGGTACATTGGAAGAAATCTTTGAACAATGGACTTGGGCGCAATTAGGTATTCATCAAAAGCCATGTGCTTTCTTAAATGTAGCGGGTTTTTATGAAGATTTACTTAAAATGATCCAAGGAACGGTAGATAATGGATTTAGCCAAGCACGGTTCGTTGATAAATTGATCGCATCAGACAACATTGAAGATATTCTTCAACAGTTTGAGCAATATCAGGCTCCTGCTCCAAAATGGACAAATGCAGACGTTCAACCATAAACGAGGTTAAATAGGTGAAAACAATCACGGTCGCTGCCGCAGTGATCTTAAATGAGCAAAATCAGTTATTGCTCGTAAGAAAGCAAAATACTCAAGCTTTTATGCAAGTAGGTGGCAAGCTGGAACCCAATGAGGCACCAGAGATCACCATGCAGCGAGAAATTTTAGAGGAAGTAGGTAGCTCTTGTGTGATTGAGCAATTTATTGGCCATTTCGAAACTGCAGCTGCCAATGAGCCAGATCATATTTTAGTGAGCCATTTATATCTAGTTCAGCTCGATCAAGCACCTAAAATTGCAGCTGAAATTGCTGAAATGAAGTGGATAGATTTAAATGATTCGGAAACTCAACTTGCACCATTGACCAAAGAAATTGTCATTCCTTGGTGTGAAGAGTATTTATCTACAGTGCAATAGCCTAATTCTTTAGTGTTGCTGCTAGGCAAGCCATGTGAATAGATGTGCAGCCTAATTGTTGAAGGGCTTGACTGAGCGCATGAATAGAGCTTCCTGTGGTTATCACGTCATCAATAATGAGAACACGGCGATAACGTCGTTTCTCTTTATGATGAGGTATAAATTGTTGTTCTATATTTTCAAAACGTTCTAGTCGAGAAAGACCTTTTTGAGAATGTTCGTTTAAACGGTGAATTGGTTGCCAAACGGGTATTTTTAAGTGTTTGCTTAAAATATTGGCAAGTAATAATGACTGATTAAAACCACGTTCAATTAAACGTTGATTGGAAATAGGCATGGGTACGATAGCTTGTACTTTAGGAAATTTTAATTGTTTTAAAATTTCCCCTAATAAGATTTGATAATGTAATTTCTGCTCATATTTAAACTGCTGAATAATCCGGTTAACTGGATAAGCATAGTCACAGGCCACAAGAACAGATTGATTATTACGTTGAATCGTTTGTTTAAGCCAAGGCAGCTGTTCCCAACAGTCTTTACAAAGTGAATATTTTTCTCGCGCACCTAACTCGCACAATGAGCAAGGTGAAAATAACTGAATAAGATGTTGGACGTTTAAAAAACTAAACATAGGCGTAGCGAGGTGCCTCAGGAAGCCAGCGCTTTAATAGAGCATCTGCCTGTTCTGGATAATCTTTTAAAACTTGCTGTGCTACATAGTGAGCTTGACTCAGTAAGTGATCATCTCGCTCTAACCGAGCAACTCTAAATCCCATATCCCCAGTTTGTTTAGTCCCTAGTAATTCACCTGGTCCGCGTAACTCTAGATCTTTTTCTGCAATCACAAAGCCATCATTACTTTCTCTTAAAATAGAAAGTCTCTCTTGCCCATTTTGTGAAAGAGGCGTTTTATATAGAAGTACACAAAAGCTGGCTTGAGCGCCTCGACCTACACGACCACGTAATTGATGTAACTGAGAAAGGCCCAAGCGCTCAGCATTTTCAATCACCATGATAGAGGAGTTAGGAACATCGACTCCAACTTCAATGACCGTTGTCGCGATAAGAAGTTGTAATTCATTATTTTTAAATGCTTGCATAACAGCTTGCTTTTCGTCAGCTTTCATTTTGCCATGCACCAAGCCAATGTTGAGTTCAGGAAAGCGTTCTTTCATTTCCTGATAGGTGGCTTCTGCTGCTTGAGCATCTAAAGTCTCAGACTGCTCAACTAGTGTGCATACCCAATACGCCTGTTTTCCATCTCTGCAATTTGAAGCAATACGTTGCAGTACTTCTTCTCGACGATCAAGAGGAATGGTAACCGTTTGAATTGGAGTACGGCCCGGAGGTAACTCGTCAATTATTGATGTGTCCAAATCACCATATGCACTCATTGCTAGAGTTCTTGGAATGGGAGTGGCCGTCATGACGAGTTGATGTGGGGTGAACTGCTCAGCACCTTTATTACGTAGAGCTAAACGCTGATCTACACCAAAGCGATGTTGTTCATCAATAATTACGAGTCCTAATTTGGCAAAACCAACATTGTCTTGAAATAAGGCATGAGTACCCACAATAAGTTCTGCGTGACCTTCTTTAATTTGTTGTTCTGCTTGAGCGCGAGCTTTACCTTTTTGTTTACCAGACAACCATGCTACTGTAACGCCTAATGGTTCAAACCAACGTTTAAAATTCAAATAATGCTGTTCTGCCAGAATTTCAGTAGGCGCCATTAATGCAACCTGCCAATTGGCTTCTAAAGCATGGCACGCGGCCACAGCAGCAACTAAGGTTTTTCCAGCACCTACGTCACCTTGCACTAGGCGTAGCATAGGTTGGTGCTGTTTTAAGTCATTTAAAATTTCTTTAGATACACGTTTTTGTGCATTGGTCATTTGAAAAGGTAAAGCTTCTAATAGCTTTTTAGCTAATATTTTGCTGCTTGAAAAAGCAGGTGATGCAATTTGACGAATATAAGCACGGCGATTAAGTAAACTAATTTGATGAGCAACTAGTTCTTCAAAAATAAGCCGTTGCTGCGCAGGATGAGATCCTTGGGCCAATTGAAGCATATTGGCATCAACGGGAGGCTCATGAATGTAATACAAAGCCTCTTTCAGCGCATAGCCATTGGTATATTGTTTTGGGAGTAACTCTGGTAGAGCATCACTATGATGCTTTAAAGCTTGTTTAACGTATTCGCGTAATTTAGGCTGAGTCAGCCCATCCGTACTTGGATAAATTGCTGTCAGTTGAGTTTCTGGTAGAGGTGTATGTTCATGAATGAGCTGAATTTCGGGATGATACATCTCAAGGCCGCGAGCACCTACACGAACTTCACCAAAAATACGTAAGCGATGACCAGGTTTTATTTTATCAGTCAGGTTTTTATAAATATGATAAAAGCGTAAGGTGACTTTACCAAATTCATCTTGCACCAAGGCTGCCATGGATTTTCTTTTTCCCGGAGGAAAGTCAATTGATTTGACTTCACCTTCGAGCAAATAGCTCCGACCAACCACAAGTTGATTCATTGGAATAATCGTACTTCGGTCTTCATAATCACGTGGCAGATGAAACAGTAAATCATCTGTGGTAAAAATATTTAGTTTTTCGAGCAGGGCTGCTGAAGCCGATCCAACGCCTTGTAACTGATGGACTGAAGTCATGTCCCCTCAACGAGTTTTCTATGCATATATTATTTATCGGTTATGGTAAAACATCTCAGCGTGTTGCTAAACAACTATTTGAGAAAGAACATCAAATTACCACAATCAGTCGTAGTGTAAAAACGGATAGTTACGCAACACATCTTGTCCAAGATATTTTTTCGCTTGATTTAAGTAAAATTGATCCTGTAGATATCGTGTATATTTTACTTTCTCCAAACGAGAGCACGGTTGAGGGCTACCAGCACACTTATGTAGATAGTATTGAACCGATTCGAGAAGCATTAAAAATACATCCAGTAAAAAAAATAATCGTTGTTTCGTCGACACGGGTTTATGGTGAAAATGCGGGGGAGATCATTGATGATTTTAGTGAAATTCATCCAAGTGATGAACAAGGCCATATATTACGTAATATGGAACTACTCTGGCAGAAACATTATCCAGCGCAATGTGTAATTGTTCGCCCTACTGGTATTTATGGAACTTCTATTGCCCGTTTAAAGAAAATGGCTGAAAATAGTCGAAGTTATCCAAACATACATTATAGCAATCGAATACATATTGATGATTTAGCAAGATTTTTAGCTTTTATGGCTGACTACGAAACTCATCAAGCGAGCTATATTGTGACGAATAACCAGCCATTACCATTACATGAAGTTATAGTCTGGTTTCAAAAACAATTAGGATTGCCAGAGCTAACTTTGGAATCAAGCCAAATTTCAGGTAAAAGAATTTATGCGAAACATTTGCCAGCAACGGGTTTTCAGTTAGAGCATCCAATTTGCTTTAATGACTATTTATTATGTTTAAATGTTCATGGTACTAAATAAAATTTTGATTAAACTTTAAATAAGAACAGAAATACCTGATGAGGCAGTCAAATTGCCGATAAAGATAAAAAGGTTGAAAGTGAAAAAAATTTGTTTAGCTCTGATTTTGAGCGTAGTAGCTGTTGCGAGTTGGGCTGAGGATCAGGTGTGGTGTGCATATGATCCTATTGGGTCCCAAGGGGATATTACTCGCCGTTTAAATGACATTCGGCTATATGCCCAGCAATATCAAGTCAAATTTAAAGTAGTTACCTATCAAAAAGAACAGCAGGCGATACAAGCTTTTGATGATGGGAAATGTTCAGGTCTAGCTGCATCCAATTTCAATACTTATCGTTATAACCAGTTTATGGGGAGTACTGCGGGTATAGGACTAATTCCTAATAATCGTACAGCCAAAAGCTTCTTGCAGCTTTTAAATCACCCTACAATTGAGAAAAGACTGGTTTCTAAGGACTATGAAGCTGTAGGAATGATTCCAATTGGTACTGCTTACATGGTTCTAAAAAATAAGAAACTCTCTAGAGTCGCTCAATTAAGAAATCAACGTATTGGTGTGCTACCCAATAATCCACCGCAACAAGCATTGGTACGAAGTGTAGGAGCTCGGCCAGTTTATGTTGATTTATCTAACGCGATTGTGCAGTTTAAGCAAAATAAAATCGATATTGTTCCTGCCCCAGTGTATGGCTTATTGCCATATAACTTACAAAAAGAATTTGGACAAGATACTCAAGTTATCAATTTTCCTTTGGCATATTTTGGGGTCAATTTAATTATTAAACCGCAAGCTTATCCTGCTAATTTTGGCCGAAAAATTCGGGGATGGTTTGTTCAGAATAGCCAATTGCTAACTAACCGTGCGACACAATGGGAAAATCATTTACCTGCTTATTATTGGGTGGATGTCTCTTTTTATGAAAAACAAAGTTATGACGTAATGGTTGCCAAAATACGTAATCAGTACGTCCTTTCAGGTTACTACGATGCTTATTTTGTTCAACTTATGAAACGTTTGCGTTGTATGGATGATCCACGTTATTTTGAATGTCCAATTCGTTAATAAAATAAAAGGCAACCGAGGTTGCCTTTTTGTCTGAAGACTTTAAGCTTTTTTACGTTTTAAGCGACGTTTAGCTTGTTGAGAGGCCATTGCTTCAAGAGCATCCTTTAACTCTTCGTCAGTAAAGGTCGTGATGTGCTGCAACATTTGCAAGGTTACTTCATCAAGCACCAACTGTGCGCCAGCAGCCATTTGACGGAAGTTATCATCAAACTCAATTTGGCCTTGATCGTTAGTACGAATGTAATTTTGCTGTGTAAGTACTTTTAAGAAGCTTTGGAATAAAGCTTTATCGAAGAACTCTGGCGAATTAAATTCATAGAGAACTGACAAACGTTGTCCAAGTAAATGACTTAACTCTTCAACTTGTTTCGCAGAAATATTCCCCGAACCGCGTTGAGTAATAAGTGCAAGCGTCATGTAGTAACGCTCAAGACTTTGCTTAACAGGAGTAGCTAAAACAACAAGCTGATTATGTTCTTCTGTATTTGGTGCAGAGCTAATCAGGTTACCTTCATCGTCTTGTTGGATAAGGTTTGATTGAACTAACGCATCAGCATATTGCTCAATTTGTGCCTTAAGCTCGCTACTCTTCCATTTAAGGAATAACTCAGCTTTCAAGAATGGATAGAGCGTATAGATGACATTGGTTAAATCTGAACGACTGATTTTTCCATTATGTTCAACAAGTGAAGCCACCAATGAAGGTAAAACAAAGGCGTGCAAAATGTTATTACGGAAGTAGGTCAAAAGAACGGCTTGATTATCTTCAATCGCAATGATATCGCCAAGCGCATGCTGAACTCGTTTGATAAGTTTAAGCTTTAAACCATACGCAATAATTTCTTTACCAGAAAGTGGCGTTACTTCCATACGTTGGTCATATGGGAAGTTTGATGCCAAGTTGCGATAAGCTTCTAGTTGCTTAATACAGATTTCTTCATCAAGCGTATGCTTTGGCGTTGCAAGCAAAATAATAGAAAGTAAAGAGACAGGGTTAATGACCACCGCTCGGTTAATATTTTCTAAAATTGCGTGTGCAGAGCTATTTACCGCATCTGAAACAGCTTGAGGGATTGGGTCGTCATTTTTCTCGATGTAAACGTTTTCTGCATTATGTTGCTTAAGCAGATCATCAAGGAAAACAGGTTCACCAAAGTTTACATGGACTTTACCAAAGATACGTTCAATTTTTCGTAAGGTTTTTACAATACCAAAAATAGATTCGGCTTCTTTTGGCTTACCTTGCATTTCACCTACGTAAGTTGAGCCTTCCATGAGTCGTTCATAACCAATATATGTTGGTAAGAAAACGATTGGTTTAGCACGACCACGTAAATGGCTGTGAACTGTCATGGCAAGCATACCGGTTTTAGGCGGTAATAGGCGTCCTGTACGTGAACGTCCACCTTCAATAAAGTATTCAAGTGGGGTATTACGTGACAAGATGCTATATAAGTATTCTTTAAATACAGTGGTGTATAGGCCATTACCGCGGAAAGAACGGCGAATAAAGAATGCACCACCTCCACGTAAAAGCTGCCCAACAAATGGTAAGTTTAAGTTATCACCCGCAGCAATATACGGAACCATCAATCCACGTTTATAGATCACATACGACAATAATAAATAATCAATGTGACTGCGGTGGCAAGGTGTGTAGACAACTTCATAATCTTTTGCCAGCTCACGAACTGTACTAAAGTTATGTACTTCTACGCCGTCATAAAGCTGAGTCCATAAGCGCGTTAAGGCAAGGTCAGCAAAGCGCACTGCTGAATGTGAATAATCCGATACGATTTCATTCACATAACCAATCGCACGGCGTTCCGCTTCAAGCATGCTCACTTTTCCGCGAATACTTTCACGGCGGATTGCTTCTTGAACATCACGAGATTTTACGACTGACTGCATGACATTACGGCGATCCGATAAATCGGGACCTAGCACCACTTCACGCTGACGGTCTAAATAATCATTTAACGTACTTACAATATAAGTTGCTGGTGAAAGATTTGGATAATGCTGCTGGGCATATTCAACCAATTCACGTAGCGATTGCGGTTCATGAAACTCTAAATAAGACTGACGACCATGCAAACCAATATTAACCAACTGCTTAACTGTGCTTGGCGTTGCCCATGTGTCGGAAAATAATAATTTAAACCAAGAATCTTCTTTATCTGGCGAACGGCCCCATAAAACTGTAACCGGAACAAGTTCTATATCAAGTTCAGGATTTTCTTGTAAAACTTCAATCAGTTTTATTAAGCGTGGTGGAAAAGCATGAGGAGGCGGATTCAGTAAATTATTTTCATCATTGTGCTGTAAAAATAAAACTGATGCTTTTTCCTGATGAGCGCCAACAACTAATGGATCTAACGCAGGTTTTAAATTTAAACGACGCGTTTCCCCATCAACCACTAAAGCATTGCTTCTAGAATGGTTTTGCAAGACATAGCAAACCACTTTTTGGCGCTCAGTCTTTGCTTCTGTTTCTGTTGTTTCTGATACTGGTTCAGTAGGAACTTCCCCAAGAACATGTGGTGTTACCACGAGGTCAAGTAGTTTACTCGAAAGCCGACGATACATTTGACCAAACCCACTCTTGGACATAAGAACTCCTACTTCTTAAAGACAAATCCCAGCACCAAATGCAGAGGGTAATTATTTTGCGGCATTTATTAAAAAAAACAATATGCTACTTTCTTATAAATTATAATGCTTTTGGCATATTTTATCGTTAAAAATCGTATTTTTAGCTGTTATATGAGCAATGTTCGTCAGAAGTTGACTGATTGTTCCATGTTCAAATAGCTTTTTATGGCACAATAGATTCTACACATCTGTACTTTAATACGATTTTTTACCTGAAATATGAAGGTATCTCTCATGAATGCGTTAACCCAAGAACTTGTCGATCTTCTTACTTTAGAAAAGCTAGAAGAAAATATTTACCGTGGCATAAGCCGTAATCTTGTCGGTAAACGTGTCTTTGGTGGACAGGTTTTGGGTCAGGCTTTACGTGCGGCATCTTATACAACTGATCGTCCCGCGCATTCTTTACATGCATATTTTTTATATGGTGGCGATATTAATGCCCCAATTATCTATGAAGTAGACCGTTTACGTGATGGGAAGAGTTTCGTAAGCCGTCAGGTTCGTGCAGTTCAGCATGGGCGAGTTATATTTTCGGCGATGGTTTCTTTTGCTAATCCAGAAGAAGGTCTGAATTATCAACATCAAGAACCAGACTACCCTGCACCAGAGACTCTTAAATCTGAAAATGAACTCAAAGAAGGTATTCTAAACTTCGTACCGGAAAATGTTCGCGCTAGCTTTATGCGTGAGCGCCACGTAGAGATTCGCCCAATTGATCCGGTAAATCCGTTTCAACCGCAACCTGAAGCTCCTTATAATGCGCACTATATCCGCACACATGACCGTATTCCAAAACAATTAGATGATATTGCTCTGCATCAAGCAATTGTTGCGTTTTATTCAGACTTTACCTTAATGACAACGGCTTTAAGACCGCATGGGCTCAGCTATATTTCTCCAAGTTTGCAGTGTGCAAGTATTGATCATGCAATTTATTTCCATCGTCCGCTACGCGCTGATGAATGGATGCTTTACGATATGGAAGCAACAGTCAGCGCAGCTTCTCGCGGTTTAAACTTTGGCCGTATGTGGCAAAATGGCCAACTTGTTTGCAGTACCGTGCAAGAGGGTTTAATTCGTTTGCGGGAAATTGAAACGCAATAAACTCATTTATAAAGCCATCTCATCAGATGGCTTTTTTATTTTTAATTGAAACGATGTGACAAAAAATTGCTCGTATGAAAAGCAAGCTCATGTCATATTTGCAAAAGGATTGCCAACTGAAAAAAATAATGCTGATATGAACTTAAACACACAAATTCTTATTGCTGCCATTTTAGGCTTAGCCTTTGGTTTCTTATTAACGTTGTATCCCGATACTGCGTTTGTAAAACATAGTTTATATGGGCTAGGCATATTAAGTAGTGTCTTTATTGGGCTGCTTAAAATGTTGTTGGTGCCTTTGATTTTTAGCTCGATTGTTGTGGGTGTCTCTAATTTGCAGGCGGGAGGGCAGTTAGGTCCAGTCTGGAAAATTACCTTTTTATGTTGTTTGACCACAACAACTTTGGCTTTAATTTTAGGTATAAGTTGTGCTCATCTATTTGAAGTAGGGCGCGGTATAGATATTTCTATTTTCCAAACGTCTATGCAAAATTATCAGGCGCCCGATAGTTTAAACCCTGCAAGTTTTTTCACCAATTTTATTCAAAATACATTAATCAACCCATTTAAAGCGTTTAGTGACGGTAACGTTTTAGCGGTTGTGGTGTTTGCATTATTTGTTGGTGTTGCGCTAGTCCATGGCGGTGAGCGTTTCAAAAGTATTCGCGTATTGAGTCATCAGTTTTTTGAAATAATGATGATGTTAGTCGGCTGGGTGATGAAGCTGGCACCTTTAGGTATTTTCGCTCTATTGGCAAAGTTAATGGCAACGGAAGATATTTCGGTATTAAGTCGTTTGGCTGAGTTTGCTGTTGTCGTAACGGGGACTACTATCTTTCATGGCGCTGTTGTTTTACCGCTACTACTTTGGATTTTTGGTCGTATGAGTCCTTGGACTTTTTTCAAAGGAACACGTACAGCGCTGATCACTGCATTTGCTACCAGTTCTAGCTCTGCCACGATGCCGCTTAGTATGAAATGCGCACAAGAAAACTTAGGTGTGCGCCCTCAAACAGCGGGCTTTGTGATTCCTTTAGGTACGCAGCTTAATATGGATGGTACTGCACTATATGAAGCTGCAGCTGCACTCTTTGTGGCAAATTTAGTGGGACTAGATTTAAACCTGACACAACAAATTATCGTGTGCTTAACAGCAATGATTGCATCACTTGGTGCACCTGGAATTCCGAGTGCGGGTATGGTCACCATGATTATGGTTTTACAATCGGTAGGTTTGCCAGCTGAGGCAATTGCGATTTTACTTCCGATTGATCGTCTATTAGATACAGTAAGAACAGTGGTCAATGTGCAAGGAGATATGATGATTAGTGTCGTTGTAGATCGTTATACAAAAGATAAAGATATCAGTGTCTAATCTCCTATAAAAAAGCAGGATTTAAAATCCTGCTTTTTTATTTTTAAGCGGCTTGAAGTTCGGCTCTTTTTGCTGCTGGAGATTGAGATAAATAACTTACCGCATCTTCAGTGCTGCCTTCTTTAACTGGATCATACCAAGGCATGAGGTAATCAATTTGTTGGGCAATCAGCCAAAATGGATTTGGTAGCACTTGGTTATCTTTGCGACTAATCTTAAGCCATTCTACAGCAACCCATACTGGGAAAAATCTGGATTTAGCTGCATCAGCAAAACGTGGATCTTGTTTCATAATATGTGCAGCGCCATCTACCCATAATCCAAGTACCAGTACAATCACTGCAAGACTTAAATAGTAGCGTGGAATATAGCCACCACCAAGATGGCGATATAAATCAAAAGCAACGGTACGGTGTTCAATTTCTTCTGAACCATGCCATTTCACTAGATCGACCATTTCGGGGTCAGCGCCTAACTCTTCCCAACGCTTGTTATAGAGTGCATATTTTCCTAATACACAAGTCATATGTTCGACGGTTGCAATAACGCCTAAACGGAAAAGGTCCCATTGTTCTTGTAGAAATTGAGGGACTTCTTTATCAAAGGGTTTATCTGCTAAGGCGGTCGTAAATAGATAATTCATAATGTCCAGATTTCGCTGGATATCAATATTACGTGCACTTAAATATTCTTTATTGGCAGAAGTATGCGCATTGGCATGCATAGCTTCTTGGCGGATAAATGCTTGTACATCCTGTTTAAGTTTTTCATCTTTAATTTGCGGTAAAACTTTATTGTACAAACGGCAAAACCAGAATTCTCCGGCAGGTAAAATATTATTAATTTCATTAATAAAATAACTGGCGAAAGGCTGATTTGGAATCCAGTCAACAGGGGTATCTTTCCAGTCAAATTTTACTTTACGGGGAAGAATTTTATAGTCAATAGAAGAACCTAAAGCCTTGTTCTTCAAAAAAGATAACAATTTCATCATTTAGTCCTGATTTTTAACTCGATGAAGTTATAACGAGTATAAAAAAAGCCCCTACATTTGTGTTTAGCAATAGGGGCCAATTTGAATATAAATTTAATGAAGAAATTGTATCTGCTATGACAATTTAACTTTCAGCGTCCTCATCGGTGGCTTCAGGAATCGCATCGACATCAAATTCTGGTTCTTGATCAAGCGTAAAATGTAGTCGTCCAGCCATAACACTTGCTAGCTCTTCTAAACCTAATTTATTAAGTGATGAGAAAAGTTGAATCGAGAAATCAAGCTTCATTTTTTTCAGCTGCTGCTTAACTTCTAATAGCACTTTGTTTGCTGGACCACGATTAAGTTTGTCTGCTTTTGTTAGAAGGATATGAACAAAAAGATGACGTGAATAAGCCCACTCTAGCATCATCATGTCGAAGTGCTGTAATGGATGGCGAATATCCATCAGTAATACTAAGCCTTGTAAGCTTTTACGATGAATGAGATAGTTCTCTAATTCTTTTTGCCATACTCGTTTCATATCTTCAGGTACAGCTGCATAGCCATAGCCAGGAAGATCGACTAAACGCTGATCAGGGTTACCTAGACTGAAGAAGTTAATCATCTGTGTACGGCCTGGTTTTTTTGAGGCACGTGCGAGTTGTTTTTTATTGGTTAAGGCATTAATAGCACTAGATTTACCAGCATTTGAGCGCCCAGCAAAAGCAATCTCGTAGCCACTATCTTCAACACAAAGTGCCAATTTAGGAGCACTCATTAAAAATTCAGCTTGGCGTAACCAGTTTAGTGATTGCACGGCATATTCCGTGATCGCTGGGTCTGGTTTCTTTTCATAGCTGATCTTTTGCTTTGGTGCGAGTCTGGCTTTGGTGTCTTTCGATTTTTCACTACGACGCATAAAAAATAACTTTTTAAATGAGAGGGCTCGCACCTAGTATAAAGGAGCTTGGGTATTCTTGCTAATTTTCAATAAATCAACTTATGAAAATTAATCCAAGTTAGATTTCTAAAAAGGCAATAGGAGAGTGAGCAGGAGCAGATTTTGATTGCTGCAAAACTTCTCCGAGTGTGTATTGGTCTAGGCTTTGATAAAAGCTCTCTAGAGCTTGATCTAAAATACCTTTTAAACCACAGTGACTGCGTAATACACAAGGGGGGGTATTGCACTCAACGATTTGATTATCACCCTGTAATATTCGAACAATTGAACCTAAATTTGAGTTAAGTGCATCTGGGTTTAAGCGTATTCCACCACCTTTTCCACGAATGGTAATAATCCATTCTTGTTTGCCCATAAAGTGAACAACTTTAACCAGATGGTTTTGTGAAACATGCAAATCTTTCGCGATTTCTGCAATCGTGTAGGGTGCATCACTTGGGCGTGCAACATACATTAATATTCGTAATGCATAATCGGTAAATTTATTAAGCTGCATGATCACCAAAAATGGAAGAGAATAAAAAGGATGATCATCTTAGCCTGAAAGTTTAAATAAGAAAACTTTCAGGCAAGAGGTTTTTACATTACAGCGTTAAAGGAGCTGAAACCTGCACTTGATCACCCACTCTGTAATGCTCAAGTAAAATATTAGCCACCGAAAACTCAGTATGGTTTTCTTCAGGCTGAACATCGAAGTGATATGAGTTATTTTCTTGAGCTTCTGTAAATTTAAAAGCTTTTGGTTGTTCAAGTTGTTGCTCTGGAACTTGTACTTTAACCGAAATAAAAGCATTGGCTGGACCAGTTAATACGTCCTCATGGTCAGTTGCTTTTAAAGTAAAACGTTTGCCAGATTCAAGAGGATCAATTTGTGTAATCTCAAATGAGCGCCAGCCAGCCCATCCACCTTTTAAGCTCTCAAGTTGTTCATACTTTTGTTTTTCAACGCCAATTAAAATGTCTGCTAATTGTAGATAAGCTTGCTTCCATGCCTCGATAAGTTCTGATTCAAATGGCACATTGAGTACTTCACTAATTGAATGAAGTAGGTTGTCACCAACAATTGCATATTGATCAGGCTGAATATCTAAGCTCACGTGTTTAGTGGTGATGCGTTCTACAGCTTTAGCGAGCACACTAGGGTTCTCAATATTTTCTGCATATGCAAGAACCGCAGCTGCAAGCGCGCGTGGCTGGCGTAAGCTAGTTTGATCATCTAAGTTGAAAACATTTTTTAATTCAGGGTTGTTATTCAACATACGCTTATAAAAGTATGTAGTTAGCGTAACGCCGTGTTCACGTAAAACAGGTACGGTAGATTTAACAAGTTCAATTTGTTGTGGAGTCATGGCTAGACCTTATTTATCTGGCTGTATAAGATGTATTTAAAATACATCTTTAAAAAATTAATGGCAATAACTTTTTGAGAAAAACCATAAAAAAATTAGGGGATATAAAATCCCCTAGTATTAACACAGTTTTATTAAAATTTTTTTATTTTCCAAATAACGAACCAAGTAGGCCTCGTACGAGTTTTTGGCCTGTACTTCCTCCTAAACTGCGCGCTGCACTTTTTGCAAAAGTTCCAACAATGTCTTGGGTCAGCTTGGCTCTTTCACGTGCTGCTCGTTCTTCTTCTTTTAATTGTTCACGTGCCAATCTTTCTTGCTCTTTAACTTGTTGTTTGGCTAAAGTTTCTTGTTCTTTTGCTTGTTGTTTAGCAATTTCGGCATTTTGTTGTTGCTGCTCGCGTTCAGCAACTTTATTTTGTAGCATTTCATAGGCACTATCACGATCTACAGCTTGTTCATATACACCAGCAATAATGCTTTGCGAGATTAGGGTTTGGCGCTCTTCGGGAGTGATTGGTGTAAATGCAGAGTACGGAGGCATGACCCAACCGCGTTCTACAATTTGTGGAGTACCTTGCTCATCTAGGCAACTAATGAGTGCCTCACCAACACCAAGTTCCGTAATTGCTTCATCAACTTTAAAGTTTGGATTAGCTCGGAAAGTATCTGCTGCAGTTTTTACCGCTTTTTGATCTTTAGGGGTAAATGCGCGTAGGGCATGTTGAACGCGATTACCAAGTTGCCCCAGAACACTTTCAGGTAAATCGAGTGGATTTTGGGTAATGAAATAGATACCTACTCCTTTAGAGCGGATTAAACGTACAACTTGTTCAATCTTGTCTTGGAGTGCTTGGCTGGCATTATCAAATAATAAGTGAGCTTCATCAAAGAAAAATACGAGTTTAGGTTTATCCATGTCACCGACTTCTGGAAGCTGCTCAAATAACTCTGAAAGCATCCATAAAAGGAAAGTGGCATATAGTTTAGGTGTATTCATGAGCTTGTCAGCCGCAAGAATATTAATGTAGCCATGCCCATTTGCATCAGTTTGAATAAAATCTAAAATATTTAAAGCAGGTTCGCCGAAAAATTGCTCTCCACCTTGATCAGCAAGGGCTAGTAAATTGCGCTGAATAGCGCCTAGGCTTGCTGGAGATAAATTGCCATATTCAGCTTTAAACTCGGCTGCATGTTCGCTAACAAACGTAATCATGGCTTTTAAATCTTTAAAGTCGACTAATAGTAGACCTTGGTCATCTGCAATGCGGAATACAGCAGAGAGCACACCTTCTTGAGTATCGTTTAAATTGAGCATGCGAGCCAATAAAATTGGCCCAATTTCAGAAATAGTGGTTCGGATAGGATGACCTTGCTGACCAAATAAATCCCAAAAAACAACTGGATTAGCTGCGAAAGGAACACTATCAATTTGTAAAAGCTTTAATCGTTCATTAAATTTATCTGAAGCTTCTCCCGCTTTTGCGAGACTCGAAACATCACCTTTAGCATCGGCAAGAAATACCGGTACACCAATTCGAGAGAAACTCTCTGCTAGAACTTTTAACGTAACTGTTTTACCTGTACCCGTGGCGCCTGCAATAAGTCCATGGCGGTTAGCAAACTGGGAAAGTAAAACAATTTCTTTGGATGTGTCATTAATATTTTTAGCAATAACAATCGGTGTACCCATATATTTTTATCCTGTGGTTCGAGTCACTATGATCTTGTCGTTTTTACAGTTGTTTCAGTGCGTTTTCGATATCTTGTATTAAATCTTGCGGATCTTCTAGTCCTATACAGAATCGAACCAATAATCCTTGTTGTAAATGTGTATTTTTAAGTTTTCGCATCATTTTTAAATCATAAAGCATAATCAGGCTAACAGGTCCTCCCCAGCTAAACCCGAGCTTAAATAAAGCCAATGCATCGCAGAAGCGACGTACTGCTTTAATATCATATTCAGCTTTAAAAATGACACTGACTAAACCAGCACTTTGACCATCTGTGCAGATTTCTTGCCAGTACTGATGGCCTGGGGCGTTCTCATCGCTTGGATGTAGAACTTGTGCAAATTGAGGTTGATTCTTTAGCCATTTAAGTAGAGTGTAGGCATTGGCTGACTGTTTTTCATAGCGTAAAGACATATGAGCAAGGCTACGTTGAATCTGTGCTGCATCGTCTCCCGAAACTGCAATACCTAAAATGGCATGCGTACGGAATAGGCGGTGATGCAGTTTTTCATCACGAGTTACAATGCTGCCCATTAAGATGTCACCCCCACCGCTTGGATATTTGGTGAGTGCATGAATAGTTAAGTCGACTGACAGATGTTCATCAGAAAAATTAAAAGCATTAAATGCAAGCCCAGCTCCCCAAGTGTTATCAAGAGCTGTTAAAACACCATGTTCTTTAGCTTTTTTGACTAGATTTTTAAGATCGGGGAATTCTAGGGTAACGGAGCCCGCAGCTTCTAGCCATAGCAGTTTGCTTCTATCGGTTGGCTGAAAGCTTGATGCATCAATTGGGTTATATACTTTAACGATAATCCCATATTGATCTTGTAGGTAATTTAGATGTTCGAGATTAGGTCCATAAATATTGTCTGGAACCCATACTTCATCATTGGTACTTAAAAAAGCTGAGTTCACAATATTAATTGCTGATAAACCGCTCGGTGCAAGTAAACAATGCAATCCACCTTCAATTTGCGCAATATTGTCGCCTAAAGTGAAGGTAGTAGGGGTGCCATGGGTTCCATAACTATAGTCATAAGGGTCAGTCCAATGACGATCAAAAAGGTGCGAAGTTGATTTAAAAATAATAGTTGATGCACGAAATAAGGGAGGTTGCACTGTTTCAATGAGTTGCGGAGCCTTTCTTGGGGCATGAATGAGGCGAGTTTGAAAATCGTTATGCTTTTTCATAGTGCGTTGTGTGTTAAATGATAAAGTTAGATTAAGAGAAATTTAAACTCTTCGCTAGATTTATAAAGTTTTGTAAGACGTTTCGTTACAGTAGACCCATAAAACAAAAACTTGGCTTTATTTTTGCAAAGACCACTACAACATTCTAACAACAATAGGTTTAAGTGCATGAAGTCGCATTTAAGAGTTCATTATTTTCAACATATCGCAGGTGAAGGCTTTGGGAGCTGTTATTCATTCTTAAAAGCTCACCATGCGACTATTAGTTCTACGGAATTTTTTGCACTTCCGGTCGATCGCTCACTTGAAATAGAAGCTTTACCTCAAATAGACGAGGTTGATTTGTTACTCGTCATGGGTGGCACCATGAGTGTAAATGATGAAGCAAATTATCCATGGCTTAAGATAGAAAAAAGATGGTTACGCCGATATTTAGCAGCAGGAAAGCCTGCTATAGGACTTTGCTTGGGCGGGCAGCTAATCGCTAATGCATTGGGGGCAGCCGTCAGCCGCAATCGCTATCAGGAACTTGGGTGGTCGACAGTTCAGAGAGTTGCTAATTTACCTCAAGACAGCTTTCCATTGCCTGAAAAAATAAAGGTGATGCAATGGCACAGTGAAACATTTGAAATACCTAAAGGTGCTATACACTTGGCTGAGAGTACGGCTTGTCGTAATCAAATGTACCAAATTGGAAAGAATGTATTGGGCTTTCAATTTCATCCGGAGATGACACCATCGACTTTAAAACTCTTGCTTGAAAATGAAGAGGAGCTATCAATTTTTAATGGAGAATATGTTCAATCTCCGAGAGAACTACAATATTCGGAAGCGCAAAAATTTGAACAAGGTAATCAACTCTTAAATAAAGCAATTGAATTTGTCATAAATGCATAGATGAGTTTTCAATGCTCAGTTAAAGCAGGTTTTGAGCAAAAAATAGAAAAAGAGAATTGCATAAGACTTAAACAATCGTTATAATGGGCGACCCTCAAAAGGAGGGGCATTTACTGCGAAGAAAGTAGTAAATGTGCATTACAGTCGTGGCATCGATCATGACCTTAGTGATTTTCACTGCCTTTGACACTTACCAATGGGTGAGATGCGTCAAAGGTGATTCTTTATATGTTTGGCTTGGAGTTTACTGGTATGTCTAACCAGAGAATTCGTATCCGTTTGAAGTCTTTTGATCATCGTCTGATTGATCAATCAGCTCAAGAGATCGTAGAAACCGCTAAGCGTACTGGCGCACAAGTTTGTGGTCCAATTCCGATGCCTACTCGCATCGAACGCTTCAACGTTCTTACTTCACCGCACGTTAACAAAGATGCGCGTGATCAGTACGAAATCCGCACCTATAAACGTTTGATCGACATCGTTCAACCTACAGATAAAACTGTTGATGCATTGATGAAATTAGATCTTGCGGCTGGTGTTGATGTTCAGATCGCTTTGGGTTAAGGCTTTCGGTTGATTAACTTCTAAGTTAATTAGGCCGCTTTTTTAGAGGTTTATGCACATGGCTATTGGTTTAGTCGGTCGCAAATGTGGTATGACTCGCATCTTTACAGATGCAGGTGTTTCTGTACCTGTTACAGTCATCGAAGTCGATCCAAACCGCATTACGCAAATCAAAACACTTGAAACTGATGGTTATCAAGCTGTTCAAGTAACTACTGGTGAACGTCGCGAATCTCGCGTAACTAACGCTCAAAAAGGTCACTTTGCGAAAGCTGGTGTTGCTGCTGGTCGTTTAGTTAAAGAGTTCCGTGTTACTGAAGCTGAGCTTGAAGGTCGTGAAGTTGGCGGCACTATTGGCGTTGATTTGTTCACAGTTGGTCAAGTAGTTGACGTAACTGGTCAATCAAAAGGTAAAGGTTTCCAAGGTGGTGTTAAACGTTGGAACTTCCGTACCCAAGACGCTACACACGGTAACTCAGTTTCTCACCGTGTATTAGGTTCTACAGGTCAAAACCAAACTCCTGGACGCGTGTTCAAAGGCAAGAAAATGGCTGGTCACTTAGGTGATGAACGCGTAACAGTACAAGGTCTTGAAATCGTATCTATTGACGCTGAACGTTCTGTTTTAGTTGTTAAAGGTGCAATTCCTGGTGCAACTGGCGGCGACGTGATTGTACGTCCTACCATCAAGGCCTGAGGGGAAATACCGTGAATTTGAAAACTGTTTCCGGCTCTGCTGTTGAATTGTCTGAAGTTGCTTTCGGACGTGAATTTAACGAAGCTCTTGTACACCAAGTTGTTACTGCTTACTTAGCAGGTGGTCGTCAAGGTACTCGTGCTCAGAAATCACGTGCAGACGTTTCTGGCGGTGGTAAAAAGCCATTCCGTCAAAAAGGTACTGGTCGTGCTCGTGCGGGTTCTATTCGTAGCCCTATCTGGGTTGGCGGTGGTAAAACTTTTGCTGCTCGTCCACAAGATTGGTCTCAAAAAGTAAACCGTAAAATGTACCGCGGTGCAATGCAATGTATCTTAGCTGAACTTGTTCGCCAAGATCGTCTTGTATTAGTTGAAGAGTTTGCTGTTGCAGCTCCAAAAACTAAAGAGTTGCTTGCAAAACTTAACGACTTAAATGCTGCTCGTGCATTAATCGTTACTGACGCTGTAGATGAGAACTTATATCTTGCAGCACGCAACCTTCCGCATGTAGATGTGGTAGATGCAACTGCAATCGATCCTGTAAGCTTGATCGCGTTTGATAAAGTTGTGATGTCTGTAGCTGCTGCTAAGAAAATTGAGGTAGAACTCGGATGAACAACGAACGTATCTATCAAGTCCTTAAAGGACCAGTCTTCTCAGAAAAGGCACAAGTTTTAGGTGATACTGTTGGTGTTCAAGTATTTAAAGTAGACATCAATGCTACTAAGCTTGAAATCAAAAAAGCAGTTGAAAAACTTTTTGGTGTAGAAGTTGTTAAAGTTAACACAACTATTACTAAAGGTAAGACTAAGCGCTTTGGTCGTACATTAGGACGCCGTTCTGATGTTAAAAAAGCATACGTCACCCTGAAAGCCGGCCAAGATGTTGAAATGGCTGACTTGGGCGATACCGCTGAAAGCGCAGCGGAATAAGGACGAAAATTATGCCGATTCAAAAATGTAAGCCAACGTCTCCAGGACGTCGCTTTGTAGAGAAAGTGGTTCATGACCATCTCCACAAAGGCGCGCCTTACGCACCGTTGGTTGAAGCTAAAAAACGTACTGGTGGTCGTAATAACAACGGTCACATTACTACTCGTCACGTTGGTGGTGGTCATAAACAACACTACCGTATCGTTGACTTCAAACGTAACAAAGACAGCATCCCAGCTGTTGTAGAGCGTATTGAATACGATCCAAACCGTACAGCACATATTGCTTTATTGAAATATGCTGACGGTGAGCGTCGTTATATCATTGCACCTAAAGGCTTACGTGCTGGCGATAAAGTACAATCTGGTAACGATGCTCCAATTCGTCCAGGTAACTGCTTGCCACTTCGTAATATGCCAATCGGTTCTACACTTCATAACGTTGAACTTAAAATTGGTAAGGGTGCGCAATTAGCGCGTTCTGCTGGTGCTTCTGTTCAGTTATTGGGTCGTGATGGTTCTTACGCAATTATTCGTCTTCGTTCAGGCGAAATGCGTAAAGTACATGTTGAATGCCGCGCTGTAATTGGTGAAGTTTCTAACCAAGAAAACAACCTTCGTTCATTGGGTAAAGCTGGTGCTTCGCGCTGGCGTGGTGTTCGTCCTACCGTACGTGGTATGGCGATGAACCCAATTGATCACCCGCACGGTGGTGGTGAAGGGCGTAACAAAGGTATTCAACCTGTAAGCCCATGGGGTCAAAAAGCTAAAGGGTACAAGACACGTACCAATAAGCGTACGACTAAGATGATTATTCGCGACCGTCGCGTCAAGTAAAGGAATCTGACTAATGCCTCGTTCTCTGAAAAAAGGCCCATTCGTCGATGCGCACTTGTTCGCTAAGGTTGAAGCGGCTGTTGCTAGTAACTCTCGCAAGCCGATTAAAACTTGGTCTCGTCGTTCGATGATCCTTCCAGATTTTGTTGGTTTAACAATTTCTGTTCATAATGGTCGTAACCACGTTCCAGTAATTGTTACTGAGCATATGGTTGGTCATAAACTCGGTGAATTCGCGCCAACTCGTACCTATCGTGGTCACGGTGTTGACAAGAAGTCTAAACGTTAATAGGTGTCATGATGGAAGTAACTGCTAAATTACGCGGTGCCGCTATCTCGGCACAGAAAGCACGTTTGGTTGCAGATCTTATTCGCGGCAAATCTGTTGCGCATGCTTTAAATATCTTAAACTTCAGCAATAAAAAAGCTGCTGTTTTAGTGAAAAAAGCATTGGAATCTGCGATTGCAAACGCTGAACACAATAACAGTTTAGATGTTGACGATCTTAAAGTATCTACGATTTACGTTGACGAAGGCATGAGCCTTAAACGTATTATGCCACGTGCTAAAGGCCGTGCAGATCGTATTACTAAGCGTACTTGTCACATCACCGTTAAGGTAGGGGTTTGATATGGGTCAGAAGGTTCATCCAATCGGTATCCGCCTAGGTGTTGTGAAACGTCATAACGCTAACTGGTATGCGAATCCGAAACAATACGCTGAATACTTGCTTAAAGATCTTCAAGTTCGTGAGTTTTTAACTAAAAAACTTAAGAATGCGATGGTGAGCAATATTCTTATCGAACGTCCATCAGGCGCTGCTAAAGTAACTATTAGCACAGCTCGTCCTGGTATCGTAATCGGTAAAAAAGGCGAAGATATTGAGAAATTACAGCGCGAACTTACCAGCATTATGGGTGTTCCTGCGCAAGTAAGTATCAACGAAATTGATCGCCCAGACTTAGATGCGCGTTTAGTTGCTGAAGCTATCGCTTCTCAATTAGAAAAGCGTGTAATGTTCCGTCGTGCTATGAAGCGTGCGGTTCAAAACACTATGCGTGCTGGTGCTAAAGGTATCAAAGTTGAAGTGTCTGGCCGTTTAGGTGGTGCAGAGATTGCTCGTACAGAATGGTATCGTGAAGGTCGTGTACCTTTACATACGCTACGTGCAGACATTGACTATGCTACTATGCGTGCAGAAACAACTTACGGTACGATTGGTGTTAAAGTTTGGATTTTCCGTGGCGAGATTTTAGGTGGCATGAAACAAGTCATGAACCCTGCTCCTGCTGAAGATCGTCCAGCTAAACGTGGTCGTGGTCGTGGTGAAGGTCAAGAGCGTCGTGGTCGTCGCGGTGACCGTGCTGCTGACAAGGGAGAATAATCCATGTTGCAACCTAAACGTACCAAATTCCGTAAGGTGCACAAAGGCCGTAATACTGGTCTAGCGCATCGTGGTAGTACAGTATCATTTGGTTCGATTGCAATCAAAGCAACTGAACGTGGTCGTATGACTGCTCGTCAGATTGAAGCTGCACGTCGTACTATTAGCCGCCGTATTAAGCGTGGTGGTAAAATCTTTATTCGCGTATTCCCGGATAAACCAATTACTCAAAAGCCTCTTGAAGTGCGTATGGGTAAAGGTAAGGGTAGCGTGGAGTACTGGGTTTGCCAGATCCAACCAGGTAAGATCCTGTACGAAATTGAAGGTGTGAACGAAGAATTAGCGCGTGAAGCATTTGCTTTAGCTGCTGCTAAACTTCCGTTTAAAACCACTATCGTGACTCGGACGGTAATGTAATGAAAACTAAAGATCTACGTGAAAAATCGGTAGAAGAGTTGAAAGCTTTGCTTGATGAGCAACAGCTTAATCAATTCCGTCTTCGTATGGCGAAAGCAACTGGTCAGTTGGGTAAATCGCATGAAGTGCAAGTTGCTCGTAAGACAATTGCTCGTATTAAGACACTCCTTACCGAAAAACAGGGGAACGGACAATGAGTGAAAAAACAGTCCGCACGTTAACCGGCAAAGTAGTAAGCGACAAAATGGACAAGTCTATTGTTGTTCTTATCGAACGCCGCGTTCAACACCCGTTGTATGGCAAATCAATTCGCCGTTCAACTAAGTTACACGCTCATGATGAGAACAATGTTGCTAAACTTGGCGATGTTGTGACCATTAAAGAAAGCCGCCCAATTTCTAAAACTAAAGCTTGGACTTTAGTGGAAGTAGTTGAAGCAGCTGCTGAGTAATTCGACGTTCTTGTTGCATCATCGGTCAATTTCGAGTACTCTTTGAGCCTTTCGAAATTGTGACCGGTGATGCTCGGTTTTGGAGTAGGGCAATGATTCAAACCGAAACTATGCTCGACGTAGCAGACAACAGTGGTGCTCGCCGCGTACAATGTATTAAAGTACTTGGTGGTTCACATCGTCGTTATGCTTCTGTTGGCGACATTATTAAAGTTACTGTAAAAGAAGCAATCCCACGCGCACGTGTTAAAAAAGGTGACGTGATGAATGCGGTTGTAGTTCGTACTAAATTCGGCATTCGTCGTCCAGATGGTTCTGTGATCCGTTTTGATGATAATGCTGCAGTTATCCTGAACAACAACAAAGCTCCGATTGCTACTCGTATCTTCGGACCAGTGACTCGTGAACTTCGTACTGAACAGTTCATGAAAATCATTTCATTGGCTCCTGAAGTTCTATAAGAGGCAATCATGGCTAAGATTAAAAAAGGCGATCAAGTTATCGTGATCGCAGGTAAAGAAAAAGGCAAACAGGGTACTGTATTGTCTGTTTCTGAAGACCGCGTTAAGGTTGAAGGCCTTAACTTAGTGAAGAAGCATCAAAAGCCGAATCGTGTAACTGGCGCTGAAGGCGGTATCGTTACTCAAGAAGCTTCGCTTCATATTTCAAACGTGGCAATTTTAAATGCTACAACCCAGAAGGCTGACCGTGTTGGTTACCAAGTGATTGATGGCGTGAAAACTCGCGTTTATAAATCAAATGGTGAATCAGTGGCGGTAGCGAAGTAATAGGTTGAAAAGGCAATGGCCAGACTTAAAGCACGTTACAACGAAGAACTTAAAGCGAAGTTACAAGAAGAACTTAGCATTAAGAACGTGATGGAAATTCCACGCATCACAAAAATTACCCTAAACATGGGTGTAGGCGCAGCTGCAACTGATAAGAAATTATTAGATGGCGCTGTAGTCGACATGCAATTAATTGCTGGTCAAAAACCAGTAATTACACTTGCTCGTAAATCTATCGCTGGTTTCAAAATCCGTGATGGTTGGCCGATTGGTTGTAAAGTTACTTTACGTGGCGACCAAATGTACGAATTCTTGGACCGTTTGATCTCAATCGCAATCCCTCGTATCCGTGACTTCCGTGGTTTCTCTTCGAAATCATTTGATGGTCGTGGTAACTACTCAATGGGTTTGAAAGAGCAAATCGTTTTCCCTGAAATCGATTTCGATAAGATTGATCGTATTCGTGGTATGGATATTACTATTACTACGACTGCTCGCACCGATGACGAAGGCCGTGCGCTTATGCGTGCATTCGGCTTCCCGTTCAAATAAGAGGTCGATATGGCTAAGAAAGGTATGATTAATCGCGAATTGAAACGCGAAAAAACAGTTGCTAAATACGCTGCAAAACGTGCTGAATTAAAAGCTACGATTGCAAACGTAAATGCAAGTGAAGAAGAGCGTTTCGAAGCGATGTTAAAGTTACAAGCATTGCCACGTAATGCATCTCCGGTACGTCTTCGTAACCGTTGTGGTTTAACTGGTCGTCCTCATGGTTACTTCCGTAAGTTCGGTTTAAGCCGTAACAAATTACGTGACACAGTAATGCAGGGTGATGTACCAGGCGTTGTTAAGGCAAGCTGGTAAGGAGCGACTAAATGAGTATGCAAGATACCGTTGCCGACATGCTAACACGTGTTCGTAACGCACAAATGGCTAAGAAACAAACTGTTTCTATGCCTTCCTCTAAGTTGAAAGTTGCTATTGCAAACGTACTTCAACAAGAAGGTTATATTTCAAATGTAGAAGTTGCTCAAGAAGAGACAAAATCTACTTTGACAATTACTTTAAAATATTTCGAAGGCAAACCAGTTATCGAAATGGTTAAACGCGTAAGCCGTCCAGGTCTTCGCCAATACCGTGGTAAAGATAAACTTCCAAGCGTTAAGCAAGGTTTAGGTATTGCAATTGTTTCTACAAGCAAAGGCATCATGACTGATCGCGCTGCACGTGCTGCGGGCGTTGGTGGTGAAGTTATTGCTTTTGTTTCTTAATAGGTGATTCCTCATGTCTCGTGTGGCTAAAGCCCCAGTAACTGTACCTAATGGTGTAGCAGTTACTCAGAACGGCCGGCAGGTCGAAGTGAAAGGCAGCAAAGGTACATTGTCTTTCAACCTGCATGCGCTGGTCGAGCTAAAACAGGAAGAAGGTAAACTTCAACTTGCTCCAGTTAAAGAATCGAAAGATGCTTGGATGCAAGCTGGTACTGCTCGCGCTGTATTGAATAACCTTGTAAAAGGGGTTAGTGAAGGCTTCGAACGTAAGTTGCAGCTAGTTGGTGTTGGTTATAAAGCTGCGGTTAAAGGTACTGTTGTAAACCTTAACCTTGGTTTTTCACACCCAATTGACTACGCTTTACCTGAAGGTGTAACAGCGGAAACTCCAACTGCTACTGAAATCATTTTGAAATCAGCAAACAAGCAGTTGTTAGGTCAAGTAGCGGCAGAAATCCGTGCGTATCGTTCTCCTGAACCATATAAAGGTAAAGGTGTTCGTTATTCGGATGAAGTCATTCTTCGTAAAGAAGCTAAGAAGAAATAAGGCGCGAGGTTCTTATGAACGAAAAGAAACAATCCCGTTTGCGTCGTGCGAAAAGCACACGCTTGCACATTCGTGCATTGGGTGCGACTCGTTTGTGTGTAAACCGCACTCCGCGTCACATCTATGCTCAAGTTATTTCAGCAGATGGTGGCAAAGTTTTAGCACAAGCTTCAACTTTGGATGCATCTTTACGTAGCGGTACTACAGGTAATGTAGACGCGGCTACTAAAGTAGGCGCTTTAATCGCAGAGCGTGCGAAAGCAGCTGGTGTAACTAAAGTTGCATTTGACCGTTCTGGTTTTAAATATCATGGTCGTATCAAAGCCTTGGCTGATGCTGCTCGTGAAAACGGCTTGGAGTTCTAATCATGGCTAAAGTTGAACAAAACGAAGGTCTTGTTGAAAAGCTGGTTGCCGTTGATCGTGTAGCCAAAGTTGTTAAGGGTGGTCGTATCTTCTCTTTCACAGCATTAACTGTTGTGGGTGATGGTAATGGTCGTGTTGGTTTTGGTCGTGGTAAAGCACGTGAAGTTCCAGCTGCTATTTCTAAAGCACTTGAAGCTGCACGTCGCAACATGATTACTGTAGACCTTGCAGGTACTACTTTACAACACCCTGTGAATGCTCGTCATGGTGCAAGCCGTGTATATATGCAACCTGCTTCTGAAGGTACTGGCGTAATCGCTGGTGGCGCAATGCGTGCCGTTCTAGAAGCTGCAGGTGTACATAACGTACTTGCTAAATGTTATGGTTCTACTAATGCTGCCAACGTAGTAAACGCAACTTTCAAAGGTTTGCGTGATATGACTTCTCCTGAGAAAGTCGCTGCGAAACGTGGTAAATCAGTAGAAGAAATTCAAGGGTAATCAATCATGAAAACGATTAAAGTTACCCAGACTAAATCTTCTTCACATCGCTTGAAAAATCACAAGCTTTGCTTACAAGGTTTAGGTCTGCGTCGTATTGGTCATACTGTAGAAGTGCAAGATACGCCTTCTAACCGCGGTATGATCAACAAAGTCTACTATATGGTTAGTGTAGAGGAATAAGCCATGACTCTGCGTTTAAATGAACTTGCGCCTGCAGAAGGTGCAAAACGTGAACACCGTCGTTTAGGCCGTGGTATCGGTTCTGGCGTTGGTAAGACTGGTGGCCGTGGTGTCAAAGGTCAAAAATCACGTAAAAGTGGTGGCGTTCGTCCAGGCTTTGAAGGCGGTCAAACAGCGATTTATCGTCGTTTACCTAAATTCGGTTTCACTAGCCAAATCGCTTTAAAAACTGCTGAAGTACGTTTATCTGAGTTAAGCAAGGTTGAAGGCGACATCGTTAGCCTAGAAACTTTGAAAGCTGCGAATGTTGTTCGTCGTGACCAAATTCGTGCTCGTATCGTACTTTCTGGTGAAATCACTCGTGCATTCACTGTTCAAGGTGTTGCATTGACTAAAGGCGCTAAAGCTGCGATTGAAGCAGCTGGCGGTAAAGTCGAGGAGTAATCTCGAGTGTCTATGTCTCCTAGTTCTTCAGGTCATGTCAACATGATGAAAGGTCAGCCATTTCATGTGAAATATCGTGAAATTATTCGCCGGATGAGTTTTCTAATCGGTGCATTGCTGGTCTTTCGACTAGGAGCGCATATTCCAGTACCAGGCATTAATAATGCTGCGTTAGAAAATTTATTTCATGCGAACCAAGGAACTATTCTTGGGCTATTCAATATGTTTTCTGGCGGTGCTTTAGAGCGAATGTCTATTCTTGCTTTAGGGATTATGCCTTACATTTCTGCATCAATTATTGTGCAGTTAATGTCTACTGTAATTCCTTCACTTGAAGCCTTGAAAAAGGAAGGTGAGCAAGGTAAGCGTAAAATTAATCAATATACGCGTCAGGGCACATTGTTACTTGCAGTGGTTCAGGCAGTTGGTATGTGTGCAGGTTTGATAGGTCAGGGTATTACTCTGTCTGTTGGCCTTGCATTTTATATACCGGCAGTTACTTCACTTGTCGCTGGAACTATGTTCTTAATGTGGCTAGGTGAGCAAATCACTGAAAGAGGTATTGGTAACGGTATCTCAATGATTATTTTCGCAGGTATTGTTGCTGGTTTGCCTAAATTAATTATGCAATCAGTATCTTCTGTAGATAATGGTCAGACAAGTTTGATTGGTCTTGTAATCTTTGGTCTTTTGTCTTTAGGTGTATTGGCAGCCATTGTGTTTATCGAAAAAGCACAACGTCGTATTCCAGTAAACTATGCACAAAAGCAACAAGGTCGTCGTATATTTACAGCACAGCAGACGCATTTGCCATTAAAAATTAATATGGCTGGTGTTATTCCTGCGATTTTTGCAAGTTCTTTACTATTGTTCCCAGCTAGTCTTGGACAATGGGTAGGAAGTGCAGATCCAAATGCTGGTTTTATTAAAAGTAGCTTACAAGACTTAGCGTTAGTATTGTCGCCTGGACAGCCTTTGTATTTGGTGCTCTTTGGTGCGTTAATTATCTTTTTCTGTTACTTTTATACGGCTTTAGTATTTAGCCCTAAGGAAGTATCAGAAAATCTAAAACGCAGCGGAGCTTATGTGCCTGGTATTCGCCCAGGTGAGCAAACTGCTCGTTACTTAGATCATATTCTTAATCGTTTGACGTTTATTGGTGCGATTTATATTACGGTCATTTGTTTAATGCCAATGATTCTACAAAGCTCTTTTGGGATTCCATTCTATTTAGGTGGTACCTCATTATTGATCGTAGTAGTCGTGGTTATGGACTTTATGGCTCAGCTACAAGCGCATTTAACATCTCATCAATATGACAATCAAACATTAATGAGAAAAACGACTGCTCATCCTAAGGGATAAGCGCACTTAGAGGTTTCATCATGAAAGTACAAGCTTCTGTAAAGAAAATTTGTGGTAGCTGTAAAGTTATCCGTCGTAATGGGGTTATTCGCGTAATTTGTAGCGCAGAACCTCGTCATAAGCAGCGTCAAGGTTAATCTAATCAAGACCTGTTGATTTCAGTAGGCGAATTGGGTTAATATCCGCCCCTCAAGATTTTTGTGGGGCGGTTGATTATCTCTACTGCCTTTTTGGAGAAAGTGAATGGCTCGTATTGCCGGTGTAAACATTCCGGATAACAAGCATGCTGTTATCTCCCTCACTTATATCTTTGGTATCGGTCGCCACACTGCTAAGAATATCTTAGCTGCAGTTGGTATTACTGAAACTACTAAGATCCGTGAGTTGGACGATGCTCAGCTTGATGCGATTCGTGCAGAAGTTGCTAAGGTTCCTACCGAAGGTGACTTACGTCGCGAAATTTCCATGAACATTAAACGTTTAATGGATTTGGGTTGCTATCGCGGCCTTCGCCATCGTCGCAGCTTGCCTGTCCGTGGTCAACGCACCAAAACTAACGCACGTACCCGTAAAGGTCCGCGCAAACCGATTAAAAAGTAAGATTTCTGGAAGCTAAAAGATGGCTAAAGATACTCGCACACGCAAGAAGGTCACCCGTACCGTCTCTGAAGGTGTTGCACACATTCACGCGTCTTTTAATAACACCATTGTTACGATTACTGATCGTCAAGGTAATGCATTGGCTTGGGCCACCTCAGGTGGACAAGGCTTCCGTGGTTCACGTAAATCAACTCCGTTTGCTGCTCAGGTAGCTGCTGAAGTTGCTGGTAAAGCAGCTTTGGATTACGGTTTGAAAAATCTGGACGTCCTTGTAAAAGGTCCTGGTCCAGGTCGTGAGTCTGCGGTTCGTGCATTAGGCGCAGTGGGTTATAAGATTAACAGCATTACCGATGTGACTCCAATTCCTCACAACGGTTGCCGTCCACCTAAAAAACGTCGCGTGTAAGGAGAAACATTCATGGCTCGTTATATTGGTCCAAAATGCAAACTCTCTCGCCGCGAAGGGACAGACCTGCAACTTAAATCTGGCGTTAAACCATTTGACGTCAAAACTAAAAAAGCTAACAAAGCACCTGGTCAACATGGTCAGGCACGCGGTGGTAAGCAATCTGAGTATTCACTACAATTACGTGAAAAACAAAAAGTCCGTCGTATTTACGGTGTGTTAGAACGTCAATTTAGTAACTACTATAAAGAAGCAGCTCGTGTTAAAGGCGCAACAGGTGAGAACTTGTTGAAATTGCTTGAAAGCCGTCTTGATAACGTTGTTTATCGCATGGGTTTTGGTTCTACACGTGCAGAAGCTCGTCAGTTAGTAAGTCACCGTAGCATTACTTTGAATGGTCGTCGTGTAAACATCGCATCTATTCAAGTTAAAGCTGGTGATGTAATTGCGGTTCACGAAGGTGCTAAACAACAATTGCGTATTAAAAACGCGATTGAGTTAGCTACACAACGTGGTATTCCAGCTTGGATCGAAGTTGATCATTCTAAGCTTGAAGGTACGTTTAAAGCTGCACCAGATCGTTCTGATTTACCTGCTGAAATCAACGAAAGCTTGATTGTAGAATTGTATTCTAAATAATCCTTGAGGTAGCAATAATGACGCGTACTGCAAACGAGTTTCTAACTCCGCAAGCGATCAAGGTCGAAGCGGTAAGCGGGACCTCGGCAAAAGTGATTCTAGAACCTTTAGAGCGTGGTTTTGGCCATACTCTAGGTAATGCTTTACGTCGCATTCTATTGTCTTCTTTACCTGGCGCTGCTGTGGTTGAAGTAGAGATAGAAGGTGTCGAGCACGAGTACAGTACTTTAGAAGGCTTGCAGCAGGACATCGTCGAGCTCTTGCTGAACCTAAAAGGATTGTCTATTAAGCTGTTCGATCAAAATGAAGCATATTTAACATTAGAAAAACAAGGTCCTGGCGATATTACTGCTGCTGACCTTCGTTTACCTCATAATGTTGAAGTGGTTAACCCAGAACATTTAATCGGTACTTTAAGTGCTTCAGGCTCATTAAAAATGCGCTTGAAAGTTGCTCAAGGTCGTGGTTATGAAACATCTGATTCTCGTTTTCCTGAAGGTGAAACACGTCCTGTTGGTCGTTTGCAATTAGATGCTTCTTATAGCCCAATTAAACGTGTTTCTTACACCGTTGAAAATGCGCGTGTGGAACAACGTACCGATTTAGATAAACTGGTAATCGACCTTGAAACAAATGGAACGGTTGATCCTGAAGAAGCTATCCGTAAAGCGGCAACAATCTTGCAACAACAAATTGCAATTTTCGTTGATCTTCAGAAAGACCAAACTCCAGTTGCTCAAGAGCCTCGTGAAGAAGTTGACCCAATCTTGCTTCGCCCAGTAGATGATCTAGAGCTTACTGTTCGTTCTGCTAACTGTTTGAAAGCAGAAAATATTTACTACATTGGTGATCTTGTTCAACGTACTGAAGTTGAGTTGTTAAAAACTCCTAACCTTGGTAAAAAATCGTTAACAGAGATCAAAGATGTTTTGGCATCGAAAGGCTTACAACTCGGTATGCGTCTTGAAAACTGGCCACCAGCTAGTCTTCGTATGGACGACCGTTTTGCCTATCGTAGCCGTTAATTAAGTAGGACTATCACCATGCGTCATCGTAATAGTGGTGTGAAATTAGGCCGTACAAGCAGCCATCGTAAAGCGATGTTCCAAAACTTGGCTAATTCTTTATTTGAACACGAGTTGATCAAAACAACTGTGCCTAAAGCTAAAGAATTACGTCGTGTTGCTGAGCCTTTAATCACTCTAGCAAAAAACGATACTGTAGCAAATCGTCGTTTAGCATTTGCTCGTACTCGTAATGCTGCAACTGTTGGTAAATTATTTACCGTACTCGGCCCTCGTTACAAAGAACGTAACGGCGGTTATCTACGTGTTCTTAAAGCGGGCTTCCGTGCTGGTGATGCAGCACCGATGGCTTACGTTGAGCTTGTAGATCGTGAAGTAAACACTTCAGCTGAATAATTGATTTTATTCAAAAAAGACCGGTTTTATACCGGTCTTTTTTATTTCTAGTCACAAAATAAATTATAAAAATGTCCTCAAGTGATATAAAAAAGCAGATAAACGGTCAAACTTGACATTGTGTATTGTCAAAATTGTGTTTTAATAAACTTATATTCTCAACAATGGGTATAAAAATAAAATGGAAAAGCAAGTTGATATTTTAATCATTGGTGCAGGTATTTCAGGAATCGGAATCGCTGCTCATTTGTCAAAAAATTCACCACAACGACAGTTCGAGATTTTGGAACGTCGTGAGTCTTTTGGTGGAACATGGGATCTTTTCCGTTATCCTGGTATCCGTTCAGATTCAGATATGTCTACCTTTGGTTTTAACTTTAAACCATGGTGTAAAGCGAATGTATTAGCTGATGGTGCTTCTATTAAAGGTTATTTAGGCGAAGTAATTGATGAATATAAATTAAAAGAAAAAATTCATTTTGGTCATCGTGTACTTTCTGCTAATTATGATTCTGCCTCAAAAAAATGGCAGGTTGTAGTAGAAGATAGCAATAAAAAACAGCAGACTTGGATTGCAAATTTTGTTGTTGGATGTACAGGTTACTATAACTATGATCAGGGGTATGCGCCTTCTTTCCCAAATCAAGAAGCATTTAAAGGGCAGCTTATTCACCCACAGCATTGGCCGGAAAATTTAGATTACGCAGGTAAGAAAGTCGTTATTATTGGTAGTGGTGCAACAGCAATTACTTTAGTACCAGCCATGGCTAAAGGTGGAGCAGGTCATGTCACCATGTTGCAGCGTTCTCCAACGTATATTGCTAGTGTTCCTTCTATCGATTTCATCTATGAAAAAACGCGTAAATTTATGTCTGAAGAAGCAGCTTATAAATTTACCCGTGCTCGCAACATTGGCATGCAACGCGCTATTTATGCATTGTCTCAGAAGCATCCGAAAACTGTACGTCGTTTACTTTTAAAAGCAATTGAAGTGCAACTTAAAGGTAAGGTTGATATGAAGCATTTTACGCCTTCATATAATCCTTGGGATCAGCGTTTATGCGTAGTGCCAGATGGTGACTTGTTTAAGATTTTACGTGAAGGCAAAGCAAGTGTAGAAACTGATCAGATTGAGAAATTTACCGAAAAAGGTGTTTTGCTTAAATCTGGCAAACATCTTGATGCTGATATCGTTGTTTCTGCAACAGGGCTACAAGTTCAGATTATGGGTGGAGTTCAGGCTACTCTTGATGGGAAACCAATCAACTCATCTGAACATATGCTTTATAACGGCATAATGCTCAGTGATGTACCAAATATGGCGATGATAATTGGCTATGTGAATGCATCATGGACACTTAAAGTGGATATCGCTGCCGAATATATTTGTCGCTTATTAAACTATATGGACAAAAATAGTTATGATGAAGTGATTCCATCGGGTGATAAGACGGTGATGGAAGAAGATACCGTGATGGGTAAACTATCTTCAGGCTATATTAACCGTGCAGCTCATGAACTTCCTAAACAGGGTAAACGTGCTCCATGGCAGGTGACTAATAACTACCTCGAAGATAGAAAGTCCCTAAAAAATGCGACATTTGAAGATGGTATTCTTCATTTTCATAAGCGTTCTGAAGCAAATGAACGTAAACCCAAATTAGTATCCTAAGTCATGTTAAATAAGAAAAGGGGCGTAATGCCCCTTTTCTTATGAAGGTATTAAAGTGTTCTTGAAATTAATTCTTTCATGATTTCATTTGTACCTGCATAAATTCGATTTGCTCGATGATCTATGTAGGCACGCGCAATTGGATATTCAAGCATATAACCATAACCACCATGCAATTGAAGGCATTCATCTACAATCTTCGAGAACATATCAGAAATTTTATATTTAGCAGCTGCGGCAGCTTCGACACTCAATTTTTCTTCAAGTTGTAATTCCATACAACGATCTAGATAAGTACGGCAGAAATCTATCTCTGTTCTAAGTTCAGCAAGTTTAAAGCGTGTATTCTGAAATGCGCCTATAGGTTTACCAAATGCTTTACGATCTTTTGTATATTGAACGGTATGCGCAAAGGCTGCTTCAGCGCCTGCCTGACAAATAATAGCAACTAACATTCGTTCCCATGCTAATTCTTTCATGAGCATAATAAAGCCCATACCTTCCATGCCTAAAAGGTTTTCTTTAGGAACGCGAACGTTATCAAAGAATAATTCGCAAGTATCCTGACCTTTCATTCCTATTTTGTTTAGAGGTTTACCTTTACTAAAACCAGCACGGTCTGCTTCCACAATAATTAAGGATAAGTTCGCCGAACCTTTATCACTATTACCAGTTTTACAAACGACTACGGCCATGTCGCATAGGTAGCCATTCGTAATAAAAATTTTAGAGCCATTAATAACATATTCATCACCATCAAGTACGGCTGTGGTTCTTACCGCTTGTAAATCTGAACCCGTACCCGGTTCTGTCATGGCAATAGCGGTGACCACTTCTCCAGTTGCCATTTTAGGTAACCATTTTTGTTTTTGTTCTTCATTACCAAAATTATTAACGTAATTAGCAACAATGTCGGAATGCAAAGAGAAACCGGTACTCGAGTCCATCGCATATGCTTGTTCTTCGATAAGAATCATACTGTATAGACGATCTACCCCAGAACCACCATATTGCTCTGGCATTGTGGTGCAAAGAAGACCTAATTCTCCAGCTTTATTCCAAAGATCTCGGTCCACATGTTGCTGTTTTTCATATTTTTCTATATTTGGAACTACTTCCTTTTCATAGAATTTACGGACGGTCTCACGGAAGGCTTCATGTTCTTCATTAAATAAGTGTCTCGGTAACATATTTGGAATAGGACGGATGGCACCAGATTGCATTTGTATTTCTTCCTTGGTTCAGGTGTGATGTTATGTCCCTAAACATACGGAAGCATTTCATACCTAACAATGTGATGAATGCTCAATTATGAGAACAAGATGATAAATTTGGTCAATTTGATATTTTTAGCGATCTTTGGAAGGTGATCAGGTAAACTAGGCGCACTATCAACGCAGATGGGGAAATAAATGTCTGACGAAATGACCTTGGAAGAACGTAAAGTAATTTATCGAGCACGCCGCGGCTTAAAAGAAATTGACGTCTATTTTGACCCGTATGTAAAAAACTATTATTTGAAAGCTGATCCGGCAGAAAAAGCATTGTTTGCAGAGTTAGTTGAGCAAGAAGATCCAGATTTATTAGATTGGTTCATGGAAGTTTCTGAACCTCCACGTACAGAGTTACGTGAATTTATTTATAAATTAAAACAGTATGTGCATGGCTAAACTGTTTTGATGAAAGAATTAAATTTTAAGCTGAAATATAGCCGTGTCTCGGTAATATTTCAGCTTTTTGTTGGTTTGGGCTTAGCAATCCTGCTTTATCAATTATTAACACCTATGTGGTGGCTATGTGCTCTTATTCTTTTATCTATTAGTTTTATCTTCTTTTTAAAGCAAACACGAATATCTCAAATTGTATATTTAGATCAAAAATTATGGTCGGTTGCATACACCTCTCAAAACGCGATTCACCGGTTAGCAATTATTAAAATAATTGATTATCAGATATTCATAGTCGTTTATTTTGAAGGAGGACCTACGAAAATAGCTATTATTTGGTACGATCAGCTTCCTATTCAGCAGTGGAAAAGGATAAAAGTTTTAGAAAAACTCTATTAATTGTTAGACAATTCTACATTTGTATATTTATTTAAAAATTATAAAAAACAGAAGGTTAATAATTATTTTCTTGCTTGAGTTCAGGATTGTCTAATTAAAATATAGAAAAAAGCGAAGGAAAGGTGATTGTCTGACAATTTCACCTATAGGTATTTATTTGATCGGTTAAAGTACAAACACCAACGTAAAGTGTGTCGGAGGTCTCAAAATGGAGATGCCAACATGGTCGTTCTTGGTCATTGCCATAATTTTGGCAGTGGTAATAGGAAGAGCAGGAACTTTACTCAGGGAACATCTTAACAAAGTTAATTTTAACAAAGTTAAGAGACAGAGGATGCAAGGTCGTCGATCAGTCAATTATTAAATTGGTTAGTCGATTAATTTCATCAAGTGTCCAGTTTATTACTGGGTGCGATTGTAGTAAGGAGGTCTCTCATGGAGATTTCAATGTGGATGTTTCTGTTAATTGCAGTAGTTATGGCTGTAGTAGTAGGAAGAGCAGGAACTTTACTTAAGGATTATATAGAACAAAAATAATATAAGCCGTTAAAAGCTTATCCCAGTTAATAAGTAGCATGTGCTGAACCGTCGCAATGCTACTTTTTTTTGCCCAAAATTTCTGTTTCCTCGAAAAACTGTCAATTTTATCTGCTGTGAAGTGTGTCAAAGTATAAGCGCTACAATTAGAGTAATTACTCTTTTATTCAGGATATGCATCTGCTAATGTACATCTGAAAAGGAAAAAACAAATTACATAGAGGACAGGAAGATGTCTAAAGTCCAAAAAATAAGCCAAGGTCTGGCGGTGAGTTTTCTTGCAGCTTCAGTTTTATCAGGTTGTTCTTATGTGGTAAAAACCGGAGCCAATGTTGCTTTAGGCTTTACTGAAAAGCATATGATTCCACCTATTCTTGCTATGCAAGATGCTGAAATGGTCTGTAATTCAGGTAATGCTTTAACTCCAGCAATTATGTCTACTAAAGGTATGGGAGCAGACCCTACACGTGTTGCAGTATTACTATATGCGGCGTCGGGTGTCTGTGCTGAAAACCAGGCTTTAGAGGCAGAATTACGTTATTTGCGGGCTTCAAAAGCGGGACAGGTAACAGAAGCTCAGGATGCTCGTATTGCACAAAAACGTTGGGCTGCAATTGCGGCTGAACGTCAATATACGGGTTATAAGTTATTTGCTGACCGTTGGGAATCTAAATATAAATATCATTTAGGTGATTCTTGTCCAACAATGCGTAGTGACTTAGATCAAACTGTCTATTTAATGGGAATGATCAGTGGTCTACAAGCTGTGACCAATGATATTAACTCTGGTGGCGCAGTGAATGTTCCTAAAGATATCGCTGCTATTGTAGAGCGGGGAATGGTCTGCCTAGATAATGAAAAATTCTGGGGAGCGCCTAACGCAACGCGTGCTGTTATATGGACTTTATTACCTGGTGCAGATGAGGGTAAGCCAGATCCATATCAAACTTTGAAACAGTCAGTGCAATTAGGCGAGCAAAAAGGTGTTCGCTTATCTCATGCTTTATATGCAGTGGCTGCCCAAGCAAGTGGTGATGATGCAAAAATTCGTGATGCATTAAGATCATATGCGGCATCTCAAGCTGATGATAAACCTGTCAATCCGAACTTTAAGTTAATTGATAGTATGGCAGGCCTTATTGTACGTGGTATCTCTGACCGTTACTGGACCGAGCATACTGGCGTACGTACCGGAGATGATGGAATGTCTCATTTCTGGGATGATAAGAATGAAGGTGCAGCAGAGCTAGATGAATTGTTTGATGGCGGAGCTGCTTCTGAAGTTCCTGCGGATTCATCTACTACACCAGCAGCGCAGTAAAAATATTTGAAAGACTAACTTCTTGCGAGTCTATTGTTAAGTTCTACAATAATTGCAAGAAGTTTAATTTCAAGGAGTGTGCCATGAAGGATCATGTACTGAATAGGAAAGTGCTTTTGGTCGCAGTGTGCATTTCCATTTCTGCGTGTCTACAGGTGTTTCCTGATACTTTTATTTATTGGCGTGACAGTTTACTTGGCGAATTCTGGCGTTTATGGACAGCGCACTGGGTTCATGTAGGTTGGATTCATTTTCTTTTAAATATGATGGCATTTGCCTGTTTACCCTTTATCTTTCCACATACAAAAGCATGGCATATTTTAAGCCTGCTTTTGCTGTTGCCACCTTTTATTAGTTTGGTGTTCTACTTTTATTTACCTTATATCGAAGCGTATGCAGGGCTGTCTGGTGTATTACATGGGCTATATACAGCGGTTGCTTTAGTGTATTTGCAATATCGTAAAGAGCGTAATTTTGCTCTTTTGGTTCTAGGATTAATCGTAGCTAAACTCATATGGGAAAATACATTCGGGCAAACAGGAACTGCCCAGTTAATAGGAAGTCCTGTTTTAACTGAGGCCCATTTATATGGAGCGATAGGTGGAGCAATTTTTGGGGGATGCTATTGGCTTGTGCAGAGATTAAAAAAGAAACATTGACAATACAAACTGTTAAAAAAGTGATTTTAGTCATTCTTTATTCATAAAGTTTGATGCAAATTTGATCGTTGAATAAAGGGATTGGTAGAAGGGGGATGGATTTAACCCCTGACCAAGAAAATTGCATGACTCAAACTCCTGTTTTTACAGGTTTTTGAGAGAACAAAATTGGAATATTTATGCAAGAACATCAAGAAAAAAGATCTGGATTAGGTCTGCTGGGTTATATCTGGAACGAATGGATCTCAACATTCGTCATCCTTATTCTGCTATTAATGACTCTAATTATTGGTACCGGGGAAATGATCCACGGACAATTATTACGTATCGGGGAGCGCCTCTATGGTGACCCTGCTACAGGTATGCAATATTCTTTTTTGCGTGCTGAGCCAGAAAAGCCAACTTGTGATCGACATCCAAATATCGATGCTCAAGTAAAAGAACAAATGAAAGCGAATGCATCTGATGATTTCGCGAGTTTCTTTGGTGCAGCATCGGAAAGTGATGTCCGTGCATCACTACTCGCAGCGCAGCAACAATGTGATGAAAAATACCAAGCGTATGATAAAACCATTAAATATATCGAAGCTAACCCAGGGGTACGTACTTACCGTGCTATTGAGACTGGTTTCTTTGGTATTTTTAAATTCGGTACAGAGAACCGCGCTATTTTACTCATCTTTATGGTTCTGATTTCTGCGATCACTGCATCGTTGAAATATCACCATATTGGCTTACGTAATCCGGCAACAAAAATAGATTACAAAGTGTATTCCCTCTTTATGTTGATTGGTAATGCACTACTTAGCTTCTCGGTAATTAGTCAGTATCGTTCAGTCATAAATTCTGGGGTAACACCTACCTATGAAACAGTAACGATTTACTGGATCTGGATGATTCTATTTGTTGTACTGACCTTAATTAGTTTGTATCAATTATTTTTCTCACCTCCACCAAAACGTGAAGGCGGTAATATAGGTTTGGCCTTACTATCGGTGCCTTTATATGCTTACATGGCACTAATTACAGGCATCGTATTTACATTCTTTATGGATTACCCAATGGGGCAAGGGATTTACCTTGGTTTATTGGTTGAGTTCTCAGGTATCTTCTTAAACCTTGCCTTGTTTATTTGGGCAGGTATGCTTTTGACTCAAACACGTGTTATGGATTTGTTCCTTAATGTGCTTCGCCCATGGAACTTGGCGCCAGAAACTTTAACGTGGTTAATTCTAATTGCTGCTGCTGTACCAACAGCTTATACAGGTGCATCAGGTATTTTCGTAATCGCAGCTGGTGCAATTATTTATAAAGAAGTCTGGAATGCAGGTGCTCGCCGTCAATATGCGTTGGCTGTGTCTGCCATGTCAGGTTCTTTGGGGGTAGTTGTACGCCCATGTCTATTGGTCGTTTTAATTGCAATGCTTGATAGCCGCCATGTAACGTCCGATGAATTGTTTGGTCATGGTATTTATGTATTTTGGTTAACTGCATTTATTTTCTTGGGTGTTTCCTTACTTTTGGCTGAAGAAAAATTCCGTGTAAATTCACCAAAAGTTGCGATTCCAGGCATGATGCGTGCCTTTATTCCCGTAATTCCATATATTCTGATCACTGCTGTTGTTCTTGCGATCTATAAATATGCGCTAGATACAGGAATGAATGAGTTTACTGCACCAGTAATTTTGCCATTAGTCCTCATAGCAATGATCTTGTATGACAAATTGGTCGCTACCAAAGAAGCTCCTGCAATTAATATTCATGAGGCGATTGTTCGTGAACACGAACAAAAATCACCATTCCTTCGTGCGCATGATCCGCATAGTTCTCAATTCCGTCTTGGTTTTGGTGGAGCACTTCGTTTTGCGACCTCAGAAACTGTAGGCCATATTGGTGCTCTAATTATCTTGATGGCATTGTCTGCAAGTGTAGGTGGTTTAATTGAACGCTCTGAAGTGGTTGAATTATTGCCGACCCATTTAGGCAGTATCTATATCTCACTTGCATGTATTGCGTTATTACTTGCCATTATTGGTATGTGTACAGACCCATTTGGTGCTGTAATTTTAGTTGCTGCAACTATTGCACCTGTGGCATACGAAAATGGTATCCATCCAATCCATTTCTGGATGATTGTATTGGTTGCATTCGAATTTGGTTATGTAACACCACCAGTTGCCTTGAACCATCTACTCACGCGGTTGTCCGTCGGAGATGATGAAGTGAATGCTGCTGATGCTGAAGCGAAAGAGAAATATACAAGTTTCTACTTCCGATATGAGCGCTGGTTGCTACCAATTATTGTCTTGTTCTCATCATTGGTATTAGTGACTTACGTACCGTATGTATTTAAGTTATTCGGTTGGTATCATTAACTTAAATTAAAGTATCGGTTATATAAAAAAGCCTTCCTAAACGGAGGGCTTTTTTTATAAGTAGATTGAGTAAATTTAGAAAAAGATAATTAATACTATTTTTAAATCCAAATAAAAAAAGCTAAAGATAGATGACTTTAGCTTTTTTAAGAGTCCGCTCAAAAACTATTGCTGTTTAAGCTGAGCTTCAAGCAATTTAACTTGTTCTTCCTTCAGTTTAGTTAATTGATCAGCGTCAGCATGCTGAGCTTTTAAGTTGGCTTCCTGATCTTTTAACTGATGATGGATATCTTCAAGTTTTGATACTTCTTCTTTTGCTAAAGACTCTTGGGCTGGTACAGGTTCTTTAAGCACCTTCTCACTGACAAGTTGCTGAGAACTTGCATTTTCAGCTAAAGGTTCAGAGCTTGGTGATGGATCAGCAGGTTGAGCAGGAGCGGGCGTCGATACAGGTTGAGGATCAACCAGTGGTGCTGACGACTCAGTTTTTTTAAAAAACCATTGTGCTGCAAAAAAAAGCACTATGAGAATGCTTAAGCCCCCAATTAAAATCCATAATAATTTTGAGTTTTGTTTTCTTTGTAGTGGCATGTTTAAGACCTTTAGTCGGGACGACGTGGCTTGAACTGTATTACCCCAATTTCATCAGGTATAGCAGGCGTCTCAGGCTCATCAACATGAGTCGGACGATTTTCGCTATAACCGCATTCAATACATTCAATCCATTCATCTTCTGCGGTGGTTAGCATGACAATCCGATCCATGGCTTCACATTTTGGACATTTTGCCCCAGCAATGAAACGTTTTTTCATCTTTATCACCCTAACCACACGATCAATTTAGGCCCATAGTTTAAGCGGTTTTGTTGTCATTCGTCCAACCTTGATGACGTAACAACGCGTCAATTTTAGGTTCGCGCCCACGGAAATTAACAAATGCCTCAAGCGCGGTATCTTTTCCACCCACAGCTAAAATTGCTTGACGGAATTCTTTACCTGTTTGAGTGTTAAAAATACCTTCATTTTCAAAACGATCAAACGCATCACTTGCTAAGACTTCTGCCCATTTGTAAGAGTAATAACCCGCGGCATAACCACCAGCAAAAATATGACTAAAACTATGTTGGAAACGGTTGTAGTCGACAGTAGGAACGACTGCATACTGCTTACGAATGTCGTTTAAGGTCTGCTGAATTTGCTCACTGTTTAGTGCAGGTGTTTTTGTGTGAATGGTCAAGTCAAACAACGCAAATTCAAGCTGACGCAAAGTTTGCATACCAGATTGGAAGAATCGGGCATTTAATAAAGCATCCAGTAACTCTTGTGGCAAAGTTTGTTTACTATCGATGTGTTCACTTAGTACATCAAGGCTTTCTTTATCCCATGACCAGAATTCCATAAACTGGCTTGGTAGCTCTACTGCATCCCAAGCAACACCGTGCGTTCCTGCAACCGAGATGTTATCTACCTCTGTCAACATGTGATGTAAACCATGTCCGAACTCGTGGAATAAAGTAATCACTTCGTCATGAGTCAATAAAGCAGGTTGATCACCTACCGGAGGGGTGAAATTACACACCATATAGCAAATTGGTTTTTGTAAGCCATGAAGCGTTTGCATACGTGAGCGGAAACCATTCATCCATGCACCACCACGTTTGCCCGTACGAGCATAGATGTCAAAGAAGAATCCACCAATCACTTGGTCTTGGTCTTCTAATTCAAAATAACGTGCATCTGGATGCCAGACAGGTGCTTGTCTTTCGATAATATTAATGCCGTATAGGCGCTGCACAATCTGGAATAATCCCTGAAGAACTTTAGGTGCAGGGAAATAAGGTTTTAAAGCTTCTTGAGATAAGTTGAATTGTTGCTGTTTAAGCTTTTCAGAATAGTACGTTGTATCCCAAGGTTTGAGTTCATCTACACCATCTTCTTTGGCAATTTCTTGAAGTTCCGCAACTTCTTTAAGCGCAGGAGCACGCGCATGTTCTGCTAGATCAACCAAAAACTCATGTACTGTTTTTACGTCTGGCGCCATTTTGCTTGCCAGAGAATATTCAGCATAGTTATTGAAACCAAGTAGTTTCGCCATTTCCTGACGAAGACTCAAAATTTCTTCCATAATTTTGCTGTTATCAAACTCAGTTTGTTCAGACTGTTCGGATGCGCGAGTTACATAAGCTCTATAAAGCTCTTCACGCAATGCACGGTCATCTGCATAAGTCATGATCGCAAAATATGCTGGGAAATCGAGGGTTGCTACAGCTTGGTCAAGTTCACGTTGTTTGCCGTACTGTTTTAATAGCTCAATATTACTTTCTGGAAGGCCTTTTAACTGATCTTCGGTAAGTGGTTTAAAGTAAGCCTGTGTTGCATCAAGTACGTGGTTTGAAAAATCAGAAGAAAGCTGTGAAAGACGTGCAGAAATCTCTGCATAACGTTTTTTCTCTTCACCCTCTAAGGCTACACCAGAAAGTTTAAAGTCACGTAAAGCGAGGCGAATAGCACTTTGTTGGGCTGGGCTAAGCAATGTATAGCTTTGATCATCATGGATGTGTTGATATGTCTGATAAAGTGCTGTGTGTTGACCAAGCTGAGTGTAATATTCACTCAATGCTGGTAATAAGGATTGATAAACTTCTCTCGTTTCTGCATTACTCATTACCGCATTTAAATGCGATAAAACGCCCCATGATTCACTCAGATTATTCTCAAGCGTATCGACTTGCTCAAGTACGGAAAGTTGCTGTGCTCTATCTGTAGGTGCAGCTGTAAGAGTATTTAAAAATTCCTGACCTGCTTGAATTGCTTGCTGGATGTCTTGTTTTAAATTTTCTAATTTAATTTGGTCAAAACGCGGAGTTGGTAAAGTCGCTTGCTGTAAAGTCATTGCTAATAGCCACATTATTTTTTAAACATGGTATTAGATGTAGGTCCTCTCAAGCCGGAAATCAAGCTTAATGTGTAAAATAACCCTTTTTAAAAAGAAATAAGCCTCCTATTGGAGACTTATTACTGAAACGTGATAATTATTTACCCACTATTCTGCCTTTGATTTTGCATTCGACTTTTTCTTTTTAGGCTTAGATTTCTTCTTCACCTTCTCTGGTTTAGCCTCAGCTTTTGCTGAGGTTTTTTTACCAGATTTTTTGGTGTAAGAACTTGGCTTACTTTTTTCTTTCTTTTTATGAACAGGTCTTTCACCGTCGCTACTAACAGTTGGTTTGCTAAAGACCTCTTCGTTAGCCTGAGCAGCTGTTTTAGTGGTGCGTGGTGCACGACTACGAACTACTCGGCCTGCATGGGTAACTTGCTTAATAAGCTGAAAGTCAATTTTACGTTCTTCCAGATTGACGCCCGCAACCTGAATTTTAACTTCATCGCCTAGACCAAAGACTTGACCACGATTTTGACCTACCAGATTTTGGCTCGCTTGGTCATAAATAAAGAAGTCATCGCCGAGTTGGCTAATATGAATCATGCCATCGACATATAGATCTTTCAGCGTCACAAACAAACCAAATTCGGTTACCGCACTCACAATACCAATAAACTCATCCCCTAAATGCTGTTGCATGTAGTGGCACTTCAACCAAGTGGTTACGCTGCGAGATGCTTCATCAGCACGGCGTTCTGTTTGAGAGAAATGTTCACCTGCATCATCTAGTGCAGCACCAGAGAGTGGATAAGGCTTTTGTTTGAGATGTGCTTTAATGGCACGGTGCAATAATAAATCTGGGTAACGACGGATTGGCGAAGTGAAATGTGTATAAGCTTCATAAGCCAAACCATAGTGCCCTGCATTTTTTGCGCCATAATAAGCTTGCATCATTGAGCGTAATAAAACGGCATGAATGCTTGGTGCATCAATACGATCTTTGGTTGCTTCAATAACTCTTTGGTAGTCCGCTTGAGTTGGCTGGTCAGGGAAGGGTAGACCCAGTAATTTTACGAAGTCTTTTACTTTCTGAATACGTGAAAACTCTGGAGCTTCGTGCACGCGATATAACATTGGAACATCATGTTCCAATGCATATTCTGCGGCAGCAACGTTAGCAAGTAACATACATTCTTCAATGAGCTTATGTGCTTCATTACGTGTACGTGGCAAAATTTCTTTAATCCCGCCTAGCTCATCAAAAGTCATGTAGGTTTCAATGGTTTCAAATTCCATTGCATGACGATCAGCACGTAAATTTTTCAAAATCTGATAAAGCTGGAAAAGCGTATTTAAAGATTTATGAACATCACGATCTTTTGGAATCGCATCTGTGGCGCCGTCAAAATATTGTGCTACCTGTGTATAGGTCAAACGTGCTTTTGAATGCATGACTGATGGATAAAACTCATAACCTGTTACACGGCCTGTACGAGAGAGTTTTAAGTCACAGACCATACATAGACGGTCTACATGAGGGTTCAGAGAGCACAAACCGTTTGACAAAGCCTCTGGTAGCATCGGTAATACAAAGTGCGGGAAGTATACCGAAGTTCCTCGTTCCTCAGCTTCTTCATTGAGGGCTGAGTCTAAGCGGACATAATGACTCACATCAGCAATTGCGACGACTACACGGTAACCACCGCCTGAACGTTTTTCTGCATAAACCGCATCATCAAAATCTCGAGCATCTTCACCATCGATCGTAACTAATGCTAAATCTCTTAAATCAATACGGCCTTCACGATCTTGAGCGGATGGCTCTTTAAAACTTTCAGCTTCTTTTAAGACTTGATCTGGAAATTCGTAAGGTAAGCCAAACTCAAGAATGGTCTGTGGAATAATAATTTCTGTATCAGCTTTATCGGCCATAGACTGAATAATATGCGCCGTCGCAAACTCTTCACGAGTCGGATAACTATCTATTGCGACACGTAGCATATCGCCAACATTTGCTTTGGCGTGTGTTACTAATTCTTTTTCTAAAGGAATAGGTTGGTGCTGATTTGGATTGTTGGGTTGAATAAAATATTCGCCATCGTGAACTGACAATTTACCAATTAATTGTTTAACGCGATGCTGTAAAACTTCTGTGATAAAACCCCATGGTTTACCTTTACGGTCAACCGAAGTCTGGCGCACTCTAACTCGGTCACCATTAAATACTAAACGTAATTCGCGTTCAGGAAGTAAAAGATCAGTTTGACCATCAATATGTGCCGTACCTAAACCTTTACTATTAATATAAACAGTTGCTTCATAGGTTGGTTGATCTGCCACCAACTGAAATTTAAAACCGTCTTTCATGATTTGGCCGTCACGAACCATAGCACTTAAGCGGTGACTTAGAGCTTCAATACTTTTTTGGTCATGAATATTAAAATGATCGACAAGTTCTGCATGAGATTGCGGTGTCTGCAATTGTTCCAATGTATCTAAAATAAGAGTACGGCTTGGAATAGGATTGTCATAACGTTCAGCTTCAGCTTTCGCTTCGGGGTCAGCCCAGTTTTTTGTCATGTCGTTTGGTTTCACGCTTGGCAGATAAGTTTAGCATAAGTCATGCAGACCCGAACTGCACGTTTAGGTTTGCAATAATGTGTTATGCACTACAGTATTTTGATGAAGAAATAATATCTATCTTAACAAGCGTTTGATCGAAAAAGACGAAAATAATGAGGAAATTGCTTAAAAAATAATTCATTGAACTAAAAAACAAGAAAATTTCACTATGATGACTTGAACAATAGGGTTTTAGTTTGTATTATGGCGGCTCGTTCCGGTGAGGTGGATGAGTGGCTGAAATCACTTCCCTGCTAAGGAAGCATACCTATTACTGGTATCGAGGGTTCGAATCCCTCTCTCACCGCCATTTACTTAATGCGCTCATAGCTCAGCTGGATAGAGCACTTGGCTACGAACTAAGGGGTCGGGAGTTCGAATCTCTCTGAGCGCACCA